>JBIIGI010000001.1:0-80422 GCA_044236545.1 Chthoniobacterales bacterium
AGAGACTGCATGATTAATATGGAACTCATGAACTCAGGAGGGGAAATGCAGAACCAAACCGACAATTGGGTGGAAAGCATGCCAAGAAGGGAGACGATCTCTCTACAGAGACTGTCTGCTTAGGAGCATGTATCGAGGGTTCCCGGCTCTCTCATAACAGTCACACGCTTCTCCAACCTCATTTTTCCTGAGTTCATGAGTTCCATATTCATTCCCTCATCGCGTTCATTTCCAAGGCGTCAGAAAAAACCGAAATCGCTCTAGGAGATGGAGTTATGCCCCGGTATCACGGAATCGTAACATTTCATGACTTGAGTTGATTGAGTGTTGTGGGATGATTTCCTCATGATTCACTGCAAGCCATCGCTTTGCTTCCGATCCCTACTTGCCGGTGTCCTGTTTGCATTGAGTTCCATGCATGCTTCCCATGCGACATCTCTGAGATTCACAATCGATTCCAAAACCAGGACAGCCTCTCTGAATATCCCTGCCAATGTGAACTCCGTACTGGTGCAGAGTCGTCCAGTTGCCGGAGGAAAATGGGTGAATTATAAGACCTTTCCCGTGAAGGCTGTTCCAGCATCTCTTCGTGTGACGCTTCCCGGCGACTTTTCCAAGAAATCATGGCGTGCCACGGGCACCAAGGTAACAACGCCCCCTGCCAAGAAGAAGTACCCGGAGAAGTTTTTTGCCGGCAAGAAGTCCTTCGGTGAGACTGTTGCTTCCAGCTACACCAAGGATGCACCCTCTGCCAATGTGACAGCCTTAAGGGCTGACGACGCAAAGTTGGCTTCACCAACCTCAACGTCCGCATCAGTAGAGGAGTCCGATATCTGGAAGGCAGATGGATCCACGGTCTATTTCTTCAATCAGTTGAGGGGCCTACAGGTTCTCGATCTGTCTGATCCGGCCAACCCCACATTGTTGGCCTCTTACCGTCTACCGGCGAAAGGGCAGGACATGTACATTGTGGCCGGTCCGGGAGCTGTGCGTTATGCAATCCTGCTGACCAGGGAGTATGAGCGGGGATCTTGGGTGGAGCTGACCGGCGTTCAAGTCATCAAGGTCGATGGTTCTTCCGCCAAGTTGGTCTCCTCGCTGAAGGTCGCGGGGTGGCTTGCCGACAGTCGTCTGGTGGGTAATCGCATCTATCTTGCCACTCAGCAATGGAGTTGGAACTCCTCTGCCAATACCGATGCCGTGACTCTCAATGATATTGTTCTGGATAACTCCTCCGGATCGGTGACCTTGGCCAAAACTCATGCAGTGAAGGGTAACTGGCCAGTGATCTCCGCCGGTAATGACTGGCTGGCTGTCACTCAAAGCGACTGGTCCGACTGGCAGAGTTCATGGATCACGCTCTTCTCTCTTGATACGGATGGGGCCACGAAACTGACTGCGTCTCCGGTCAAGCTCTTCGGTCGCCTTGATAATAAATACTACGTCCAATACGAGAACGGCCTCCTCTCCACAGTCTCTCAGCGTGGATGGTGGAATGATCAACAGGTCATCTTGGAAAACTTTAACAGCGGTGGATCCATGATGGGGTCAGTCGAGATCATGAAGAACGAAAACCTCATGTCCGCCCGTTTTGCCGGGAACAAGGCGTATGTCGTTACCTTCCGCCAAACCGATCCGCTCTTCGTGGTGGATCTCTCCGATGCGACGAACCCCGTGATTGCTGGTCACTTGGAGGTGCCTGGCTTCTCGACCCATATCGAACCGATAGGCGACAAACTCTTCACGATTGGCTTTGAAGACGGCAAAGTCGCGGCTTCGCTCTTCGATGTCTCCGATCCTTCAAATCCAGCGATTTCCACGAATGGCCGTATCATTCTCGACGGCACCTGGGGATACAGTGCCGCCACATATAACGATAAGGCTCTTAAGGTCCTTCCTGATCATGGAATTGCTCTCATTCCCTACACAAGCTACGACAACTCCACGGGATCCAACAGTAGTTACATTCAGATCCTGAACATGGATTTGGCATCTGGTAATCTTACCAAGGGAGGCGTCATCAATCATCGCTTTGATCCACTCCGTGCGAATCTTGTGAATGGGGCTCTTGCATCGATTTCGCAAAAGGAACTGGTGATGGCCTCGCTTCCGAATCATGGGAATCCCACACTACTTGCCGATCTGCTTTTGGCATGGCCGGTCAATAGAATCCTGACTACCGCAAATCACCTCATCCAGTTGGAAGAGGGGGCATCTCCCTCCTGGTGGGGTTTTCATGGATCCGGAGCTGCAACCGCAAGGGTTTCTCCTCTGAAAGATCCTGACTCAGGCTTGACTGAGATTCCTCTCGGCAATGGTGTCGTCAAGGATGCCATTCTGAGAGGCAATTCCCTCTACATTCTACGCCAAAATCCCGATAATCCCTCTTTTTGGGGGTGGTGCTGGTATGCACCCACCACGCAGACAAAAGCAAGTCCGACCATCACGCTTGATATTTACGATGCCTCCAGACTGCCTGATTTGAAGCTTTCAGGAAGCACCTCGATCCAGCTTCCAGGGAATGACTCCGCTTGGGATCTATCCGGAATGCTGTTCCCGTCTGCGAGGTCAGCCGTGGTTGTCGCCCAGCCCCAGGCCCGGGGTTTCCGATGGAGGGGAAGAGTCATGCCTATGGTTGTGGACCCTTTGCCTGATCCTGTTATAGCTCCTCCTGCTGCCGGCACGGTGAGTGTCGCGAGCGGAAGACTCGCTTCTTGCATGCCTTATCCATTCGATGGATACCAGCCTCCGCAGAGCACAAATCCCGCCATTGCGGTGGTATTTCAAGTGGAAAATCCTGCAGCACCGGTCGGCCATCCTGTCATTCCGTTGACCGACACCAATGCAACCCCCGTTGTTTCACCTGCGGCAGCCGGAGGCATGCTGGTTTACGGCTATGCCGTCAAAGAGAAGCCCCTCTCTGACGGAACTGAACTGAGTACTTCTCAGCATGCCTTGCGCACCCTTGATCTCAATGATCCCGCCGCGCCTATCCTTGGTCCTGCGCTTGCACTGCCGGGCCGGTTGGCAGGGGTTTCAGACATTACCACGGATGGATTTCTTGCATGGACCCTAACACGGGTCAAAGGGACCTCCGGTGCCGGCCAATTGCAGGTGAGTGCCTGCGATGTGGCGAGTCTCACACAGATAACCGGTATGACCCTCAAGAACTCAACCGCCGTCGCGTCAGTGGGAAGAACCCTCTTCGCTGTTCAAGGTAAGGATGTTGCTCGCTACTCGCTCAATGACTCGGGTGTGCTTGCCGAGACTGGAAAGGTAACATTTGATTGGCAGCCTTCCTCCCTAAGGATCTCCACGAACCCGACCGGTACTCTTCTTGGAGCGGATTCCCAAAATCTATTTAGTTGGTCCTATAATGATTCCAAAGCGGAGGTTCTTGACTGGCCGACCGACCGAGCCGTGGATCTGCAGAGGGCTTCAGTCCTTACCGACCGGTCGGTTCTGGCACCCGCCGGGGAATATGGGGTGGATGAGTATCTACCTTAAATCCAAAAGGTGATCCTCCGGCTTTGCCGGAAGACTCCCAAAGCCAAAGCATGGCATTTCTGGAATTGGAGAGCGAGGCGACGTCTAACAACCAAGTCAAGGCTTGGAAGTTTGGTTGCCGTGGTAGGCCGCGAAGCGAAGCTGTATAAATTATACTGCGAGCGTAGGCGAACACGCTGCGGGGTCGGAATCCCAAGCCTATGATGTTAGGCGTTCGCAGGCGGTGACTGTATTGCTCATCAACATCGCAATCGTCATCGGGCCGACGCCTCCGGGGACCGGGGTGATCGCCGAGCACTTGGGTGCGACGGCCTCGAAGTCGACGTCTCCGACAAGGCGGTAGCCGCTTTTTGTCGTGGGATCCTCGACGCGGTTGATACCGACATCGATAACGACGGCGCCTTCCTTGATATGTTCCGCGCCGAGGGCCTTCGGCCTGCCGATGGCGGCGATCACGATGTCGGCGCGACGGGTGATGGTGGCGAGATCCTTCGTGCGGGAGTGGGCGACGGTGACGGTGGCATCACCTCCCTTGCCCTTGGCCATCAGGAGAAGGGCCATCGGCTTGCCGACAATGAGGCTTCGGCCTACCACGACGACTTCGGCGCCGGAGGTCTCGACACCCGCCGCAATGAGAAGGCGCTGGCAACCGAGGGGCGTGCAGGGGACGAACGCCGTGGGATCCTCCATGGCGAGCTTGGCCACGTTCACCGGATGGAATCCGTCGACATCCTTGCGGGGGTCGATGGCCACGGTGACGGCATGCTCGTTGATGTGCTTCGGAGGAGGAGACTGGACTAGGATGCCGTGGATCTCGGGATCGACATTGAGTTTGGTGACCAGATCGAGGAGTTCTTCCTGCGTGGTGGAGGCGGGGAGTTCGATCTTTCGCGAGTGCATCCCGAGGGCGGCGCAGGTCTTGTCCTTGTTACGGACATAAGCCTGGGAGGCGGGATCCTCTCCGACAAGCACGACGGCGAGTCCGGGGGTGATGCCCCGTGCTTTCAGGGCCTCGATGCGGACTTTGGTTTCGAGTTCGACTTGGGCGGCGACCGCCTTTCCATCAATGAGTTTCATGGGAATTTGTGAAGTTGGGAGAATAGGGCAGAGATTATTAATCAGGAACTCAGGAAATCAGGAAAAAAGCAGGGAAAGATTAACCATGAAGATCATGAAGGGGGGGAGCAGCTTCTCCTTTCCTGTCTTGGCTTGCCCGGCCGGTGCTTCGCATCCGTTACGGCTGAGTTCCATATTAATTTTTCAGTGCAGATATCTTCTACTGGGGAAGATCGGCTTTTTCCGCTTCTTCGCGCAGGAGGGTTTCCAGGCGGAGTCGTTCCGATTCCAGATCGGACGCCTCGGGATCCACCGTCAGATAGGGATCCATCGTGATGTCGACCCGCGAGAAGGGGAGAGGGATCGCGAAGTTGTCCCAGGTTTTCAGCCTGATCGCACTGTGGTAGCGGGCGTGAAGCGGCATGATGGGAATGCCTGTCTTCTGGGCAAGAAAGACGGCGCCCGGGCCGAGGGAATACTTCGGGCCGCGTGGGCCGTCCGGAGTGATGGCAAGGTCGATCCCGGATTCGAGGAGGGAGGCGAGTTCCCGGATGGCGGTAGATCCCCGGCGCGAACTGGATCCTCGCACCGAGCCCATGCCTAGGTTCGCCATGACGCCTGCGAGGATATCGCCGTCCTTGCTCGGGCTGGTCAGGACGCTCACTCCCTTCCTGCTTGGGTGCTTGGCGGGATAGTGGCGCAGGAATCCGACGGAGATGGCGGGGATCCTGTTGTGCCAGAAAACCAGAATCCGGGGGCCCTTGGGAGGATCCGTCAGGAATCCTGAGCGATCGTTGACGCGTAGACGGATGGTCGAGAAGACTAGGCGGGCCAACCCTGCGGCAAGCGAGGCAATGAGTTGCTGTTTGTTCGGAAGCCCCATCAGTCAATCATGTCCGGTTCGCGCCAGCGGCAGGCATTGGGGGCGTGGATGCCTAGTTGATCAAGGACGCGCCAGACGACGGTGTCGGCGAGTTCGTTGAAGTCCTTGGGATGACTATAGAAGGAAGGGGAGGCCGGGAGGATGATGGCGCCTGCCTCGGTGAGGGTGACGATGTTCCGGGCATGGATGAGGTTCCAGGGGGTCTCCCGGGGAACGATAATCAGCTTGCGGCGCTCCTTGAGGAAGACGTCGGCGGCCCGGAGGATCAGATTCTCACTTGTTCCCGCGGCAATGCGGCCGATCGTTCCCATGGAACTGGGCATCACGATCATTCCGTCGAAGAGGGCGCTGCCACTGGCAAAGGGGGCGTTCATCGACTTCTCGCTGTGCTCGATGACTCCGGGAGGCAGCTGCAGTTCGCCGATCTCCTCACGGATCACCTGCTTGGCGTAGGGGGAGAGAACCAGATGGATCTCATGGTCGCCCTGCCCCAGGTGATGGAGCAGCCGCTGGAGGTAAATGGAGCCGCTGGCTCCTGTGGCTGCTAGGACGAGGCGCATGGGGAAATGATGAAGGAAGAATTATGAATGATGAAGGATGAAGAAGCTAGGAGATGGGAGATGGGAGATGGGAGATGGGAGATGGGAGATGGGGACTACAGGAGTGAGGCGTTTGTAAGCGCGGATCGGAGCTTGTTGGCGCGATCGAGCAGTTCCTTGTACATGGTGGTGTTCGTGGCATCAGGCGTGCAGCGGGTCGACTCGTCGAGGGTGACGAGGCAGTTGCAGAGGGCGTGGAGGGCTGCCTCGGAGTGATCTCCCCCCGCGGCCCAGGCGGCTTGGATGGCCGCGCCGAGTGCTGCCCCCTCGCTGGATGTGAGGCAGACGGTCGGCACGCCGAAGACATCGGCGCAGAGTTGGCGCCAGAAGGCGCTCTTGGTGCCGCCTCCGGTGATGCGGATCTCGGTCGGATTCACACCGAGTGCCCGGAAGCGGTCGAGTCCGTAAGCGAGCCCGAGGGTCACTCCCTCCATGGCTGCGCGTGCAAGGTGGGAGGGGGTGAGGTTCTTCACGGTGATGCCGTGGAGAAGGCCACTGCCGCGGGGGAGATTTGGAGTGCGTTCCCCGGCGAGGTAGGGGAGGAGCAGAAGTCCGTCACTACCGGCGGGCACCGTCGCGGCCGCCGCATCGTATTCGTCGTGGCTCCAGCCCTCGAAGAGCTTGCGGGTGAGTTCGGTGACCAGGGTCACGTTCATCGTGCAGGCTAGCGGCATCCATGACCCGGTGCTGTCGCAGAAGGCCGCCACCTCTCCCTTTGGATCGACGACAGGGGAGGGACTGAAAGCGTAGAGCGTGCCCGAGGTGCCGAGGCTCGCGGTCATGATGCCCTGACGCACATTGCCGGTGCCGATGGCGCCCATCATGTTATCGCCGCCGCCTGAGCTGATCGTGACGGTGGCTGAGAGGTTCCACTTCGAGGTGAGCTCCGGACGAAGCACCCCGGCGGGCACCGCCGAGGAGCGGAGCGGGGGAAGCTTGGCTTCGAGACCGGGGGCCACTGCGTCGAGAACCGGGGCGGACCAAGAGCGGGTCTTCACATCGAGGAGCGCAGTGCCGGAGGCGTCGCCGTATTCCATCGACTTCACGCCGGTGAGCCACCAGTTGATGTAGTCGTGGGGTAGGAGGACGCTGGACGTTCTTTCCCAGTTCCGGGGCTCGTTCTGGCGGACCCAGAGGATTTTCGGTGCGGTGTAACCGGTCAGCATCGCATTGCCGGTGAGTTCCACCACCTTGGACTCGCCGCCGAGGGTCTTGGTGAGGTCGGCGCACTGGGTGGTCGTCGAGGTGTCACACCAGAGCTTGGCGGGGCGGACCACCTGATCGGCGGCATCCAGCAGGACGAGGCCGTGCTGCTGTCCGCTCACGCCGATCCCGGCGACTTCGCCCCGTCGGCTTCCCAGCTTCTCCAAAACCTGCGAAATCGTGGACTCCACGGCGGCTATCCAGACGGCGGGATCCTGCTCCATGGCCCCGTCTCCCTTGGCTTCCACGAATCCGTAATTCTGCTGGGCGCTGGCCAGAATCTCCCCCGTGGAGATGTCGAGGGCGACTGTCTTGGTGCTCTGCGTTCCGCTGTCGATTCCAAGGGTGATCATGGTTTTCCAGAGAATGAACCCCTCCTCATGACTTGCCAAGCTGTCAGAGGCGATGAATCCACTTTCCTCGCCCTTTCATCCCCCCTAGATTTCCACACGATGCTTTCCCTCGAACATCTTTCCCTGCGTCTTGGCGAGGCCGATGATTCCCCTGCGCTTCTTTCCGATATTTCCGGAGTATTCCGGCGTGGCGAGTTCGTTGCCGTGATCGGCCCGTCAGGTTGCGGTAAAAGCACCCTGCTGAAGATGATTGCGGGGATCGCCATTGGGAAAGAGGAGGGGATCATCCGATGGGATGGACGGGATCTTACCGAGGAGGATTTCAGACCCTCTGAGTTCGGTTATGTCCCCCAATTCAGCATTGCCCACGAGGAGTTGACGGTGGAGGAGAGCGTCGATTACTCGGCACGCCTCCGTGTTGTTGGCCTTGGCGTAAAGGAACGCCAGGAACTGGTTTCCCGGCTTCTCGGCGAGGTCGGTTTGGAGGAGTTCCGCGAGCGTCGGGTGAAGGTGCTTTCCGGTGGCCAGAAGCGGCGCCTTGCCTTGGCCATGGAATTGGTGAGCAGTCCCCCGATCCTGCTCTGCGACGAGGTGACGAGCGGCCTCGACCCCCAAGCTGAGGAGGAGATCCTCGCTCTGCTCGGAAAGGTCGCGCATGAAGGGAACCGCCTGGTCATATCCGTCACCCACAGTCTGAAGGATCTCTCCGGCTACGATGCGGTGGTGGTGCTTTACAGGGGGGTGCTGGCCTATGGGGGCAAGCCAGATCACCTTGCCCATTATTTCAGGGTGGAGGATCCGAATCTTGTCTATGGTCAACTTGAAAGCCGCGATCCCGAGGGATGGCAGGCCTCGTGGAAAAAACATTCCGCGGCATTCGTTCATGAAGAGGGGAGTGCTACGGTTACGGGGAAGTCTTACCAGGAGGCTGACCGGAAAGTTTCCTGTCCCGAATGCGGGGGTGTCTGTGTCGGGGAGGTCAGGTTTTGTGCTGAGTGTGGATGCAAGATTCCCCTTAACCCCCTTTTGGAAAGCCTGAGTAATAGGCACCACGACATCCCGGGGAATCCCGGACTTTTCTCCCAGCTCATCACCTTGGTAGCGCGGAGATTTTTGATTTTTTTCCGAAGTCATTCGCAGATCTGGCTCCAGGCAGGGCTTATTTTCGGCTTTCCCTTCCTCGTCGCTCTCTTTGGATGGCATGGACTTCCCCAGATACGAAACCTGAGCATGGGGATGGATCTCAATGTGATCCAGCAACTCACCGAGGCGCATGATTTCCTCATCCAAGCGAGCAGGGTGGGGAGTCTTGTCTCCGGGATCGTCATGTTCGAGGTGATTCTCCTGACACTGATGGGTGCCAACAACGCGGGCCGGGAAATCGCCTCCGAACGCCAGGTTTTCGAGAAGGAAAAACTCTCCGGCCTCAGTCCCGTTGCCTATGTCGGCAGCAAGATCGTCTATCTCGGGATTCTCTGCGCCGTCCAATCCCTCTGGATGGGGCTCTTCATCCATTTCACCTGCTCATTTCCCGGCATCCTCCAGGATCAACTTCTTTTTCTATTCCTCGTGAATGCGGCGACGACCTCCATCTGTCTGGCTATCTCAAGTTACATGGCCTCCGCTGAGCAGGCCTCGCTCGCCTCGATCTATCTGGTTGGATTCCAGTTACCTCTATCCGGAGCCGTTTTGGCTTTACCTGCATGGCTGGCAACGGCTGTTCGTCCATTCATCGCCGCGTACTGGAGTTGGTCGGGAATGCTTCAGACTCTGCGTGGCGAACGCTACTACGACATCGTCAAAATGGTCATCCAAACGGGCCTTTCACCCGCGGCCCTGTGCCTCTGGGTGCTGGTGATCCACGTTGTTGTCGGAATCTTCCTGACATACCAAGGTTGCCAAAGAACGAGGATGGAGTGATGGAACTGGTCGACGAGTCGCAGGAACGGGATCCCGTTTCCCTTCATGATGCGTTGATCCGTACCCGATCAGGGTGCCGTGCTTTGACATCATGAAACGGCTTTTCATCCCCGGTGCAGTTGCAGTGTTCCTGCTGATCAACGCCTGTTCCCCACCTCTGCAACGTCCCGACCTTGTGTTCATCAACGGAGCGGAACCCGAGACACTTGATCCCGCGCTGATCACAGGCCAACCGGAGGGGCGTCTGGTGAATGCTCTCTTCGAAGGATTGCTCCGTTTTGACCGGCATGGAAGGAGCGTCCCCGGCGTCGCATCCTCTTGGGAAATCTCGCCCGACCGCATGACCTATACGTTTCACCTGCGCCCTGATGCCAGATGGAGCGATGGGCGGCCGGTGAGGGCCGGTGATTTCCTCTCCTCCTGGCGCCGGACGCTCGAACCAGCCACGGCCTCAGCTTACAGTTACCAACTCTTTGCAGTGAAGGGTGCGGAGGAGTTTGCCGTCGGGAAAAGTTCCGATTTTTCCACGGTCGGGGCGAAGGCTCTCGACGAGATGACTCTGCTTGTGAATCTCCGTCAACCCACCCCTTACTTCCTCGACCTCTGCGCGTTTCCGACGCTTTACCCGGTGAGAACCGACCTGATCGCGAAATACGGCGACGATTGGGTGAAGCCGGGCAAGATTGTTGGCAACGGGGCGTTTCTTCTCAAAGCGTGGCGAATCAATGACTCCGTCGAGTTGGTCAGGAATCCCCTCTACTGGGATGCTGCCCATGTATCCCTGCGTTCCGTCCAAGCCCTCCCGATCAGCAAGGCGAATGTCGCCTACAACTTTTACGCCGCAGGTCAGGCCGACCTGATCATGGACAAGGGTCTCGCCCCTCCTTCCCTCCTCGACGCCCTGAAGGAACGACCCGATTTCCATGCCGCTCCCTTTCTGGGAACCTATTTCCTCCGGTTTAACTGCGCGAAAGGACCATTCAAAGACGTGCGTGTCCGCAAGGCTTTCTCGCTGGCACTCGACCGGGGGCGTGTGACGACAAAGATCACCCGGGCTGGTGAGACGGATGCCTTAAGTTTCGTGCCTCCAGGCATTGCGGGATATCAGGCCCCGCCGGGATTGTCCCAGAATGCCGATGAGGCCCGGCGTTTGCTGGCAGAGGCGGGATACCCTGGAGGGGAGGGGTTTCCGCTGACATCCTATCTTTACAGCGAGGGGGAACTGAACGAGGGGGTTGCCATTGAGCTTCAGTCCATGTGGAGGGAGGTGCTGGGCGTCACCGTCCAACTTGCCCGGCAGGAGTGGAAGGTTTATCTGAACTCCCTCGGATCCCTTGACTTCGGCATTGCCCGGTCCAGTTGGGTTGGGGATTACCCCGATCCGAACACGTTCCTTGATCTCTTCCTCACCGGGAGCGGCAACAACCGGACTGGTTGGAGTAATCCCGTGTATGATGGCCTGATCAGAGACGCCGCGGCCGAGCCAGATCCGGCACGGCGTTTTGCGGTCATGAGGAATGCGGAGGAGTTTTTGGTCCGGGAACAGGCACCGATCGCCCCTCTCTTTTTCTACGTCGGGATCCAGCTCTATGACGGAAATCGCCTGGGTGGCATTGAGGCCAATGTTCTTGACGAACACCCGATCCGTGAGATCTACCGAAAAGAAACCATTACTCATCCGTGAAATCACGATTCTCCATCAAGGGATGCACCTCCCTGATCACAGGTGCGACCGCAGGCCTCGGTGCAGAGTTTGCCAGGCAACTGTCTCCCCATGCAAAGAGGTTGATTCTTGTTGGTCGCCGCGAGGAGCGTCTGAACGATTTGGCGGCGGAACTGAAAGGGAGATTTCCCTCCCTGAGGATCGACGCCTACAAGGCCGATTTATCACTGGCATCGGATCGTGAGGACTTGGCCGCATGGATTATCCGGGAGGAGATACCCCTCAACCTCATCATCAACAACGCCGGTCTCGGCGACCTCGGGCACTTCGATAATGCCGAGTGGGGGAGGCTTTCGCCGATGCTGGAGGTCAATGTCACCGCCCTGACCCATCTCACACACCTTATCCTGCCGATGTTGAGGGCTCAATCTCCCTCTGGAATCCTGAATGTCAGTTCCGTCGCGGGATTCTTTCCCCTTCCCGAGATGGCTGTCTATGCCGCGACCAAGGCGTATGTAACCAGTTTCAGCGAGGCGCTCCGGATGGAGCTTGCACCCGAGGGGATTGCCGTAACGGCCCTTTGCCCCGGACCCGTTCCGACCGAGTTCTTTGAAGTGGCCAGTCGCGACGGTGAAGCGATCAGGGCGATGGATCGCTCCCATCCGTCATTGGCCACCACTCCTCAGGTGGTTGTCCGTGAGGCGCTCAAGGGGTTGGAGAGTGACAAACCGGGCGTGATTCCGAACAAGCTCGTGGCCCTACTGGTGAGGACGGTTTGTCTGCTGCCTTTCCCCGTGATCCGATCCGCGATCCGGCTTGGTGCGGGACCCAAAAAGCCGAAAAGGACGTAAGGAGTAAAATTCCCTGATTGCGGTTATGGAGGAGGGTAGATCCTTGTTGTATTCCTGAGTTCATTGTTTTTTGCCTCATTTCAGGCTTCGGAACAATCCACCATTGCTCCATCGCTTGATTGACGAGGGGTTCCGGATGGGGGAGAATCTCCCTTGTGAAAAGTTTCACAAGATGGTCCTCCAAAGAAATTGACCCGAAGTCGAACGCCTCGTTCGCCTCCGCGATCGAATTGATCGGTCCCGACCTCTATTCTGTCGAGGAGCGGATCCGCGAGCAGTCAAAGTCGGTTGATGTGGGGATTGAGCATTATTTCGAATATGCCATCGGGGGGAGCGGAAAGCGTCTCCGTCCCGCCCTTGCTCTGCTCTCCGGGGGAGCCACCGGCCGGATCGTCTCCGATCACGTCGATCTTGCCGTGATCGTGGAGCTCATTCATATCGCAAGCCTCGTCCATGACGATATCATGGATGGAGCCGACCGACGCCGAGACCGCCCCACGCTTAATGCCAAGTGGGGTAATTCCCTCACTGTTCTGGTAGGTGATGTCCTTTTCGCACACGCCCTCCGTCTCTCCACCAAGTTTTCCAATTCCGATGTCTCCCGCCGGATTGCCGACGCCGCGGCCGATGTCTGCACCGGGGAGATCCTTCAGACCCAGCGGCGCTTCGACCTGAATCTGCCGCTTTCCGAGTATTACCGGATGGTCCAGATGAAGACCGGCGCCCTGTTCGCCGTCTCCTGCGAACTCGGGGCCTTCCTCAGCGGTGCTTCGCCCACGGTGATTGGCGCGCTGAAGAATTACGGAAACAAGATAGGAATCGCCTACCAAGTGCTTGATGACTGCATTGATCTTGTCGGGGACGAAGAAATGATCGGCAAGACGCTAGGCACCGACATCGCCTGCGGTAAATTCACTCTTCCGGTGCTCCTGCTGCTCCAAAACTCATCCCCGAAGAATCGCGACGAGATTCAGGCGATGCTATTGGCCGAGGAGGGGATTTCATCCTCCGATCTTGCGGCCCTTGTCACCTCGCGCGGTGCTCTTCCGGCAGCCGTGGAGGCTGCCCGCTCGCTTGTTGACGAGGCGGAGTCCGAGCTTATCCATGTGCAGGACAATCGCCATGCCGCCGCCCTTCGGGCGATGACCGAGTATATTCGCGGGGTTCTTGAATCGCTTTATTGATTCCCGGATCGAATTTCCGTCCCTTGCCAAGAGACGGTCTTGTCATAAGGTGTGGGATGATTTCAGAACGATTTCAGGAGATTCCTCACAGGGAGAGACCGCGGGAGCGCCTGGTTGATCATGGGGCCAATGTCCTCACGGATGCCGAGTTGCTCGCGATTTTTTTGAGGACGGGAAAGGTGGGTCTCGATGTCCTGTCCCTTGCAAAGCTACTCCTCAAGGAGTGGGGATCGTTAAGGCGGCTCGCCGGATGCACAACAACCGAGCTTGCCAAACTTCCCGGCATGGGGCCGGCGAAGGCGGCTGAACTGAAGGCTGCCTTTGAAATGGGGCGCCGCATGGCTCAACCGGAGGGTGAAAGGATCCGTATTGATCGCGCCGGGGCGATCTATGATCTGCTCGGTGTCGAGATGCAGACGCTACCCCATGAGTCCCTCAAAGTTCTCCTTCTTGACACACGGCATGGTTTTCTTGAGATGAAGGAGATTTCCCGCGGCAGCCTGAACGAAAGCATCGCCCATCCCCGGGAGATCTTCCGCCCGGCAATTGCCAAGGGGGCATATGCCATCGCCGTGGCCCACAACCATCCCTCCGGTGACCCGCAACCGAGTGAAGCGGACCGTCGTCTCACCCGTCGTCTGGCGGAAGCCGGAACGCTTCTGCAAATTCCTCTGGTCGACCATGTCATTATCGGGGCGAAACGAGGGGAAAACGCACCCTACTTCAGCTTCCGGGAAGCAGGGTTGCTTTAGGAAATAGGTTGTTGGGGATCGGTGATCGGGGGCTTTTCCTTTGTCAGACCCCTCCTTGTGCCTGAAAACCTTTCATAATTCATCATTCATCCTTCATAATTTCCCAAATGCCCTTCATCCACTCCACAGCTCTTGTCGACCCAGCTGCCTCCCTTGCCCATGATGTCGAGGTGGGTCCGGGTGTCATTATTGAGGCGGGTGCCGTGATCGGCGAAGCATGCCGGATCCAGGCCAGGGCGGTGATCACCGGACATGTCCGGATGGGCAAGCGTAACTTGATAGGCTACGGGGCCGTCATCGGGAGCGATCCCCAGGATTTTGCCTTCAGGGGGGAAACCCCGAGCATGGTCGAGATTGGCGATGACAACATCTTCCGCGAGTATGTGACCATTCATCGTGGAACCAAGGAGGGAAGCGTCACCACAGTCGGGAACAAGAATTTCCTGATGGTCGGAGCCCACATGGGTCACAACTCCTCGGTCGGCAACAACGTCATCATCGCCAACAACTGCCTCCTAGCCGGCTATGTAGAGGTGCAGGATGGGGCGGTACTCGGTGGCGGATCGGTCTTTCACCAGTTCATCCGCGTGGGAAGGCTTTGCATGGTCAGGGGCGGTGAGCGCTTCAACAAGGACGTCCCCCCCTTCGTCTCGGCCTACGGGACGAGCCTTGTCTCCGGCATCAATGCTGTTGGGTTGAAACGCGCTGGGTTCAGCGCCGAGGCCCGCATGGAAATCAAGCGTGCCTTCAAGCTGGTCTACCGTTCCGGGTTCAATATCTCCCAGGCCATTGAGGAGTCGAAGAAGCAGGCTTGGGGTACCGAGGCGCAGTTCTTCCTCGATTTCATCGCCTCGGCAAAGATGCGCGGGGTCAGTTCGGTGGCTCGTCGCGGAGCAACCGCCTCCTCCGACGAGGAATAAAGGCTAAGCTGTCTCGAGAGCCTGCAGTGCTGCCCGGTGGACCAAGCGCACGGGAACCCCGTGTTTTTCCGCGGCCTCGGCACAGGAGGAGAACTCGGGAGACTCCTGAAGGACCTTGCCGTTCCGCTGCCCGACCTTTACCAAGATCAGCCCGTAGGGGGTCTCGACCGACCGGTGGTGACGTTCAAGGATGGTTCTATCCAGGCGATGCCGACGCACGCCGAAGGAGGTGGTTTCGCTGAGAATCAGATCGGTGAGGGAGGCGGCCTTCTGCTCATGGCAGAGGACTTCCAGAATCCAACCCGAGCGTCCCTTCTTCATCACGGTCGGCGTGAGGGTGGCATCGATGGCCCCGGAGGCGAGGATGGCCTCGAGAGCGTACGCGGCGTGTTCCGGGGTGAGGTCGTCGAGGTTGGCGCGGAGTTCGATCACCTCGTCCTTTCCTGTGGTTGAGGAGTCCGTCGAGTCACCCAGAATCATACGGAGGGCGTTGGGACGATTGGGTGTGATGCGGGAGCCAAGCCCGTAACCTATGGCCGATACGCTCATCTCGGTCATGACCCCAAACGCTGAGGCAAACTCAGCGATCATGGCCGCTCCGGTCGGGGTGATGTGTTCCCACGGCTCCTCGACCTGACGGAATGGGATTCCCTTGAGAAGGGCGATGGTCGCCGGCGCGGGGAGGGGGAATGTCCCGTGGGCGCAGTGAATGTGGCCCGTGCCCTCGATGAGTGGGCCACAGGTGATCCTGTCCAGGTTCAGGGACTCCAATCCTGCACAGGCACAGACGATATCGGCGATGGAATCCTCAGCCCCGACCTCGTGGAAGCCGACGCTTTCCGGAGGAACGCCATGGATGGCTCCTTCCGCCTCGGCGATCCTCTGGAAAACCGAGAGAGTCCGCTCTTTGACCCTGGGGGCCAAAAAGCTTACCTCGAGCAACTGACGGATATCGGCATGGTTCCTGCCATGGGCGTGATCGTGGGGATGGTCATGGTGGTGAGCATGCTCTCCATGATGATGGCGGCCGTGATCATGGTGGTGGTGATGTCCGGCCAACTCACCCTCGATTCCATCGTGTCCCTCGACCCGGAAGCGCCATCCAGCGATTCCACCCCGATCTCCCCGCTCGAAGCGGCACCTGGGGAGCTGGACCGGAAGGGAGGCAAGGGCATCCTGAAAGACGTCCTCCACCACACCGAGATCCCGCAGGGCTCCCACGGTCATGTCGCCGCTGACTCCGGAAAAGGGATCGATATGGAGGATTCGCATGGAACGAAATGAAGGAAGCAATACAGTCTTCCCGCATGAAGCTGGCAGATCAAACGGTACGGGGCAATCTTTCGCGCGGTGCCGCTTCCCGCTTCCGTGCTCTCTTGATTTGCCTGCTTGCCGGAAGTGTTCTCCACGCAAGGTCCCATGGGGCTGATCCCTCTCCGGAGGATTTGAACCAGGCCATAGGGCTCCCTCTTTTCGGAGAGGTCAGTCTTTGGGAGGAGGGGGATGACCTCGTTGCTAACCGAGTTGAATGGGGTATGGAGTCACGAACCTCCTCGGAATCCGGTTATCGTCTCTATCCCCGTTCCGAGATGACTGTTTTTGGGGTGCGCCCCTTTTCCCTCTTTCTCCAAGGAGTCGGAGGAAAAGTCGCGAGGATCTCGATGATATTTGCTAACAAGGGGGATGTGTCGGCCTACGCGTCGGAGCAGGACCGGCAACGTGTTGCCCAGCCTGGAAGTCGGGAGATGGCGGTCTCCTCCCAGATGATGCAGGCCTACCAAGCTGCGATCCGGCACGACGAAAAAGAACTGAGGGAAGCGTTGACCAAAATTCTGGGGCCTTCCAAACCGGCCAAGTTGGGAAAAGTGGCAGGAATGGATGAACGCGGGGAGCGCTGGGATTGGCGCGGTCATACAATCCTCTTGTCCACACCCAGAAACGAGTATGTGGCACTGCGGGTGGTTTCCGGCACGGTCTTTGATGATCTTGATGCCGAGAGAAGATCGTTCATGGCAACCAAAGCCCTGATCCCCTCACGGGTGGAGCACCGCTCCAATGGTGATGTGGTGATCACCGACATGCCGATGGTTGATCAGGGGGCCAAGGGGTACTGTGTTCCCGCAACCTTCGAGCGAGTCCTGCGTTATTATGGTCTGCAAGCTGACATGAACCTGCTGGCCATGTCGGGTCAGACTTCCGCTGGCGGGGGTACTCGTCTGTCAAATATTTACGCGGCCGCCCAGGGGTTGGTCCGTGAGGCCGGGGGGAGGATCACCAGCGGTTTCAGCGGTGCCAAGGTTGCCGATGTGCAACCCTACATTGACAAGGGGCAGCCGGTCCTGTGGGCTCTCTACAGTTCCGAGGAGTTCAACCGGCGGCTTTCCGATCGCATGGCACTGCGTTCCACCGTCACCGATTGGAAGGGATGGAAGGATGGGGTCCTTGCCGGAATCCGTCCGACGGCCAACCGGCTTCCACGAAATGAGGGAGCCCATGTCTGCCTGATCACCGGTTACAACCGCGAAACCCGCGAAATTGCCATCTCCGACTCCTGGGGGCCCGCTTTTTCCGAGCGATGGCTGACCGAGGAGGAGGCCCAAGCGGTCAACCAAGGAGACAGTTCGGTGATCGGTTGGTAAATTGCTCTGGCATCCTAGGCGAAGCTTGTGTCGGACTCAGCGGGAAGGGGTGCCCAAGCCCATTCCTTCGGATGATACCATCATCAACGGTGATGAGTTTGTCGCCTAATCTCACAACTTACTGCCAAGTAAGTGGGGCTCCATATTGTAAAAAAATGCGATGGAGAGGAGTTTGCGGGTGTTATGAAAAAACTATTCGATGGCATCCTGAGATTATTCACCAACCCCAGACTCTACGGTGTGGGAGCTTTATTCCTCGTAGCATGGTTCCTCATTGCTCCGTTCCTTGCCCAGTGGGGTTGGCATCGCAGATGGCACAGAACGCCAACGCCAACACCGGCACCAACGGCCACCGCGACGGCTACCCCGAAACCGACGGTCACATCCACTCCAACGGCAACTCCCACGGTAACGCCGACGGCTAGCACACTCAACGTCCTTGATTACAAGGCCAAGGGAGATGCCAGGCGCATTGCGGCCAACACAGTGGGAAACAATGCCGTGATCAGCGTTCCTGGCGCGGCATTCACCGCGTCCGATGTGGGAAAGATTGTCGAGTTGTTCGCTGTGGGCAAGGCAACCTCGGGCGGTCATCAGGATCTTATTGCCACTGTCACGGGTGTTCCGAGCAGTACCTCCCTCCAGATCAGTCCAGTTCCGACCGTCACGGCTACCGGTGTCGGCGGGGTCTTGGGCACTCAGAATTCAGGAGCGTTCCAGAATGCGATCAATGCTGCCACCGGCACCAATACCATCATCAGGATTCCGAGCGGGAATTATCTGCTGATCCCTCCGTCAAATCTCACCAATGTGTATCTTGACCCGATGGCATCCCTTGTGGTCCAAAAGGGAGGGATCAGGTTTGTGGGTGACGGAATGACCAATACTATCCTGACCGGATGCGGTGCCTGGACGCTCAATTCAGCCAACGAAGCGAAAAGGGGATTTCTCTTCGTTTGCCGGGGACCAGTGACAAACAACTACCCGCTGAGCTTTGAAAACCTGACCATGGACGGCGGTGTTTTTGAGGGGAACACGGTCAACAAGGGATTCCCCGCGAGCACAATCGACGGCTCGGGGTGGGATATCTATCATTCGGCCGTTGTTGATCAGAATCCAGAACCCCTTCATCTGAACAAGAAATTCCAGGGATGCCGCTTCACACACTGGAGGGGGGAGATGCTCAAAAGCACGGTGACCTGGACCAACGGCTTCATCGAGATCAACAGCTGTGATTTCAACGATGGCAATGCCTCGGGAATCAATTTCACGTTCTCACACAACATTACCAACTGCACGTTCTCGAACATCGACATGGCCATGGAACTTTACGAGGGGTACCTCAGCGTTCCTTCTTATTTCCAGAACTGCACTGTGCAGGGTGCCAGGGGGTGCATCGCAATGGTTGGAGCTGAGGCGAGTCATCCAACGCCGGCATACACGATTCGCAACAACATCCTGGAAGCCGTTGGTTTCGGGGTGATGATGGCCCCGGCTGTTAATCTGACAATCAGCGGGAACAAGTTCGTCGGCGAGGATTTTGCGATCGGAACAGCGATGGGCTATCAGGGTACCGATTTCAACAGGAATATCCTTATTCAAAACAATACCTTCACGAATGTGAGCAAGCCGTTTCTTGTTCAGGAGAGCGGATCCAACCGAATTGAGAACGTGAAGATATTCAACAACACCGCGTCACAGGGATATGCTTTTGCCTGGGGTTACGGCACGAGTTCCAATGTGGTCATCTCCAACAACGTCGTGACCGGATTTTCCTTCGGGGCGCTAAGTGACCGTTTGCTGGGACAATGGTTCCTTGATGATCTCTCCAACAAATTCCCAGTCCATCAGGTTAGCGACGCCAGCGGTCAGAGTCTTCTCATCTCCTATGCCTATGGAGCCCGTCACCAAACACTGGCCACCAGGGTCGGCACGACATTCCTCGTGGATGACGCAAACCCCACGAGGATTCCTCCCGGTGCTCGGATGAGTATTGTCAACCAAGGTGGGAACGCGGCCACGATCAATCTTTCTAACACAAGGTCGGCGACCGCTCCCACTCGTGTCCTCCAACCCGGCGTCAGCGTCATCTGTGCCTGGGTAAACGGCGCTTGGCAGTTTCAGTAATTGTTTGAAGTTTGGTCTGTTGTTGTGATTCGAGCAGACCGCCTGTGGTCTTCATAAGGTCGCGGGTGGTCTGTAAGAATGTTGGAACCTTATCCTTGATCCATCATCGTCGCGAGATTTACGGCTTTGATTGCCACTCCGCCCTCACTCCGCTAATTCACTTGGGGGACATTCTTCAGTCGAATCATTCATTGAGGCGGCTGCAAGTTCCTCCAGCATGGAGCCGGCGTGGCGAAATGGCAGACGCAAGGGACTTAAAATCCCTTATTCCGAAAGGGGTGTGTGGGTTCGAGTCCCACCGCCGGCATCGTGATAGGAGTGAGGCAAAAGTTGAACCGATCATCTTTTCCTTCGTAGACATAAGTAGCCGTCCTCAGAGACCGTCTGAAAATCTTGGAGTGACAGGCGTGAGCAAGGGAGGATGGATGGTCAGGCACCTGCGAGGGAGAATCCCCTCAGTTGGCTTTGAGCGGGCAGGGAACGCAAGCCGCACAGTTTCCCATGCCTGCGCCCGGTTTGGGGGCGCCCAACCACACTCTAACTAGTTTTCAGACAGTCTCTCAATAGCCTACATGTCCGAGGCGGGTCTTGCCACGGAAGATCCAGTAGATGCTGACGGTGTAGGCGAGGACTATGGGAACTCCGATCACGGCGATCACCAGCATGATGCCAAGGGTCTTGGCGCTGGAGGCGCAGTTGTAGATCGTCAGGCTGTTGCTCGGGTCAGGCATCGACATGACGATATGGGGGAAGTAGGAGATGCCCAGCACGGCCATGAGCAGGATCATGGTGAGGGAGGACATGAGGAAAGCGGGGAATTCCTTGCCACGGGCGTTCAGGAAGCCGATCGAGAGGGCGGCCACGATGTCGAGCGCGAGGATGATGAATCCGAGAGGGCGTGTCAGCATGACGGCAACCAGATTAGGGCACTCAAAGAAGGTGGCGACGTTGAAGGTGAGGAAGAGAACCAGGAAGATGCCGATAAGGCGGGGGACCCATCCCCTGATGGTTGCCTGGAGTTCCCCTTCGGTCTTCATGACGAGGTAAATGGCTCCGTGCATGGCGAAGAGGGCGACAACGGTGATGCCAAGGAGCAGGGAGTAGGGATTGAGAAGGCCGATGAAGTCCCCGACGAAGTCACCTTGGGAATCGAGCGGGATGCCGCGGGTGATGTTTCCCATGGCTACGCCGATCAGCAGCGCCGCAAGGAAGCTCCCGGCGCTGAAGGCGATGTCCCAACCCTGACGCCAGGCACGGCCAGGCTCCTTGCTGCGGAACTCAATGGAGACTGCACGGAAAATCAGCGCAGCAAGAAGGAGCATGAAGGCGTTGTAGAATCCAGAGAAGACGGTGGCATAGGCTCCGGGGAAGGCGGCGAAGAGGGCGCCGCCGCCGGTCACGAGCCAGACTTCGTTGCCGTCCCAAACGGGCCCGATGGAGTTGAGCAGGATGCGGCGATCCTCATCCTTCTTGACGAAGAGGTGCAGGATGCCGACGCCGAAATCGAATCCGTCGAGGATGGCGTAGCCGGTGAAGAGGATGCCGACGAGGAGGAACCAGATGATGTTGAGGTCGGGGAGATGCATGGCGGTGATTATTCGGAGGCGCGTCCCTTTTTGGTGAAAAGCTCACCGTCGGAAAGTCCGACGGCCAGGGTGTGGTGACCATCGTCATCATCCGGCCCGTGCTGGATCTTTCGGTTAAGCAGGTAAATGAAGGTGATGAAGAGGAGGGTGTAGATCAGGGTGAAAAGGATGATGGAGAAGACCACCTGGTTTGCATGCACGGCCCGGGAGAGACCATCGGAGGTCTTGAGCATGTTGTAGACGATCCAGGGCTGACGACCCATCTCGGCAGTGAACCAACCCGCCTGCATGCAGATCTGCGGGGCAATCACGGCAAAGACATAGATCCAGAGGAGGCCCCTGATTGCCGGAACATCGGTGCGGAAGATCCATCCGCGCCAGAGAAGGGAGAGTGCCAGGAAGGAGAGACCGAAGACCGCCGATCCGATGCCGATCATGAGATGATAGGTCTGGAAGACAGCACCCACAGCGGGCCAGTAATCTGGTCTGATCTCGGCAAGCTTTTCCTTGGAAAGGCCCGGATGGCGCGCTGCCAGGAACTCATCGCTCGGCATCGAGAGGAGTCCCTGCACGGGTTGTTTGAAATTATGAAAGCAGAGAAAGCTGAGCAGGGCCGGGATCTGCGGGCCGTGGACAGTCTGATTCTTGGTGTCGACCCAGCCAAAGAGGGTCATCGGGGTGTAGTCCTGTGTCTCGTAGACTCCCTCCATGGAGGCCAATTTGATCGGTTGGTTGCGAACCACGCCGCGCGCTGTGGAGTCGGCGCTGATGGACTGGAGGATGGTGGTGAAGGCGGCGAAACAGACGGCAACCGTCATCGAGGCCTTGGCAAACCTAAGATGTTTGCCCTTGAGGAGGTACCAGGCGCTGATGCTCATCACGAGAAAAGAACCCACGAGCCAAGCACCGAAGACCACGTGACAGATCCGCTCCAAGGAGGAGGGATTGGTTATCATCAACCAGAAATTGTCGACGACCGCCCGGACATGCCCCAGATCGGAGGCTTGGACGATGTAGCCTTCGGGAAGATGTGTGTGGACGGCGCCCGTGATCCTCTCGAGGTGGAAGCCCGCGGGAGTCTGCATCCAGGAGTTGGCGATCAGGATCCAGATGGCGCTGAAATGGGAACCGAGGCAGACCATGCAGGTGGCAAAGAAGTGCATCTTGGGGCCTACCTTGTCCCAGCCGAAGAGGAGCAGGGCCAGGAAGCCGGACTCTAGGAAGAAGGCGAAGATTCCTTCGGCGGCCAGGGCGCTTCCGAAGATGTCACCGACAAAGCGCGAGTAGGCGGCCCAGTTCGTCCCGAACTCGAATTCCATGACGATGCCGGTCGCCACGCCGATGGCAAAGATCAGGCCGAAAATCCTCGTCCAGAAATGGGCGAGTTGATGGAAGAGGGGATTCTTGGTCTTGAGGTACAGGCCCTCCATGATCACCAGAAGCACTCCCAAGCCGATGGTCATCGGCGGATAGAGGAAATGGAACGAAACTGTAAGCGCGAACTGGATGCGGGAGAGGATTTCGACGGACATCAGGGCTAACTCAACCTAGTTCACACGTTCCCATCAACCGGAAAATCACCATGCAATGCGTTACAACAATAACGATTCTATACAAAGATTTCAGCGACCGTGTCGGCAAGAAGCCTGCCGCGGGGGGTTAGGAGCCATCGATCCGCGGCACGCCGGACAAGTCCTTCCTTCTCGATGCGACAAAGCTCGTCTTCCCAGGTAGAGGACTCGGCTAGAGGGAGTCCCTCCAAGGTTCTCATCCCGAAGGCGGCACGCTCGGAAGCCTTGAGCCCAGGGGTGACCACCTCTTCGAAATCGACGGCGGTTTTTCCATTCAGCGTCGTTTCGCTGTAGATCCCTGTCTCGCGGATGTTGCGCCAACGGTGGGTGCCGACCGTGGAGAACGCGCTGGGGCCGAGTCCCAGGTAATCCTTTCCCGACCAGTAAGCGGAGTTGTGCAGTGACTGGCGGCCCGGCAGTGAGTAGTTGGAGACCTCGTACTGGAGGTAGCCGGCGTGCCCAAGCAGCTCTGCGGTGAGTTCAAACTGATCGGCTTCCAGTCCCTCGTCGGGGGCCATCTCTCCCCTGCCCAGCTTCCTGAAGAACTCGGTGTCCTCTTCGTAGGTGAGGCCGTATGCGGAGAGATGCTCCGGTGCCAGTCGGAGTGATCGTTCCAAGGAGGAGCGCCACGACTCGAGCGATTGGCCGGGGACTCCGAAGATGAGATCGATGGAGATGTTGTCAAATCCGGCTTGCCGCAGGATTCCGAAAGACTCCTCGGCCCTGTCCGCGTCATGGGTGCGGCCGAGTGACTTGAGAACCTGGTCGTCCCAAGACTGGACCCCCATGCTGATGCGGTTGATACCCGCATCCCGTAGAAGCGCCGCCTTGTCCGCGGCCACGGTGGCGGGATTCATCTCGATGCTCCATTCCTCCAACGCCGAGAGATCGAGTTGTGAGCGGAGACCGCCCAGAAGTTTTTCGAACTGAGGGATGGAGAGGGCGCTTGGAGTTCCTCCGCCGAAGAAGATCGTCCGTGGTTGCAAACGGTTCGCCCAATTCCCGGTCTCCTTCAGGAGTGCATCAAGGAATGTCTCCACGCGCTCACGTCCGGCTGATTCCTTGTAAAAGGCACAGTAGGGACAGATGTTCGGGCAGAACGGGATGTGGATGTAGAGGTGCTCGATCAAGTAGGATGCGCTCATTGTCCGCAAATCGATCCTATTCGTTAATTCCCAAGAAAACCATGACCTTGATTGAGCCGAATGATACCTTGCCGCGCGGAATATCCGTGCACCCCCAACTATCCGTCTGCCACCTCGTATTGCGGAGATCATGTTCAGGGTGCTTCCCCCGAAAACTCAGGTGACCGTAATCGATTAGCCCCTCTGCCCTTGGGACTTCGGGAAAATCTTCGCCTCGGTCATCGCCCAATGGTAGCTTATGGAAGATCCCATGTCGTCCACCCTCCACCTGAGTGTTCGCCGATGTCTCCTGATCTTGGGGATCGTTGTGCTTCCGGATTCCTCCTTTGCAAGCGTTGCCAAAATGGAGTCGATGCGCCCCGCATCCGAGCTCATCACTCAGCAGGAGAAGGCGAAGGTGTATCCGTCTGTACTGGAAAAGGCATCCAATGATCCGGTTTCCATCGTGATATCCCTCTCCAAGCAGCGTGCTTACCTTCTTATCGGGGGGAGGATCGCCGTCGATTCTCCCATCTCATCGGGCAGGAGGAATGGTTGGACACCCAAGGGCAATTTCTCGGTTATGGAAAAGGATCCCGATCACCGTTCCAGTCTCTACGGTGACTTTGTCGATGGGGGAGGGCGGATTGTCCGTTCTGGGGTGAGCAGTAAACTGGATTCAGCTCCTAGCGGCACTCGCTTTCGGGGAGCATCGATGAAGTTCTTCTTGCGGCTCACACCGCAAGGGGTCGGCATGCATGCGGGGATCCTGCCCGGCTACCCGGCCTCCCACGGATGCATACGCCTCCCCACCGACATGGCCAGGATCATCTTCAGCAAGGTCGGGCTCAATACTCCGGTGACTGTCGCTGAATAAGGGGTGGTGGAGGTTGGAAATTGAAAAGCTGGCAGCAAAAAGCCAAGCCTGCGGCGGGCAGAAAACTTCTCCCGGGGAATTTCCTAGTCGCTCTGGGCCAAAAGTTCCATGTTCCGCTCGAACTCCTCCTCGGTGGAGACAAAGGGGTGTGCCTTTTCCACGTGCAAAGCATCATGAGCCGTGAGGATCAAGAGTGCCGCAACCCCGGCAAACGGCAGTGGGAGCAGCCATCGGAGAATCCGCTTAAACCCGAAAGGCGGCCTTCCTGACTGGGTCATCCCGACAGCTAATCCGGCAGTACGTGCGGCAAACCAGGGCGATTTGACAATGGGACGGGAGGAGGCGTCCTTGTAAAGAAGTTCCCATACAGGATCCTCTTCCTCGTCATCTCGATCGTGATGAAGTTCTTCTTTCATTCCCTTCTGGCATTTAACACCGGAACCTTTCAGGAGTTGCAAAAGAAAAAATGGGGGCTTTAGCCCCCATTTTTCCTGAAATCAATCCGATCGGAAAAGACTACAAGTCTTTTGGTTCAAGGAATCCCTCCAACTGCCGCAGGCGGGTGGGATGGCGCATCTTGCGCAGGGCCTTGGCCTCGATCTGACGAATGCGTTCGCGGGTGACCTTGAACTGTTTTCCGACCTCTTCCAGCGTGCGGGAGTAGCCGTCAACAAGGCCGAAACGCTGCTCGAGAACCTGACGCTCACGCTCGGTGAGTGATTCGAGAACGTCCTTGATCTTGTCCTTGAGAAGGACGATGGCCGCCATGTCGGCTGGGTTTTCCGCCGACTTGTCCTCGATGAAGTCACCGAAGCTCGTGTCGTCGCTGTCGCCCACGGGTGCCTGGAGGGAAATCGGTTGCTGCGCCATCTTGAGAACGGCCTGCACGCGTCCGACGGGGAGTTGGATCTCGTCGGCGATCTCCTCGGGGGAGGGTTCGCGTCCATACTCCTGGACGAGCTGCTTCTGAACGCGGATCAGCTTGTTGATCGTTTCGATCATGTGCACCGGGATGCGAATGGTGCGGGCCTGGTCAGCGATGGAACGGGTGATGGCTTGGCGGATCCACCAGGTGGCATACGTGGAGAACTTGTAGCCGCGGCGGTACTCGAACTTCTCCACGGCTTTCATGAGGCCCATGTTTCCTTCCTGGATCAGGTCAAGGAAGGAGAGGCCGCGGTTGGTGTACTTCTTGGCGATGGAGATGACTAGGCGCAGATTGGCCTCCACCATCTCCGTCTTGGCGCGCAGGGCGTCGCGGAAGTGCTTCTTGAGTTCGCGGTGGCGGTCCTGGAACTGGTCGACGTTCATCCAGTTGTTGCGGTGGGCATCGTTGACCTGGGCCGTGAGGTTTGCGACATGCCTCTTGTGCTTGGGGTCGTCGCTATTCTTGGCGGCATGCTTCTGGTGCTCCCCGCGAAGCGACTGTAGGCTCTTGAGATGATCGTCGGCGTGGGTGACGAAGTCCTCGACGATCTTCGACTTGAAGAAAAACTTTGGATAGACTTTGACGACCTCCTCAATCTGCTTCTCAAATTGGGTTTGATCCTTGGGAAGAGGTGCTTTCTTCGCCGGGGCTATCCGTTTGACGTAAATCTCGGAGACACCGTCGGCAAGGCGCTGGAGTTGCTGGCTGAGGCGGGGCAGGAGCTTCAGGTATCGCTCGCGGCTCTCGATCTTCTTGTCCTGAATGACGCGGTCGAAGCGCTCCCGTGAATCAAGCAGGCGCTGGGCCATGTCGAGGTGCGCATGGGCGATGAATCCGAATCGGTAGAGGACATCCTGCATCCGGATTTCAGCTTCCTCGATGCGCTTGGAGATTTCCACTTCCTGCTCGCGGGTAAGAAGGGGCACCTGGCCCATCTGCTTGAGATACATTCGGACAGGGTCGTCTAGGATGTCGAGACGCCCATCGGCCTTCTCGTCCTTTTCATCGCGATCCTTCTCCTTGTCGTCGTCGTCGTCCTTCTTGGTCTCCTTGACACGGTCTACCTCCGAGGCATCGATGATGTCGATTTCCACGGCACGGAGTTGGGCGAGGATGGAGTCGATGGTCTCCGGATCGTTCATCCCTTCGGGGAGATGCTCGTCGAGATCCTCAAAAGTGATGTAGCCCTGCTCCTTCGCGAGCTTGAGCAATTCACGAATCTTCTCCTGAAGGAGTTTCTGGGCTTCCGCAGCATTGGCAGGCGCCTGTCCCGAAATGGACAGGCTGACGGCGCTCTTTTCCTTCTTTTCGGAAGGCTTGGAGGAAGCGGCGGCGGCTGGCTTAACCTTCGGAGCTACGGGCAACTTGGAGGGGGAGGAGGGGGATTTTGAAGGCGCCGTTTTCTTCGGGGCCATTGCGGCGGGCTTCTTTGCGACGGGCTTTTGTGCAGGCTTTGCGGTGAGCTTCTTTGCGGGTGCTGCCGCTGCGGGAGTCTTTGCAGAAGGCTTCTGAACAGGCTTTGCTTTAGCCTGCTTAACGCTCTTGGCGACAAGCTTCTGTGCCGAGGCAACCTTCTTCTCAGGAAGAGGTTTTTTGGCTGCCTTGGGAGGGGCCTTTTTAGGGCTTGAGGAGTTTTTTGAGGGCTTTCCGGAAGGTTTCCGGGAAGGGGAAATTTTAGAGGTTTTTTTCAACGGATCTCGGGTAAAAATGCCTACGGCGCGGGCGCGGAAAGATCGTTGATCCGGCCTTGAAGGTCAAGGATCTCTTTCTGGACCGCCATAATGTTTTCGGGGGTCAGGCCCGGTTTTCTCAGTTCCAGTGCCATGGCGCTTTGTCTGTTTTTCAGCCCGTTGAGGCGCATCCCACGGAAGGCATCCTTCACGGCGGCCAAGGGATCGGGGGGCAGCTTTTCCAGTTCCCATCCACTCACCAGGGGTTGGAGTGTCTCTGGAAGGAGGGCTAGAATGACCGGCGGGGAGGGGTTCTCAAGATTCCTCAAGCGGGGGAGAAGCTCCTCAAGCAGGGAAAGTTCGGGGTCAAGGCCAGCAGGTGTGGGTGTGGTCTGGTTGGAGAGCCACTCCCGGACGTCCGGTGACATGATGGCCAGGCGGCAGATGAGCTGGGTGGATGCCGAGACTTTGACCGAACCCGTAGAGACAGGTCCCCCCACTGACCCATCCGCCTCCGGAAGGTTCACGGGATTTTTTTCAGCGGCCTCCTGCAGGGCCGCCACGGAGAGTCCCAATCGGGAGGAGACATGGGCGGTCGTCGTCTCCCTCAGCGCGGCCTCGGGCAGGAGTGCCAGATACCCTCCGAGCTTCCTTGCGAGGGAGGCCCGTGATCGTGGATTTAGGGTGCCCTCCGACTCCTCCAAGGCGATTTCTATAGTGTGATCAAAGAAATCACGGGCTTCCCCAAGCCGTTCCCGGAATGCTCCGATACCTTTTCCGCGAATCAGCGAATCGGGATCCTCGCCGGAGGGTAGGCGCGCCACCCTGACCTCGATTCCGGATGAGAGAAGTGCCGGAAGGGATCGCTCCACTGCGTTTTGTCCAGCCGTGTCGGAGTCAAAGCAAAGAATGACCTGCTCCACAAAGCGCCGGAGCAGGCGCGCCTGCTCCGTTGTGAAGGCGGTTCCCTGGGGGGCCACCACATGGGTGATCCCATGTTCAAAGGCGGAGATCAGATCGATCTGTCCTTCAAGAACCACGGCCTTGCCTGCTTCAATCAGGGGGCGCTTGCTTTTGTCGAGACCGAAGAGGACGCGCCCCTTGGAGAAGATGGGTGTCTCGGGCGAGTTCACGTATTTCGCCTCTTTCTGCGTGTCGTTGAGGATCCGTCCGCTGAAGGCGACCACCTCGCCGTAGTCGTTGCGGACAGGGAACATCAGTCGGTCGCGGAAGCGGTCGTAGCCTCCCCGCTGATCTCCCTCCCGAGCCGTGAGAAGGCCGCTGGCGAGGAGTTCCTCACGGGAGAATCCCTTTTCCAGCGCCCAGTCACGGAATGTCTCCCATCCAGCAGGGGCATAGCCGATCTGCCAGCCCACCGCGATCTCCTTTGTGAGGCCGCGGTTTTTCAGATAGGTGCGTGCATGTTCGGCTTCCCGGGTGCGGAGGAGGTTGAGGTGAAACCATGCAGAGGCCTCCCTGTGGAGTTCCAGCAGACGGCTCCGCTGGTCACGTCGCTCCTGTTCCCGCGGGTCGTTGTCCTCCACTAGGACGATCCCGGCGCGCTGGGCCAGTTTTCGGACGGCCGAGAGGAAATCGAGATGCTCATAATCCATCACAAAACGGAAGACTCCGCCGCCCACCCCGCATCCGAAGCAGTGGAATGACTGACGCGAGGGATTCACATGGAAGGAGGGACTCTTCTCCTTGTGGAAGGGGCAGATCGCCCGAAAACTCGTCCCTGCCCGCTTCAGGGGAAAGTAGCCGCCGATGATCTCCACGATGTCGCTGGCGTCGGCAACCTTTTGGATACTCTCTTCGGCGATGCGCGGCATGTCTGGGAAAGTAAAAGGGAAATGGTGAAAGGTAAAAGGTTTTGGGTCTTCCCTCACACCAGGATCAACCGGGCCGCTGAGGCAATGGCCATGATGATGAGCAGCCAATCAAAGGGGGCTTGAGGAACCTTCCCCAGAAGTTTTTTTCCCACCAGGAATCCGGCGACAACGGCGGGAAGCAGCGCGAGATCAAGCAGGAGTGAGGAGCCAGAGATGAGCCCCAGGTTAAGGCTCGGGGGGATCTTGGCTAGATTGGTCACAAAAAAGAACCATGCGCAGGTGCCGACAAAAGCCATCTTGTCGAATTTCCTGGCCAGCAGGTAAAAAGTCATCGCAGGTCCCCCGGCATTTGCCATCATGGTGGAAACCCCGGCGGCAAAGCCGGAGAAGGCTGTGAGAACAGGATGATGCATGATTGCTTCAAGGATCCTGCGGTCAAAACGCTGCCAAACGACCAGGATCATCATCGCCAGGATCATCCATCCCAGGAAGGAGCCGAAGCGTGAATCCGGGATTCTCCCCATCAGCATCCAACCCGTGACAATGCCCATCAATGTTGTGGGAAAAAGTTTTCTGAACTCTTTCCAGTCGACATGACGATGAAATCCCCTCACCGCCATCAGGTCGGCCGAGATCAGCAGTGGAAGCACGACTCCGGTGGATTCCTTGGGAGGCAGGATCATGGCCATCAGCAGCACGGTGATTAGGCCAAAACCGCCGAATCCTGCCTTTGCCAAGCCGATGCAAATGGCTGCCAAGACCGCTAGGGCCCATGCGGAGGCGGGCAGTTCGGGAAGATTGGGCACGAAGCGGAACGGAGATAGATCCTGATCCTGCTCAGTTCGTCTGATGGAGCGCCTTTTCCAACACCTCGAGTTGCATCTCGATCAAACTTGGTGAACCGGCCATCTCCTGATCCACCTGATGGACGAGTGCCTGCACGCTCTCGATCACCTGAGCGCCGGCCTTCGAGCGCATCAGTCCGGCGATCCTGCTTCCCGGTTCCACGAGGTTGGTGTAGCGCAGAAGGGATTTTTCACCATGTTCTCCGTGGGGCTCGATACGCAGGTTTCCGCTGCAGGACTTGGTGTAGCGTGATTCGAGAACCTTCCAGCGGATCTCGTAGGTTTCCGGAGAGGGGCGACTCAGTTCATTGCGCGAGACATAGACCTCATCAGGGAGGAACAACGGCATCTTCAGCGTATATTGAGCCTCGTGGATCCAGGGTCGGGGTCTGGAGACAATGGAGACCGAGAGACAGTTCGGCACATACTTTGGATCGAGTTCGGAATCCCAGAAGACCGCCGCCACCTTGGACGCGGGAGCATTGACCAGATGGTAAATGATGAACCTCGGCCAGGGAAGGTCCGGAGCAATCTCCTCGATCACGAGGGGCTTGCCGGCGGCAAGTTGCGCATGCTGCCGCGATGACAAGGCATTCCAAATGGTTCCTGCCTCGGCGGCATCCAGGGATGCCCTTGTTCCAAGGATCACCAGAAGGGCTATGATGAGGAGACGTGCCATGAAGCCTTTCTATCCCCTGTTTAACGCCGGGTCAAACGCGCCTTCCTGACTGCGGGATTTCCTTGCGGCATGCATTGGGTGGAATTATTTTGTTTCTCGCACTGGGGGGTATAGCTCAGTTGGTAGAGCGTCTCGTTCGCAATGAGAAGGTCTGGGGTTCGACTCCCCATACCTCCACCAGATCCCGGGAGGCATGGGGGGGTTTGCTCCTAATTGCCACCCCGAGCAGCCCTGACGGCATCTTTCTCCCGCTTGTGGGCCTCGCGCGTCATGATGACCAACTTGTGGCGCATGGTGTCGTAGATCGCGAAGGATCTGTTGTCAGCGGAGTTCCAGACCCCGTTGATCGAGAACCTGCCTACCGGATTCCAGTGAGTGCCCCCTCCCTCGTCGCGTAACAGGATCCCGATCCTCTCCTCGCCGAGATCTTCCGGAAATCCCAGCGATTCCTTGGTCGAGAAGAGACTGATGACATCGCATCGTCCCTTGTCAAAATGAGCGATGCAGCAGAGGTCTCCCTTACGGAAGCAGAGAAGACCGCTCTCCTTCAATGCGTCGCGTTCCGGCTTTCCATATCGGGCGATGCATTCATCACGGGTAGCCCCGAGTTGCGCGTGAAGCGCAGGACCGGAGATTGCCAGGAACAGGCACATGAGGAAACGGGTGGTCACGCCGGGAAGAATTGGCACGGCATGGCTCTCTTTGCACTTGCAAATCCCGTGCCTGGAAACGATGAGGCAGTGCATGGAATTCCACAACGCAACCGTTCACGCCAAGGCCAATGTCTATTTTGAGGGCCGGGTCATCTCCCACACCGTCATCACAGGGGAGGGCGAGCACAAGACCGTCGGGGTGATTCTTCCCGGCAGCTATCACTTCGGTACGGCCAAGGCCGAGAGAATGGAGATCGTCGAGGGGCGTTGCTCCGTCGTGCTCGACGGATCGGATAAGAGCATCGGGTATGCCGGCGGGGAGGCTTTTGAAGTGCCGGCCAACGCAGGTTTCAACATTACGGTGGAGGGGGACACCTGTCACTACATCTGCTCGTTCCTGGGTGCCTGAGGCACCGGGTTTAGGGAATGGACATTGGCTGGATAGGGAATATCACAGAGCCCCAAGGCGCGATAGCCCGATAACCCCATAGCCGATCTCCAATTCCCCATTACCGATTTTTTTGATGACAAAAAAATTCGATTCAACCCGCTACGACCGGGCCTATTTCGACCGGTGGTATCGTGATCCAAAGACCCGTGTGAAATCGTGTGCCGCGATCCGCAGGAAGGCGGCACTCGCGCTCTCGGTCGCCGAGTATTATCTGGAGCGTCCGGTCCGCACGGTCCTGGATGCCGGTTGCGGTGAGGGGAACTGGCTTCCTGCCCTGAAGTCACTTCGTCCCACCATTCGCTACACCGGGGTCGATGCCAGCAGTTACGCCGTCGAAAGATTCGGGAAGAAGAGGAATATCCGTCTCGGTACCTTCGCCACGTTGGAGGAAATCGGCCTTGCTGATGATTACGACCTCATCGTCTGCAGCGACACCCTCTTTTACCTGCCGCTGGAGGAGTTGAAACTCGGTCTTCGGTCCCTTGCACATCGCGCCGCCGGCGTCGCGTTTCTGGAGCTCTATACGGGATCGGATTCGGTGATCGGCGATTTTCCCGCCAAGGGGCTGAAGACAGAGGCGTTCTACCGCGAACTGCTCCGGCGTCACGGATTTCTTTCCGTCGGCTCTCACTGCTATCTTGGGCCTGAGATGTCCACTCGTGCGATGGAGATGGAACGGAGTCGATGAAATTTCACCTCCGGGGATTCTTTTTCGCCGGAAAGGGTCTTTTGCTCTTTTTTTCTGCCGTTAAGCCAATACTTTTCTGACTCCACTTTTTCCCATTCCTAACCCATGACCCAATCCGTCACCTCACAGACCTCGGCGCTCTACAATGTGGAGGGATGGTCGGAAGGCTACGTGACGGTCAACGCCGCCGGTCATGCCGTGATGAGACCACGACGCAAGGAGGGTGAGGAGATCGACCTGATGGAGTTGGTGGATGAGGCCAAGGTGAGGGGGTTGCGTTTTCCGCTTCTGGTGCGCTGTCACGACCTGCTGCGGGACCGTGTCCGCCGGCTCAACGAATCCTTTGCCCGGGCGATCTCGGAATGCGGATATAAGAACGACTACCGCGGCGTCTTCCCGATCAAGGTGAACCAACTCTGCGAGGTCGTGGAGGAGATCGTCGATGCGGGGATTCCTTACCACTTCGGCATCGAGGCGGGGAGCAAACCGGAGATGATCGCCGCCCTCGCCGTCCATTCCGATCCTGAGAGCCTTGTTGTCGGCAACGGCTACAAGGATGACGAATTCATCCGTGCCGCCCTGCTGGGGTTGAAGCTCGGCAAGAAGGTGATCCTCGTTGTCGAGAAGTTGGAGGAGTTCCACCAGATCCTGGCCGTTGCAAGGCAGGTCGGGGTCAAGCCGATGATCGGCGCCCGTGTCCGCCTGCTCTCCAAGGGTGCAGGCAAGTGGGCCACCAGCGGCGGCGAGAACGCAAAGTTCGGCCTCTCCACTGCCGATCTTGTCTCGATGAGCGACACGCTTCATGCCGAAGGGATCCCCGAGGCACTGGTCCTGCTCCACTACCATGTCGGATCCCAGGTGCCTGATATCCAGACGATCAGCCGCGCCACGCGCGAGGCCGCACGCTTCTATGCGAAGCTTCGCAAGATGGGCCATGCCCTGGGTTACCTCGACGTGGGCGGTGGTCTCGGCGTCGACTACGACGGATCGCGAACGAGCTTCGACAGTTCACGCAACTACTCTCTGCACGAGTATACCCGCGACATCGTTTACAACATCATGGAGATCTGCGACTCCGAACAGGTCGATCATCCGGTGATCGTGAGTGAGAGCGGTCGCTTCATTGTGGCCCCCCACTCGGTGCTTGTTGTCGAAGCTTTCGGGTCGATCGAGAAGGAGGGCCAGGCCGATGAGGTTGCCGCCTCGCCCGGTGATCCGAAGCTCGTCTCCGACATGCTGGAGATCCGCGCGGGGTTGAGCGAGAAGCGCCGTCTGGAGAACCTTCATGACGCCCAGCAGATCCGCGATCAGGCGCAGTCGATGTTCGACCTGGGCCTGCTTGATCTGCGTGCAAAGGCCAAGATCGACACGCTCTACTGGCACATCGCCGCCCGCATGGTCCAGATGCACCGCGGAATGGCGCAGGTTCCCGAGGAGGTGCGCGAACTTGAGGTTGCACTTGCCGACCAGTTGCTGTGCAACTTCTCCGTCTTCCAATCTCTGCTCGACCACTGGGCCCTCGGCCAGCTCTTCCCGGTGATGCCGATTCACCGACTCGACGAAGTTCCCGATCGGAGCGGCACGCTTGTCGATATCACCTGTGACTCCGACGGGAAGATGGCGAAATTCATCGACTTTCAGGATGTGAAAGAGACCCTGCCCGTCCACCGTGTCCGTCAGGGAGAGCCCTACTACCTCGGAATCTTCCTCTCCGGTGCCTATCAGGACATCATGGGGGATCTCCACAACCTCTTCGGCCGCGTGAACGAGATGCATGTCTTCCTCGATGAGGATGAGGAGGCCGGCTACTACATCGAGGAGGTGCTTCCCGGGAACACCATCGACCAGGTCCTGACCCTGACCCAGTGGGACACGAAGGAACTTGCGCGCCGCATTAAGTCCCAGGCCGACGCCGCGCTCAAGGGTGACCGCCTCAAGCCGAGCGAGGCGATGCGGCTCGTCGATGAATTCGAAAAGATGTTCCAGTCCTACACCTACCTTGATTTCAACGCCCGCCGTCCGAACGGGGCAGTCACAGTCCCCACCAAGCACCCTTCCAATAAGTCATGAGCGATCCGGCATCCCTGAAACACACTCCGCTGGAATCCGCCCATGTGGCCTGCGGTGCACGCATGGTCGAGTTCGGCGGCTGGTTCATGCCGGTCCAGTATTCCGGCATCATGGACGAGCACAAGGCCGTGCGCTCCGCCTCTGGAATGTTCGACATCTCCCACATGGGTGAGGTGACCGTGGAGGGTCCGGGTGTCGTTGCCTGGCTCGAGAGCCTGCTCACCAACCGCGTGGGAAAGCTCGGCCTCACGCGCGGCCAATACACCCTGATGCTCGATGCGAAGGGGGGCGTGATCGACGACCTGATCATCTATCGCAATGGAGAGATGTCCTATTTTCTGGTTATCAATGGTGCCTGTCGTGATCTCGATTTGGAGTGGATGCGCTCCCGTCTCCCCGCCGACGGCTCGGTGGTGCTGAAGGATCAGGGGGATGATTATGCGGCGATCGCGCTTCAGGGGCCCGATTCCGAAAAGATCCTCAGGTCACTCTATCCTGCCTGCGAGGTGCCTAAGCGCAACGGGATCGCCCCCCTGACCTCATCGACCGCAGCTGTTTCCCCGCTGGTTGCCCGCACGGGATACACAGGTGAGGATGGCTTCGAGCTTTTTGTCCCCGTGGCTGATGGCATTGCCCTCTGGGAGAGTCTGCTGGCCGCCGGTGTGAAGCCATGCGGGCTCGGTTCCCGCGACACCCTCAGGCTCGAGATGGGGTATCCGCTCAACGGCTCCGACCTCTCGCGTGACCGCACGCCACTGGAAGCCGGCCTTGATAAGTTCACCGGCATCGATGATCCCGAGAAAGGTGACTTCTCAGGTCGTAAGGCCTTGGAGAGCCAGCGCGCGGTGGGACTTCCCTCACGGCTGACACCGCTGAAGATGACCGTCTCCGGCCCCCCGATGCGCTCCCATTATGCGGTGTTCGCGGGTGATTCGCAGATCGGCGAGACCTGCAGCGGGGCCCTCTCCCCAAGCCTGGGTGAGGGGATCGCGATGGCCTACCTGCCACCTTCGTATAGGGTTCCCGGAACGGCCGTGGAAATTGAGGTGCGTGGCCGCCGTTACGCCGCTACGATCACGACTCTTCCGTTTTACAAGAAACCCTGAATCCACCCTTCCCAACCGACCCAACCCGACCATTGCCATGAACGTTCCCGCCGATCTCCGCTACGCAAAGACCCACGAATGGATCCGGGTCGAAGGTGACACCGTGACCGTCGGGATCACCGACCATGCCCAGGCCGAGCTCACCGACATCGTCTATGCCGAGCCCCCGAAGGTTGGTGCCGAGGTGAAGGCCGGAGCCACCGCCGCGGTTGTCGAGTCGGTCAAGGCCGCCAGTGACATCTACTCTCCCCTCAGCGGAACGGTGACCGAGGTGAATGCCGAACTTTCCGCCAATCCCGCCCTGCTCAACACCGATCCCTTCGGTCAGGGATGGATCTACAGGATGAAGGCCTCCAGTCCCGCCGAAGCGGAGGCGCTTCTCACTCCCGAAGCCTACACCGCCCAGATCTCCTGATGAGCGCGGCTTCGGGACTCAACGATCTTGACAAAGTTTTCCGGCTCGGACGCTTCACCCGCCGTCATCTCGGTTCCGAGAACGAGGGCATCGGAGCGATGCTCTCCACGCTGGGATGCTCCACGCTTGAGGATCTGATCGCAAAGACCGTCCCCTCCGGGATCCGTCTGAAGCGCCAGCTTGATCTGCCCGCGGCTCTCTCCGAGGAGGAGGCGCTGGCCGAACTGCAGGGAATCGCCTCGCAGAACGAGAATCGCCCCACCTACATCGGCATGGGGTATAACGGAACGCATCTCCCCGCCGTGATCCGCAGGAACATCCTCGAGAATCCCGGCTGGTACACCGCCTACACTCCTTATCAGGCGGAGATCTCCCAAGGACGCATGGAGGCGCTCGTGAATTTCCAGACCATGGTCTGCGACCTGACCGGGATGGCGATCGCGAATGCCTCGATGCTCGACGAGGCCACGGCCGCCGCCGAGGCGATGGCCATGTGCCACGACCTCAAGGGGCAGGGGGGCGCCTCCCGCTTCTTTGTTTCCGAGGGGTGCCATCCCCAGACCATCTCCCTGCTGCGGACCCGCACAGAGCCCATAGGCATCGAGTTGATCGTCGGCGGGATCCACGACGTTCCCAATGACGGTCTCTGCGGCGGCATCGTGCAGTACCCCGCCACTGACGGGACGATCTCCGATCCGAAGCCCCTGATCGACGCGATCCATGCCGCGGGCGGGCTTGCCGTGGTTGCTAGCGACCCACTTGCACTGGTCCTGTTCAAGGCCCCCGGAGAGTTCGGTGCCGACATCGTTGTCGGATCGACCCAGCGCTTCGGAGTCCCGATGGGATACGGTGGCCCTCACGCGGCCTACCTCGCCGTGCGCGACGAATTCAAGCGCCGCCTGCCCGGACGCCTGGTCGGCATCTCCCGCGACGCCGACGGCAACCCCGCCTACCGACTCACGCTCCAGACCCGAGAGCAGCACATCCGCCGCGAGAAGGCGACGAGCAACATCTGCACCGCCCAGGTCCTCCTCGCCGTCATCGCCTCGATGTACGCCGTTTATCACGGCCCCAAGGGACTGCGCGAGATCGCCGAGAGGGTTCATCTTCAGGCGCTCAAGCTTGCGGCCTCGCTGGCCAAGGCGGGATGGCAGGTTTCCAAGGGTCCCTTCTTCGACACCGTCTGCGTCACGATGACCCCGGCGGAGTCGGCATCACTCCGTTCCCGCGCGGAGCATGTCGGCATCAATCTCCGCTACCTCGGCGAGACCGCCGTGACCGTCTCCCTCGACGAGACCACCGCTTCGGTCGACCACCTTGCCGATCTCTTCGGCACCGTGCCGGGGAATGCCGTCAACGACGCGCTCGCTTGGCAGACGCCTGATGCCCTGCGCCGCTCGACGCCGATCCTCACCCATCCGGTCTTCAACTCCTACCACACCGAGACCGAGATGCTGCGTTACCTGCGCCGCCTCGAGGCCAAGGATCTCTCGCTGACCACCTCCATGATCCCGCTCGGATCATGCACGATGAAGCTCAACGCGACCTCCGAGATGCTCCCCGTTACCTGGGAGAAGATCGGGGGACTGCACCCCTTCGTGCCGGTCTCCCAAGCCAAGGGGTACGCCGTCATGTTCCGCCAGCTCGAGCAGTGGCTCTCCGAGGTCACCGGATTCCATGCCGTCTCCCTCCAGCCCAATGCCGGCTCTCAGGGGGAGTATGCTGGGCTTCTTGTGATCCGCGCCTACCACAGGTCGCGCGGTGACCATCACCGGAACGTCTGCCTGATCCCCACCTCCGCCCACGGCACCAATCCCGCAAGTGCCGCGATGGTCGGCATGGAAATCGTCGGCGTCGCCTGCGACGACGAGGGGAATGTCGACGTCGCGGACCTGAAGGCCAAGATCGCCGCGCATCGCGACCGGCTCTCCGCCCTCATGGTCACTTATCCCTCGACCCATGGTGTCTTTGAGTCACACATCAAGGAGATCTGCGCGATGATCCATGAGGCCGGAGGACAGGTCTACATGGACGGGGCCAACATGAATGCCCAGGTTGGTCTTTGCAGTCCCGGCGACATCGGGGCCGATGTCTGCCACCTCAATCTTCACAAGACTTTCTGCATCCCTCACGGCGGCGGCGGTCCCGGCGTCGGCCCGATCGGTGTCGCCGAGCATCTCGTCCCCTTCCTTCCCGGACACTCCGTGATCCCGACCGGCGGATCGCAGGCCGTGACCGAAGTGAGCGCCGCCCCCTGGGGAAGTGCCAGCATCCTGGTCATCAGCTGGATGTATCTCCGCATGATGGGGCCGGATGGTCTCGCCATGGCCAGTGCCCTTTCTATCCTCAATGGCAACTACATCGCCAAGCGTCTCGAGACCTTCTTCCCCGTCCTCTACAAGGGTGAGAATGGCACTGTCGCCCACGAGTGCATCCTCGATTTCCGCGAGTGGAAGACCCGCGCCGGCGTCGAGGTCGAGGACATCGCCAAGCGCCTCATGGATTTCGGCTTCCATGCCCCGACGATGAGCTGGCCCGTCCCCGGCACCCTCATGGTTGAACCGACCGAGAGCGAGTCCAAGGAGGAACTCGACCGCTTCTGCGACGCCATGATCGTGATCCACGGCGAACTCACCTCCATCGAGAAGGGGTCACTCGACCGCGACGATAACCCCCTCAAGCGTGCTCCCCATACAGCCGCCACCGTCACCTCCGACGACTGGACTAGGCCCTATTCACGCCAGCAGGCCGCATGGCCGGCTCCCTGGCTCAGGAACCACAAGTTTTGGCCGTCGGTGTCGAGGGTGGATAATGTGTATGGGGATAGGAATATTTTCTGCTCCTGTTTGCCCGTTGTCCAGTGGTAGGCATGGGATTTTGAACGGCACTTTGCTGCCGCAATGCGCTGCCGCCCCCGTATCTCGAAAATGATGTAGGCTTTGGAGATCAGCGGCACTGATGCCGTTGGTAACCAGATCCCAGAGGGGGCCGGCCGGCCCCCTCTGGGGGCATCGGTGAGGTTGATTCGCCCCGGCACGTTTTTAGTGCGTCCGTTAGCTGAACCCTCCGATGCTTTTGGTTCGAACTTGAACAGTTGCCTGAACCCTCCGAGAGCCAAGGCTCAAGGAGAGAGAGTTCGACTGCAACTTTTTCCCGCTGCTGGTGTTCTTGCTGGTGATGCTCTCACCCATTCCAGAGAAGCGCTGGGATCGCACGCTCGCCGCTCACCTGCTCAATAGGGCCGGTTTCGGCGGGACGCCGGATCAGGTCGATCAACTGGTTGCCATGGGGCCCCGCAAGGCGGTGGATTCGTTTCTGGATGTGGATGACGAGAGCCCCCTTTTTCCGATTCCCAACCTGCTTGATCCTCCTGCCAGGCTTCTCTTTAAACAGCGTGAAAAGGATGCCCCCACGGTGGAGGAGAAGCAGGCCGTCCGCAAGGAACTCAATCAGGCCAACGCTTTATCCATGATCGATCTGAGGATCTGGTGGTTGAACCGGATGAGGTACTCCTTCGTACCCCTGCTGGAGAAGGCGACGTTCTTTTGGCATGGGCATTTCGCCACGAGCAACCAGAAGGTCAACGATCCTTTCCTGATGTGGTATCAGAACGATACCCTCCGTAGGCACGCCCTTGGGAAGTTTCCCGATCTTCTCAAGGCGATGTCCCGTGATCCCGCGATGATCCGGTGGCTCGATCTGGGCCAGAGCCGCAAGAATCATCCCAACGAAAACTTCGCCCGCGAAGTCATGGAACTCTTCTCGCTGGGCGAGGGGAATTACACCGAGAAAGACATCCAGGAATCCTCCCGCGCCTTCACCGGTTACAGGATTAAGCCGGAGACGGGTGCCTTTTACTTTCAGAAACGTGACTTCGACGCCACCCCGAAGACCTTCTTAGGAAAGACGGGACCGTTCACCGGCGATGACATCATCGATATCATTGTCGCGCAACCTCAGTGCGCGCGATTTATCGGAAAGAAGCTCTGGAGCTTTTTCGTCGCTACCGATCCTCCCGAGGAGGTCGTTTCGGCTGTTGCCGATCTCCTTCTCTCCAACGGATATGATATCGGAGAGACCCTGCGGAGGATCTTCGGAAGCGCCTCCTTCTATTCCAGTCGCATCATCCACCACCAGATCAAGGGGCCTGTCCAGTGGATGATCCAGAGCACTCGGATGCTCGAGATCCCGTTGCCCGATCAGAGCGTCCTGGAGAATTCCCTCTCCATGCTGGGGCAGGTGATCTTCTCCCCGCCCAACGTGAAGGGTTGGGATGGCGGACGCGCCTGGATCAGTGCCTCAAGCCTTCTCTACCGTTACAATCTGGCCTCTTACCTCCTCAGTGGCAAAGCCCGCATCCTCGGCGGTGGCAGCGGGAAGACAGCGGTCATTCCCTTGGAAAAGATCGCGCCGCAGGAACTGCGCATCGATGCGGACCGATTACTGGATCATCTTGCCTTCAGGATTTTCAATTATTCCATTCTCCCCAAGGAAAGGGCGACCTATCTCACCTTCCTGCAGAAGCAGGCGGCTCCCTATTCCGACACCGTGGTCCGTGATCTCATGCAGATCATGATGAGCACGCCGGAATACCAGCTCAATTAATGGGTAATGATAAAAAGAGAGAATCAACCCATGGCGCCCACCCAAAGTCCGTGCCAACCTATCTTTAGGAGCCGCTGTCTCCTAACAGCCTCCCTGCCGGCTCACCTCAGTACCCCTTTCACGTTTAACCTTCCCCTGCTCCGCCTCTCCACCCCCACCAATCCATGAAAACCCCCAAGGAACAACCGCTCCATACGCGAAGAGAGTTTCTCAGGACTTCCGTTCTGGGTGGGGCCTTGGCATCCACGGTGCCGCTCTTTCTGGAGAAGACCTTTCTCTGCCTCGACACCATGGCGGCGGCAACAACCGGTCAGATCACCACCGGGAAAGATGGGACCATCCTTGTGCTGCTCCAGCTTGCCGGTGGGAACGACGGGCTCAACACGCTGGTCCCGTTTGGAGACGACGCCTACTACAAGGCTCGTCCCCGTATCGCGCTACCCCAAAAGGATATCCTCTCGATCTCCGACTATGCGGGTCTCCATCCCAAGCTGACGGGGTTGCACACCCTCTACGGCGAAGGAAATCTCGCCATGATCCAGGGCGTGGGCTATCCGAATCCGAACCGATCCCATTTCCGTTCCACCGAGATCTGGCAGACCGCCAGTGATGCGGAAAAAAACGAGTCGGAGGGATGGCTGGGCCGCTACTTCGACAACTGCTGTAATGGTGCCGATCCCTCCATGGTGGGGATTGCCGTGGCCGGGCAGACGCCTCAGGCCTTTGCATCGCCGAATCCAAAGGGGATCGCTTTCAGCAATCCCCAGCAGTTCCGCTACATGAGCGAGGCGGCCAGCGATCCTTCCTCCGCAGACAGATTGATGAGGGAAATGAACCAACCCGCCGCCGAGCATTCCTCTCTGACTGAAAATGCCGGCGGATCCATCGGGATGCTCTCCGGGCCCGCTGATAACGACGGCAGCACGGTCGAGTTTCTCCAGCGGACGGCACTCGGTGCACAGATGAGCAGCGACAGGATCGTGGAGATCACGCGGATGACAAAAAGCAGCGTGAACTACCCGACCTCACAACTCGGGATTAGACTCAACCTCGTCTCCCGTCTGATTGCCGGGGGGCTTCCCACCCGCGTGTACTATGTGTCGCAGGGCGGGTTCGACACGCACGCCAACCAACTTCCAGCGCACGAGCGCCTCATGACGGATCTGAACGCCGCTATCTCCTCGTTCGTGGCAGACCTCAAGGCCCAGGGGAATTTCAACAGGGTCCTCATGCTTTCGTTCAGCGAATTCGGAAGGCGAGTTTCCGAGAATGCGAGCGGTGGTACCGATCACGGTGCGGCGGCCCCGCTCTTCGTTCTTGGAGGGGGAGTCAAGCCGGGGTTGTATGGGAAGTATCCTAGCCTGACCGACCTTCATGACGGCGATCTGAAGTTCAATACCGACTTCCGCTCGGTTTACGCAACGGTACTGGAAAAATGGCTTGGAGCACCGAGCGGAGAGATCCTCGGCCGGACATTCCCACTCCTGCCATTCATTTGATTCTCCTGGCCGGATGAAGCGGGAAGTAAAGTCGGTGTCTTATCGCGGCACTCCCCGCATGATCGTTGCCATAAAAAGGATCGCTGCAAGGAGCGGAGGAGCGTAAGGCAGAAGGACGCCCTGACTCAGAGCGAGGGGTGTTCCCGCGATGGTCAGGATGAGGAGGGTGATGGCAACACCAAGTGTTGTGGAGCGCGGGAACCGGCCTGATGCAAACAAGCCAATGATCAGGAATGCGGCGATCATCGCCTGGACGCTCAGTGGCAAACGTCCGATTGCGATGTTCTCCCGGATCCCGGCGATGCGCGATAAAAGCCCCTCATCGCCTGCCGAGCCGATCACCACGGTAGCGCCTTCCCAGAGTGTCTCGAAATCGGGACGGAGCATTCCCCGTTCCTTCTCCTCGATGCGCAGCAGGAAAAGATCCATCGGCACGACCCTGACGGGTGAGAGCGGTGGCATCACGTTCAAGGCGCCTTCAGAAAGGATGAGGGGGGCGTGATTCTGAAAAAGGAGCAATCTTCCCCCAACGAGCCAGAAGGGCCCCGTGACTTCCGACGGGAGGAGCATCTCCCACCAGATGGATCCGGCGACATCCCCGGAATCCGTGATCCTGAGAAGCGGAAACAAATATTCTCCATAAGATGAGGGGAAGGATTGCTTTCCATCTGGAACGACTTTTCCCTTAATCCCCGGGAGCGGACTCTCCAGGTTGAGCGGTGCTGGCGGAGTGTATCTGCAGAGGGGAACGGGAAGCCAGAGACTCTGCTCCGAAGGGAGGCTACCCACGATGACCCTGATTCCGTTTTCCCGGAGGCGCCCGTGGATGGCATCCAGGAGAGTCCGTGAATCGGGATCCTTGTTCACGTTGCCAAGGATGACAATCCGTGAGGGGTTGAGTTTTCCCAGACCACGCAGGGCCATTGCGACATCGAGGGGAGCAAGTCCTCCCCGGTCGGACACGACCGAAAGCAGGATGGTTTTTGGAGCAGAGGGAAGGAAGCCCGAGGGGAGAAAACGGCGGGCTTGTGATACGGAGAAGGGCTCAAGCCCGAAGGCTTGCAGGAGAGCCGCCATGGCAATCAGCACGGCGCCGACATAGGCAATCCACTTTCCACGGGGGGCGCCATGTCCCTTCTTCTCCTCGCTGCCGTATGAACCCGCTGAGGGAGTATCCTCCCTGTGATCATGATGAGCCATGGGGTCTTCGGCTTGTCGGTCCTCCGGTCCCCTATTTCCGGGCCTTCTTGGAAGCCTTGGAAGAAGTGCCTGTCGGCTCTGTCCCTCCCTTCAGCAGGGTGGTGGCATGCGCCTTGGCCGAATCGGTGACGCCACCCAGCATCCGGGCGATCTCGGCGATCCGCTCTCCTCCCTCGATGGGTGACAGCGTTGTTTCGGTGCGACCCTCCTTCACCGACTTGATCACCATGAACTGGGCGGCGGCTGCCGCGGCGACCTGCGGCAGGTGGGTGATGCAGAGCACCTGATGACCGGTGCCGAGTTCACTCATCTTGGAGGCGACACGGGTTGCGATCTCCCCGCCGACATTCGCATCGATCTCGTCGAAGACCAGAAGCGGGATCCTGTCCTGATCGGCCAACGCCGTCTTGAGCGCCAGCATGACGCGGGAGATCTCGCCGCTGGAGGCGATGGAGCGGAGCGGTTGGACAGGCTCTCCCGGGTTCGGGGCGAAAAGGAACTCCGCCATCTCGGCACCATCGGGACCCGGTTCTTCCTGGGCATCGAGCCTGATCTCGAAACCCGCCTGCTTGAAACCCAGATCCGTGAGTTCCCCGACGACACGCTTCGAGAGGGCCTTGGCCCCGTCACGACGCTTCACTCCCAGTCTGGCGGCTGCCTTGTGCATCTTTGCGGATGCCTCCTCCAGCTGTTTGAGCGCGGCGGCCCGGAGTTCCGTCATCCCGGAAAGACGCTCCAGCTGCTTTGCTGATTCTTCCCCGCGCGCAATGACATCCGCGAGGGTTGGGCCGTATTTCCTTCGCAGAGTCGCCAGGAGGTTGATCCTCTCCTCGAGTTGCTGAAGTTCCCCTGCATCGACTTCAATGGTCTCGGCGTAGTCGCGAAGATCCGAAATCAGCGAATCCATGTCGCCGGTGATCCGTTCCAACGTCTCCAGATGAGGGGATGTACGGACATCGAGGCGGCCGAGATCCCGGAGCAGGCGGGTGCTTTCGGCCAGGGCCTTCGTCGCACCCAGTTCCTCGTTATCCAGACGCCCCACGGCGGTTGCCGAAAGTTCGATGAGGCGACGGCTGTTGGAAGCCGCCTTGTACCGTTGGTTGAGATCATCCTCCTCTCCCGCGGAAAGCCCCGCCGAGGTGATCTCCGCCACTTCCTCACGGAGTTGATTGATCCGGTCATCGCCACCGGATGTGGACTCGAGTTCTTCCAAGGCTCGACGCGCCGAGGTCATGGCAGTGCGGCATTCCATATAGGCACCGCGTTCCGGGAGCGCCTCGCTGAAGCGGTCGAGGAGAAGCGTCTGCTCACGCCGGGAAAAAAGCGACTGGTGATCATGGGGGCCGTGGAGATCGATAAGCCGTCTCCCCAGTTCCTTGAGAACCGAGAGGTTGCAGGGGCTTCCGTTGATGAACTGCCGGCCGGCCCCCTCGGCGGCGATCGTCCGCTTCAGGATCAGCTCCCCCTCCTGACAGGTATCCACGCCATGTTCCTCAAGAAGGGTGTCGATCTCAGAGGTCTCACCCAGCGTGAAGAGGGCCTCGATTCCCGCGGAGGTCGCGCCGGATCTGACGACCCCTCGGTCGGCCCGTTCCCCGAGAAGGAATTTGAGCGCTCCGAGAATGATGGATTTTCCCGCCCCGGTTTCACCGGTGACGGCCGTGAAGCCGGCGGGCAGATCCCACTCGAGTTCCTCCACGAGGGCGAGATTTCTGATTCGGAGAGATCGGAGCATTGCCGACATGCCCGTGACTATGCCATCGGGGGGAGGGAAGTTGAAGCGTTCAGTTAACCTTTCACTTTTTACCTTTCACCTTTAACTATTACACAATGTCGTCATTGGATCTCACCTTCCTCGGAACAGGGACCTCCCAGGGAGTTCCGATGATCGGCTGTGATTGTCCTGTCTGCCGCTCCCTGGATCCTAGGGACCACCGAGGCCGCACCTCCCTTCTGGTGAGGGCGCCTGACAGGCATTTTGTGATCGATACGCCGCCCGATTTCCGCGCCCAGTGCCTGCGCGAGGGGATCAGGCGCCTTGATGCGGCGCTCTTCACCCATGCCCACACGGACCACATCATGGGGTTTGACGACATGCGCCGCTTCTGCGAGATGGAGGACCGCAAGATGCCCGTCTTTGCCTCACCTTTGACGATGGGGCAACTCAGGAGCACGTTCCGCTATGCCTTTGACGATCCTCAACCTTGGAAGAATTACCTTCGCCTTGCCCCCGAGGAGATCCGCGGGCCCTTCCAACTCGGGGAGACCACGGTCATTCCCGTTGATCTCCCCCATGGGAGAACCACCTCCACCGGCTACGTCCTCCAACGGGGTGATCGGAAACTGCTCTCCTACTTCACCGACTGTTCCTCCGTCCCCCCAGAGGCAGTGCAGGCGGCCCATGAGACCGAGGTGCTCGTCCTTGACGCGTTGAGGGACGCCCCTCATCCCACCCACATGAACTTTGAACAAGCCCTTGAGGCGGCCGGGGCAATTTCGCCGGGAAGGACCTACCTGGTCCATCTCTGCCATGAGGTTTCGCATGCCAGAAAGCAGGCCGAACTTCCGGAAGGATGCCTCTTGGCTCATGACGGCCTGACGATCAGGGTGGGGGAGAGATGAAAAGAATCTTGATGATCCCGATACTTCTCCTGCTTCTTGCTGGATGGACCCTTGATGCGGCGAATCCTGCTGATGATGCCGCGGCAACCGTGGTCATCTACAATTCCTCGGATCCCGATTCAAAGTCGTTGGCCGATTTTTACTGCACTGCCCGGGGTATCAACCCCTCGCAACAGATCGCCCTCCCGGCACCAGTGACGGAGGAGATTTCCCGTGGAGATTACGACAACACGATAGCCCGCCCGATCTGCAAGGAGTTCCTGCGCCGCGGATACTGGAAGGTAGCCAAGGACATGACCAACCGCCCCATTGTCATTGCCTCCCGCATCCGCTATGCAGTGATCATCCGCGGCATGCCTCTCAAGATCGCCGAGTGCGGCGACTATCCCGGAGATGCCAGGATTCAGCCCGCGCCGATAGGTTTCTGCAATGCCGCTTCGGTGGATTCAGAACTCTCCACACTGGGTTTTTTCACCCCGCAGATTTCCGGGGTGCTGAACAACCCATGCAACTGGTCCTCTTCCCCGTCTGTTTTGCAACCTGCGCCGCCGCCATCCCTTCTCCGTGTGGCCCGCCTGGATGCCCCGACAGTCGATGCCGTGAAGACCTTGGTGACCAACGGCATCAAGGCCGAAAAGGAGGGACTCTGGGGATACGGATACATCGATCTGAGATCCATCACCACCCAGGGGTACGCTCAGGGCGATCAATGGATCAGGGAGGCTGGCCAAGCCATGAGGGAGCACGGGATACCGGTCTTGTGCGACGACCTTCCCGACACCTTTCAGGGAGGTTTTCCCCTCACCTATGCGGCCGCCTATTACGGATGGTACAGCGAGAATATCAACGGTCCCTTCAATGATCCCTTCTTCCAGTTCGTGCCGGGGGCGGTGGCCGTTCACCTCCACTCGTTCAGCGCCTCCACCCTGCGCGACACTCACAAGGGATGGACCGCTCCTCTCATTCTCCACGGAGCAGGCGCTTCGCTGGGAAATGTCTACGAACCATATCTTTCCTTCACCACCAATCTTGGGATCCTCGCCTCCTCACTGCTTTCCGGAAGGAATCTGGCCGAGAGTTACTACGCGGCCCAACCCGTTCTCTCCTGGATGAGCGTTCTGGTAGGTGATCCACTCTATCGTCCCTACGCCTGCTTCGACGATCCAGGAAGCACCTCGCCTTCCAAGAGTGTCTGGACCGACTACCGTCGCATCATCCTTGCCAACAACGGGGATGTGTTGAAGTCCGCTTCCGATCTGGTTGCCCGTGCCCAGGAAACGGGTGAAAGCCTCTACCTTGAGGCCCTCGGAGCTGCCCAATACGATGCAGGGGATCTTCCCTCCGCCGAGGCGACATTCCGAAATGCCGGGTCAATGTCAAAATACCCCGTCGTTCAGTTCCGCCTCCTTCTTGAACAGGCGCGTGCCATTGAGAAACAAGGAGATCCCATGCGGGGTGCGGCGATTCTCCGTCAGGGGCTCCTCCGCTTCACCGCCACCTCACAGCGCAGCCTCCTCCTTTCCTGGATTGCACGGATGGATCCGATCAAGCCCGATCCTTCGCCTTCGCCGGCACAAGCGGTCAGATGAAGCCATGCCCTGAGGCGCCGCGGTTATCTCAAGGGCTCTGGAAGCGTGCCGGGCGTCCTTCATCCGGATCGGGTCTGCTTGTTCTCATGTTCCTGTTGTTGGCATCCACTGCTTCCAACCTTCTTGCCCGTGACGTCCATCCGGACCATTGCAGGGAATTGAAAGCATTCCCTCCCGCAGGCGAGGGGATGATGCGTTTTGTGATTTCTCTGCCCCCCTTGGAGGATGAGGAACTCTTCAAGGTTCAGCTTTTGATTGGCAAGACCATCAAACTGGATGCCGGGAACCGCTTTTTTTTTGCCGGGAAGCTGGAAACGGAAACCGTCAATGGATGGGGCTATGACTACTACATCCTGAAATCCCTTGGCCTCATGGTAGGAACCCTGATGGCTGTCGATCCCTTGGCTCCCTTGGAGAAACGATTCATCTCTCTTGGAGGAGAGCCCCATCTCTTCCGGTACAATAGCCGCCTTCCCATGGTCATTTATCTCCCCAAGGGCGTGGAGTGCCGCTACAGGATCTGGCAGGCCGGTCGGAAAACCATTCCTGCGGAAGAGGGCTGATCCGCCTTGTCTGTTGTGTGCCCCGCTTGGGAACCGCTGATTAAATCCCCAGTTTTCAGACAGTCTCTAAGAGATTGCGTTCTTTCAGTTGACCACGGCCACCTGTCCAGTCATAGTGCACAACCCCCGACACACTTTCTTGGAACCTTTCAAGACCTGTGCGTCGGGAATTCTCATTGCCATGAACTCCGAATTTATCGCCATGCTCGACTACCTCGAGCGTGAAAAAGGTATCAAGCGCGAGACGCTCATCGAGGCGATCTCATCGGCCCTCGTTGCCGCCTCCAAAAAGAGCTTTTCCTGCTCCCGAGATGTCCGCATCGACATCAATCCCAAGAGCGGTGCCATCAGAGCGTTTGCCAAGCCGCTTGTGGTCGAGACCGTGTCCAATCCCCAGGAGGAGATCTCCGTCGCCAAGGCACGCCTCATCAACAAGGAGGTTCAGGCCGGAGACGAGGTGGAGATCGAGGTGACCCCGCGTGACTTTGGTCGGATTGCCGCCCAGACAGCACGCCAGGCCATCGCTCAGAGGATTCGTCAGATCGAGAAAGAGATGATCTACGAGGAGTTCAAGGACCGCGCTGGCGAGATCGTTAGCGGCACCGTGCGACGTTTCGACCGCAGCGACGTTATCCTCGACCTCGGAAAGTTCGAGGGAGTGATGCCCTCCCGGGAGCGTGTCAGCACCGAGGAATACAATATCGGGGACCGTATCCGCGCCTACGTGGTGGCCGTCGAGAACGGACCTCGCGGACCGGAGATCATCCTCTCACGCAGCCATCCGAATTTCATCAGACGCCTCTTTGAGATCGAGGTCAGCGAGATCGCCGACCGCACGGTTGAATTCCGTTCGATTGCCCGCGAGGCCGGTTTTCGCACGAAGATAGCCGTGCACAGTTCCAACGACAAGGTGGATCCCGTCGGGGCCTGCGTCGGCATGCGAGGAGCCCGGGTCAAAAACATCGTTCGCGAGCTTAACAACGAGAAAGTGGACATCATCCGCTGGTACGAGGACCCCAAGGAGTTTGCCCGTGAGGCCCTCAAACCCGCACGAATCCGCAGCATCGAGGTCGACGAGGCCGCCCACACCCTGCGCATCGCCGTGGACAAGGAGGATCTTGCACTGGCCATTGGCAAGCGCGGCCAGAACGCCCGTCTCACCTCCCGCCTTACTGGCTGGGAGATTGACATTCAGGAAGACCGCTCGGCCGCAGAGGCCTTTGAGCAGCAGATGGGTGGCGCCGCGCATCAGTTGGCAACCTCTCTCGGCATCAGCGAGGAGGAGGCCAAGACACTGGCCGCCGGCGGCATGAATTCCATAGATGTCATCATCACCGCCGAGGCTTCCGATATCGACGGAGTGCTTGGCTGCGGACCTGAGAAAGCAGAAGCAATCCTCGCAGCCGCCAAGAGTCACCTCGAAGCGAAAGGGCAGGCGGCGGCTTAGTCACGGCGCTTCCCCGACGCGGGGAACCTGCCGTCATCCGATATTTTCATGGCCTCCAAAGTCCCCACATCCAAATCAACCGCCTCAACAGGGGCGGGTTCCAAGGCCTCTGCATCCAAGGCACCCTCCCGCTCATCGCGCGCTGGAACGGTCTCCGGTGCCCGCGGTTCCTCCAGGTCCTCCTCCTCGAAGGATGCGAGAGATGCCTCAGCAAAGTCCAAAGGGACCTCGAATGCCCCTGACAAAGCCGAAGCCAAGAAGCCTGTCATCAAGACCGCCGACCTTCCCACTCTTTCGCTGATTGACGAACCCGCCCCGAAGAAGCGCGTCGCCCCCACGGGCAAGGCGCTTCCCCGCATCGGGGAGAGCCAGCCTTCTGTAGCGCCCGCTCCCATCATCGAAGAAGCGGTCGATGTCGTTGGAGAGGAAGAGGTCTCCCTGTCCGAGGATACCGAGGGTGGTGAGCCCCGCAAGGTGATCCACATCAAGCCGCCGATCCAGATCAAGGAACTGGCCACCCAGTTGGGTGTTCCTCCCTTCAAGATCATCAAGGATCTGATGGGAATGCAGATTTTCGCGAACATCAACCAATCGGTCGAGCCCGAGGTCGCCGGCAAACTCTGCGATCTTTACGGATTCGTTTTCGAGCGCGAGAAGCGCGTCGCAGGAGGCGGTGTCCACAAGGAGGAGAAGGTTGTCATCGAGCCTCCCAAGCCCGTCGAGGAGATGCCCGAGGCAAAGAAACTCCGCGGCCCGATCATCACCTTCATGGGCCATGTCGACCACGGCAAGACCTCCCTGCTCGACGCCATCCGCCGCGCCAAGGTCGCATCGGGAGAGGCTGGTGGCATTACCCAGCGTATCGGCGCCTATTCCATCGACTGGAAGGGTCATCCCATCACGTTCATCGACACCCCGGGCCATGCGGCGTTTTCCGCCATGCGGGCACGCGGTGCGAATGTCACCGACATCGTCGTCCTTGTCGTTGCGGCCGATGACGGTCTCATGCCGCAGACCCTTGAGGCTCTCAGCCATGCCCAGGCCGCCAAGGTCACCATCATGGTCGCCATCAACAAGTGTGATCTCAAGACGGCGAACCCCGACCGCGTGAAGCAGCAGCTTCAGGAGAAGGGACTCGTTCCTGAGGATTGGGGCGGCGACACCGTGGTCTGCGAGGTTTCTGCGGCCACCGCCAAGGGAATCGACAACCTGCTCGAGATGATGTCCCTGCAGGCCGAGGTTCTGGAACTCAAGGCCAACCCCGACATTCCCGGACGCGCCAGCGTCATCGAGGCCCAGGTCGAGGCGGGACGCGGCCCCACGGCCACCGTCATCGTCAACACCGGCACCCTCCGCGTCGGCGATCCCTTCATCTGCGGCAACTACTGGGGCAAGGTCAAGCAGCTCATCAACGAGGATGGTGTCGCCTTCAAGGCCGCCGGTCCCGCCATGCCCGCCAAGGTTCTCGGTCTCAGCGGTCTTCCCAACGCCGGCGACGAGCTCGTCGTCATGGAGAACGAGCGTTCCGCCCGGCAGCTCAGCGAGGAACGCCTTGATGCCCAGCGCAAGGAGAAGCTCGCCGCTCCCAAGAGGGCAACGCTTGAGAACCTCTTCGCCAACATCGCAGCCGACCAGAAGAAAGTTCTCCAGATCGTCCTCAAGGCCGACATGCAGGGCTCGCTCGAGGCCATCATCGGCACGCTCAACGACATTCCGCAGGACAAGATCGACCTCAAGATCATCCACTCCGCGGTGGGTCCGATCACCGAGAGCGACGTGCTTCTCGCCAGTGCCTCCGACGCCATCATCATCGGCTTCGGCATCAAGGTGGAGAACAGCGCCAACAACGCCGCCCGCAAGGAAGGGGTCCAGATCAAGCTCTTCAGCATCATCTACGAGCTGGTCGACCAGATGCGCGACGCCATGCAGGGGATGCTCGACCCCGAGGTGCGCGAAGCCGTCATCGGTCATGCCGAGGTGAAGCAGCTCTTTGATCTCACCAAGGGAATGGTCGCCGGCTCCATGGTCACCGACGGTCGCATGTCGCGCTCCGCCCGTGCCCGCGTGCTGCGCCGCCGCCAAGCCGTCTATGACGGCAGCCTGACCACCCTGCGCCGATTCACCGAGGATGTGAAGGAAGTCCGTGCCGGACTCGAGTGCGGTATCCGCCTCGGCGATTATTCCGAATACGAGGTCGGCGATATCATCGAGTGCTACACTCTCGAGAAGGTCGCGCAGAAACTCTAGGGCCCTAGCCGGGGTTATCTTTTCCATCAAGGGGGCCATCCGCCCATTCAGCCACCACCATGAGCCTACGTACTGTACGAGTCTGTGAACTGATCAAGCGGGAGCTTGGCATGATAGTCGGGCGGGAGATGAAGTTTGAAGCACCGCTGGTTTCCATCCGTGCCGTCGACATCACTCCCGATCTCAAGAACGCCCATGTCTTCGTCAGTGCCATCGGCACCAAGTGGCAGAAGGAACAGGCGATCACAGCTCTGGAGGCCAATCGCCAGCACCTCCAGCACGAGCTTTCCCGGCGTGTGATCCTAAAATACACGCCGCATCTGCACTTCCAAATCGATGATTCGATCGAACGTGGCACACGCGTTCTCAACCTTCTCGACGAGATCGCCCCGACACTCCCTCAGGATGAGCCCGTGGATCAGACGGGAGAGGGGCACGGAGACCCTCGCCAGCCATGACCTCCGCCATCTTCCCCGAGATCCGCGCGGCGTTAAGCGGAAAGAAACGCATCCTGGTCGCAAGCCACCTGCGTCCTGATGCCGATGCCTATGGATCGACGATCGCCGCGGCCCTCTGGCTCCTTTCCGAGGGGCATGAGGTGACCGCTTGGAACCAGGACGGCATGCTTGAGAAGTTCTCCTTCCTTCCCTCCTCGGAGCTGGTGACAGCACCCCCCTCCACTCCCGTCTCCTTCGACGCGGTCCTGGCGCTCGATACCTCGGTGAAGAACCGTCTCGGAACCGTCATCCCATCGGTTGCCGGCGATCCCCTCTGGATCTGTATCGATCATCACAAGAGCAACGAGGGATATGCAGATCTCAACCTGATCGATGCATCCCGTCCCGCGACAGGACAGATCCTTGCCGAAGGTTTCATGGAGGAGGGCATTCCGATCTCGCCCGAGATGGCTGCCAATCTCTTTGCAGCCATCTCCACCGACACGGGATCCTTCCAATACGAGGGGACCGGTGACAGGACCTTCGAGGTCGCGGCCGAACTGATTCGTCGCGGGGTTCATGTCGCTTCCCTCTCCCGATCCCTCTACGAGAGCCAGCCGCGGCGACGCCTGGAACTGCTCAAGCATGCCCTGGTGAATGCCCGCTTCACATGCGATGACCGTGTTGTCAGCTTTGCTCTTTCGCTCGGGGATGTCGCGAGTCTGGGAGTCATCCCCGAGGATAACGAGGGAATCATCGACCATCTGCGATCGGTTGACGGGGTGAAGGCCGCGGCTTTCTTTGAGGAACTCCCCGACGGCATGGTTCGTCTCAGCCTCCGATCCAAGGATTCCACCTTTGATTCCTGCAGCCTCTGCCGCCGCTTCGGTGGTGGTGGGCACGTGATGGCTTCCGGTGCACGGATCAAGGGTGATCTTGCCGGGGTCCAGGAGACCGTTCTCGCAGCGATCTGCGGGGAAGTTGAAAAAGCCCGATGATACGTCTTAACCAAAAACACCATGCGCTCCGACCTAGCAATTGACGGTGTCCTTCCCATTGACAAAGCCTCCGGAATGACATCCCACGACGTGGTAGCCATCGCGCGGCGTGTCCTGGGAACCAAGAAGGTTGGCCATTGCGGAACCCTTGACCCGATGGCCACGGGTCTGCTTCTTCTGACCCTGGGCCGGGGGACCAAGATCCAGGATCTCCTCATGAGCGAGGACAAGGAGTATGTCGGCACCATGAAGTTCGGCGAGATGACGGACTCCCAGGATGCCGACGGCGAGATCACCGAGACCCGTCCGGTGCCGCAGTTCACCGCCGAGCAGTTGGAGAACGCCTTTGCCAAGTATGACGGAGATTTCTACCAGACTCCCCCGATGGTCTCCGCCATCAAGAAGGATGGAGTCGCCCTTTACAAACTTGCCCGTCAGGGGAAGACCATCGAGCGCGAACCCCGCTTTGTCCACATCTACGCCCATCAGATCCTTGGAGTGCGTCCCCCGGAGATCGACTTCCGCGTGGTCTGCAGCAAGGGATTCTACGTGCGCACCTACGCATTCGACATCGGGAATGATCTCGGGTGTGGTGCCCACCTGAATGCGCTCCGCCGCACCAAGTCGGGACGGTTTGATGTCGACATGGCCTTCCCTGCGGCCGATCTCAAGACAGCCCCTCGCGAGGCGATCCTCGAGAAACTCCTGACCCTCCCGCAGGTCTCGCGCCTCAGAGGGGCATAAGACAGATTTAATATGGAACTCAGGAGCTCAGGAAAAACTGGGAGCAAGAACTGATTCCAAGTAAGAATCTGATTTTTAATTGAAGGGATCTGATACAAATGATCCGCAATATCTTTCATTTGTCTTCTTCCCCTTCAGTTCCTGATTTCCTGAGTTCCATATTCTAATCATTCAGTAACTTTCTGATGAGGATTTTGCATTCCATTGATGAACTATCATCATTGAGTGGGCCGATCGTACTCGCGGCGGGGACGTTCGACGGGGTGCATCTCGGCCATCAGGCCCTGATCCGACGGGCGATGGAGGAGGCCTCTGCCTGCGGAGGGACGGTCGTGGTGATGACCTTCGACCGCCATCCCGCCTCGCTACTCCGTCCCGAGAAGGCCCCGAAACTCCTGACCCGGAACGACGGGAAGATTGCCCTGCTCGCTGAGATGGTGGTTCCGGCGTTGCTGTTGCTGGAGTTCACCAGTGATCTGGCCGGTGTTCCCGCGAGGGAATTCATCGCGTCGCTCGTTGCGGCATGCTCTCCGCTTCATGCCTTTTGCGTTGGGCGCCAGTGGACGTTCGGGAAGGGAGGCGAGGGGAATGTGGCCCTCTTGAAAGAACTGGGTGCGGAGCGGAAATTCGAGGTCATCCAAATTGATCCCGTGGTGGCCGCTGATTCACCGATCAGCAGCACGCGGATCAGGGAGGCCATCGCCTCCGGTGATTTCGCTGAGTCATCCGCCTGCCTCGGCCGACCGTTTCTCCTCACGGGGAAGGTGGTGAGCGGTGCCGGTCTGGGTGTCACGATCGGGTTTCCGACTGCGAATCTTAGCGTGGAAGGAATGCAACTTCCCCCTGACGGTGTCTATGCCGTCAGAGTCCATCGTGAGGGGAGGGGTTATCGAGGAGTTGCCAATATCGGGGTCCGTCCCACGGTGGATCCGGCCTCTAGCAAGCGCACCGTCGAGGTCCATCTCTTCGATTTTTCAGAAGATCTCGTCGGGAAAGAACTCTCCTTGGAATTCGTGAAGTTCCTCCGGAGGGAGGAAAAGTTTTCCGGGTTGGATGCCCTCAAGGGACAGATTGCCAAGGATTGCGAGCGGGCAAGAGCGATTCTCAGCCTTTAGATTCAGACAACGCCGCCCTCATCGTTTCCACGGGCGCGGGTACACCGAACCAGATGCCGCTCTGAAGGGCGCCCTGATGGAGGAGCATGGAGAAGCCGTTGGCGAAACGGGAGCGAGCCATTTTTGCCTGTTTCAGCAGGGCAGTCTCACCTCCGCTGTAGACCGTGTCGTAGACGAGATGCTTCGCGGTCAGGAGTCCATCCGGCAAGGGGGAGGGATCGTCCGCCTTCATGCCGAGAGGCGTGGCGTTGATGATCAGATCGGAATTGGCAACGGCGGTTTGGAGTGCCTCGCTAGAGAGTGTTGAGAGCGCAACGGAATCCAACTTCACGCCTCTTGCTGTCATGATCTCGGAGGCCAAGGCATCACCCTTCTCAGTTTTTCGGTTAGCAACCGTGATCGCGGGGCACCCTTCAAGGGCGCACTGAACGGTGACGGCGCGTCCTGCTCCGCCCGCACCTCCAAGGATCAGGACCCGGAGTTCCTTCAGCGGGATGCCGAATTCCTCGTGGATCGCGGCTGAGAGACCCGGGCCGTCGGTATTATGACCGTGGAGCTTCCCATCGATGACCTGAACCGTGTTGACCGCGCCCATGAGCCGGGATTCGCGGCTGACCTCGTCCATGATCGGTAGCGCCGCCTGCTTGTGGGGGATGGTGAGGCTTACTCCGAGGAATCCCGCCGTGGTGAGGTTACGCAGTGCGTGTGGCAGTTCTTCCGGAGTGACGCGGATGCGGACGTATTGGAGTTCCAGACCGCGGGCCTTCAGCGCCGCGTTGTGCATCGGGGGGGATGCGGAGTGAGCGACCGGATCTCCGAAGACCGCAAGTCGGGCCGGGGGGGCGAGTTCTCGGAAAATCTTTCCCCCACCGGCCAGATCCGACGCCGTGAAGACGATCGGAGTCTCTCCGGAAGCGTTCATCGGATTAAGCCCCGGCTTTCGCAATACCCTTGGAGAAACGCGCAAGGGTGCGTTCCTTGCCGAGGATCTCCAGCATCTCGTAAAGGCCGGGTCCGATGCCTCGCCCGCTGGCGGCAACGCGGGCCGGATGGACGAGCTCGCCTGTTTTGATAGCGAGTTTTGCGGCCGTCTCCTTGAGGCTGGCCTCGAGTGAAGCGCAGTCCCAAGAGCTTGCGGGCAGCGCGGCATACGCTTCGGAAAGGGCCTTCAGGCGCTCGGCTGCGGCGGGGCCGGTGAGAGACTTGGCCACGGAGGCCTCGTCATAGGAAAACTCCTCGGTAAAGAAACAGGCAACCCATTCGGGGAGATCCTTCATCATCTTGATTTTGGGCTTCACAATCGAGAGGACCTTCTCGAGGGATTCCCAGGTCGGCCAGGTGATGCCGGCCTTCTCAAGGAATGGGATGGCCAGTTCGGCGTACCGGGCCAGGTCCATGGCGAGGAGATACTGGCCGTTGATCCAGAAACATTTGTCGAGGTCGAAGGCCGCATTGCGGCGGTTGATCTGGTTGAGTTCAAACAGGGCGACGACTTCCTCCGTGCTGATGATCTCACGATTTTCCTTGGGGGACCATCCGAGCAGGCTGAGATAGTTGCGGACCGCCTCCGGCGCATACCCGGCCTCGGGGTAGGTTCCCAGAGCCGCACCCTCGTCGCGCTTGCTCATCTTGCTACCGTCGCGGTTGAGGATGAGCGGCATGTGGGCGAAGCGGGGAGGCTCCGCACCGAGGGCCCGGTAGAGCTCGATGTGCTTGGGGGTGTTGGAGAGATGATCCTCTCCGCGGATCACGTGGGAGATCTTCATCTCGATGTCATCGACGACACTGACGAAGTGGAAGATCCAGGATCCGTCCGGACGGCGGAGCGTGAGGTCGGGATGGGTGCCTGGATTGGTCAGGTCGAATTCGATTTTTCCGCAGATCTCGTCGTCGACGATCACCTTCTCGCGGGGGGAGCGGAATCGGATCGCGCCGTTGTCCTCGTAGAGATGCCCGGCTTTCTCGAGGCGTGAGAGATACTCCTCGTAGATCGCCCCCCGTTCGCTCTGGTAGTAGGGGCCGTGGTTGCCGCCCTTCTGCGGTCCCTCGTCCCAGTCGAGGCCCAGCCAGTGGAGCCCGTCGAGGATGAGCTTCTTGGCCTCCTCAGTGTTGCGGCTGTGGTCGGTGTCCTCGATGCGGAGGACAAACGTTCCGGCGTTCTTGCGGGCGTAGATCCAGTTGAAAAGAGCGGTGCGGGCCCCACCGACATGGAGGAGGCCGGTGGGTGACGGGGCGAATCGTGTGCGGACGGACATCCCTGCATGAGAATTCATTTACGGAGCCAACTCAAGCGCGTAGGGTCGTATGGACAACAAAACATTGATTTTTTGATCCCATGACACTCTCCGAACGCATCGACCACGACCTCAAAGAAGCCATGAAAGCCCGTGATGCCGCCAAGCTCGGCACGCTTCGCATGGTGAAGAGCGCCCTCAAGTACGCCGCCATCGAGAAGAGCGGCGCCGACGCTGTCGTGGATGACGAGGTTGCCACATCCGTGCTGCGCAAGCAGATCAAGCAGCGGGAGGATGCGGCCGCCGGATTCGAGCAGGGAGGCCGTCCCGAGATGGCCGAAAAGGAGATGGCCGAAATCGCCGTCCTTGCCGCCTACCTCCCGGCTCCCCTTTCGACTGAGGAACTTGCCGCGATTGTCCGTGACGCGATTGCCGAAGTCGGAGCTTCCTTGGGAACACCAGGAGGTGTTGCCAAGGCCCAGATGGGTGCTGTCATGAAGGCCGCTCAGGCCAAGGCCTCCGGACGCGCCGACGGCAAGAGTCTCAGCGCCGAGGTTCAGAGGCAGCTTTCCTGATCCCGGGGGACTCTTCCCCTTCCTCTTTACGCATGACACGCTCCGTGCTTCCCGCCTCCGCTGCAGTGATCGTGGGCGGCGGATCAGGTAGCCGTTTCGGCGGGGATAAGCTTAAGGTGTCGCTGGCCGGCAAGCATTTGATCGCCCACACGCTCTCCGCCTTTGAAGGGACAGCCGCTATTTCCGCAATTGTTCTGGTCGTTCCCCCCGGGAGGGAGGAAGAGTTCCGCACGATCGCGAGCGATGAGGGGATCTCGAAACTGACCTCCGTGATTCCGGGAGGAGAGTATCGCCATGAATCGGTTCGCCGCGGCCTGGAAGCGCTTCCACCCGAGGTTGAACTCGTCGCGATTCACGACGCGGCGAGGCCCCTGATCACTCCCGATCTCATTACCGGCTGCCTTGAGATGGCGGCCAAGGAGGGGGCTTCCGCCTTGGCCGTGCCCGTAACCGACACCCTGCATCGGATCGATGCATCAGGATGCGCGGCTGCCTCTGTCGATCGCTCCACGCTACGGGCGATGCAGACACCCCAGGTATTTTGGGCTGCAGAGATCAGGGATCTTCTTGCCGCCATGTCAGGCAACCCTACAGATGAGGTAACGGTTGCCATGGCCGCAGGGAAGAAGGTTTCCTTGCTCGAGCATCACGAACCGAACCTCAAGGTCACCTGGCCCCAGGATGTCGTCATGGCCGAGGCCCTGCTCCGGGCAAGGGGAGGAAGAGGGAAAGGCAAAATGAAAAATGAAGAATAAGGAAAAGTTTCACGCAGCCGTAACAAATCAGCGACTGGCGGGAGCTGATAGGACTGCGAAGCAGCCCCGTCGGGGGCGAATGGCTTGGGAAAGCCCGAGTTCAAATACGAAGCAACGGCCGGGCAAGCAAACGCAGATGCGCGGAGTAAATGCAGGTAGTATCATTCCGATGAATCCCCAAGTTTCGACCCTTCCCAACGGGCTTCGCGTCGCCACCTGCGCGATGCCGGCCTCGCAGACCGTTGCCGTCGGCGTCTGGTGCGGCATCGGTGCACGCCATGAATCCGCCCGAGTCGGGGGAATCTCCCATTTCCTCGAGCATCTTCTCTTCAAGGGGACGAAGAAGCGCACTGCCCGTCGGATCAGCGAGGAGATCGAGGGGGTGGGGGGTGACTTGAACGCCTACACCGCCGAGGAGCGCACCTGCTACTATGCGGCGGCCTCCGCCGATCATCTCCAACGCGTCACCGAGGTCCTCTCGGACATGTACTGCAATTCGCTTCTCAAGAGTGCTGAGGTGGAAAGGGAGCGGGGGGTGATCGTCGAGGAAATCGAGATGATCCGCGACGAACCGGCCCAGCATGTCCAGGAACTCCTGACCGCCGAGACATGGAAGGGAGCATCCCTTGCCCGGCCGATCACCGGCACCAAGCAGAGTCTCTCCTCCATCAGCCGTACCGATCTGCTCACTCATCTGAAGTCCCATTACCATGCCGGGAGCACGATTCTGACTGCTGCTGGAGCGGTCGAGCATGAGGAGGTGATGGAGCTTGCCAAGAGGTTCCTCGGCAGGTTGCCGAAAGGATCATCTCCCCGCCGCCTGCAGCCTCCCGCTCGCCAGATATCCCCCAGGATCGTCATCGAGGAAAGGGAGTCCCAGCAGACCCAGCTCGCGCTCTCATTCCGCGGTGTGGGGGCCAAGGATCCCCGACGCTACGCGGTCTCCCTGCTTCATGTCCTGCTCGGCGGAAACATGAGTTCCCGTCTCTTCCAGGAGCTGCGGGAGAAGCGTGGCCTCTGCTACTCCGTCAGCACCTCACTCTCCACTCATTCCGACTGCGGAGCCTTTGAAGTCGCGCTCGGACTGGACGGGGAGAATGTGGCGAAGGCGCTCGGTTTGATTCTCAAGGAATGCGATCGGATCGCATCGAAGGGTCCCTCGGTTGCCGAACTGAAGCGTGCCTGCGATTACTCGATCGGAACCAGTCGGATGGCTCTGGAGCGTGCCGCGACGCAGAACTACCGACTAGGCACCTCCCTCCTGACCTACGGGATGATCATCCCCCCCGAGCAGGTCTACGAGCGTCTGGCGAAGGTGACTCCCGAGGAGATCCGCAAGGCCGCCTCCCAAGTCCTCAACTGCCGGACCCTCTGTCTTGCGATGGTCGGCCCCGGGCCGAAGATGGAGCATCTTCTGAGGTTAATTCGGGGAAACTAACCACTCTGGAATATCTTCTCGCGGAGTTGCTGACGTAAAACGAATACTGAAGCCCTGGCTAAGCGTGGGGCTCTTAGCCCGGCGGCCATTTCATGGGACGTCCGCCGAGCACATGGACGTGAAGGTGAGGGACCGTCTCGCCTCCATCCGTGCCGTTGTTGATCACGATGCGGTAGCCTGAGTCGCCTAGTCCCTCCTGACGGGCAGTAGCGGCGGCGGCGGCGAGGAGTGTGCCGAGGAGTTCGGCATCGGACGCTGTGGCCTCGTTGATGCGCGTGATGCACTGCTTCGGAACGACGAGAAAATGAACCGGTGCCTGTGGAGCGATGTCACGGAAGGCAATCCATTCCATCCCCTCGGCGATGATCTCGGCAGGGATCTGGCGGGCGGCGATTTTCTCAAAGAGGGTCATGGGGGAGGGGCGAGTTAAAAGGTTGGAACGTGAAAAATTAAAGCCAAAAATTGCATTTGGAACCCAAAGGTCCGGGAAAGGGGAGTTAAAATGGTTAGAAACGTTACAACCAAGGCTCTGGGAAGAGTCGCGGAAGACTACCGAAGGTAGCCCTGAAAGGGCGCCACGGGATCCGGGAGGATGTGGCGTCAATGTTACAAGGTGGATCCGGAAACCCCTGAGCCTGAATTCGAGAAGGCGCCATCAAGAAGTTTGCTGATCATGGCTCGGCTCGGAGAGTGAAATGAGTGCCTGCTGTCAGAACGTTGTAACGTTTCAACCCTGTAACGGTTTTAACCATCCGACGACTCACCATCCGGGTGAACCATCCAGATCTGTCGCAACCTCCTTATCGCATAATCTGGGTTAAAAAGTTGATAGAGTGAATGACAGTTGCCCCTCTCTGCTATTTTTTTGATCCGCACTATCGGACTTCAGAAAGGGGCTCCCTTTCTTTCCCTTGTAACATTTTAGGATTTTAACTTTTCAACATCAATCAGGCAGGGGCTTGTGGACCTGCCGAGCCTCAGCTCAGTTGGATTTCGAGTGGTTCGCCGGGGCGCGACCCTCCGGCGATCTGACCGTATTGGCGGATGAATCCGACAATCTCGTCCCGGAGGCCGGCGCGTTTATGGCTCCTTGCACGGCGGGTCAGGAGGCGCAGGCAGTCAGCCAGATCACGGATTTCCAGCCGTGCGGCGTGCGAGCCTGCAACACGCTCCAGACGGGATCCTAGCAACCCGAAGAATGCTAGCTCGTAACCATCCCCCGCTTCCCTTGCAAGGTCGGTCAGGGAGAGCCTGACCGGAGGATCGGGGAGACGGAAATGTCCGGCGACATCGTGGAAGCCCAGCGACTCGAGCACCTCGAGCACGGCTTCCTGGAGTTTTTTCACCTCGACGTTGTTCTGGGTAAAGTCGCGGCGGAGATAGAGAGAGACACTCTCGGCGATGTGCTCGGCAAGCCACCAGCGATGGTAGCCCGCATGTTCGGCCGCGTTTTTAAGTGCCGAGGTGATCCACTGCTTTTCGAAGCGGGTGTTTTTCCCGTCGGGAAGCGAGACCAGCGGCATTCCGTCAAGCAGGGCGATCATGGGGTCTTCTGGAAGAGTTCCTTCTGGTTTTCGGACGAGGGGGCGCGGCGCTCCAGAGACTGGATCTCCTCGATGAACTCGCCTATGTCCTCAAACCTCCGGTAGACGGAGGCAAAGCGGACATAGGCGACCGGATCGACGGCGTGGAGGCGTTCCATGACCTTGGCACCGATGGCCTTGGTGGAGATCTCACGCTCCTGGCCGGATTCCAAATCCATGATGATAGCGTTGACCGACTCCTCCATGACTTCGATGGAGATGGGGCGCTTTTCGCAGGCCTTGATGAAGCTCGAGAGTAGTTTCTGCCGGTCGAAGGGTTCGCGTCTGTTGTCGCGCTTCACGGCAAGGAGTTCCACGCGTTCGATCTGCTCGTATGTGGTGAAACGGCTCTCGCAGCCGAGGCATTCCCGCCTGCGGCGGATGCTGGTGCCGTCCTTGGACAAGCGTGAGTCGATCACCTTGTCGTCGATGGAGGAACACTTGGGGCAAAGCATTGTGTGAGTCCGTATCCTTAGAAGGACTTCACCACAAGATCTTGTGGTCGGGAAGAAAAATCATCCCATAAATCTCCCGCAGAGGCGCAGGGGCGCGGAGGGGAAGAAACCAAAACAATCAGGGTGATGTCGCACGACGAGCGTAAAGATCCGCCATTTTGGATGCCCCTTTAAATCCCAGCGCCTCTACGGAAAAAATTCACCCGTGGGAATCCCCTCTCAAATCTTATGCATCTTCTGAAAGAGGCTTCCTTGCCGGCGGGAGAAGGTGACGGTGCGGTTGCCGGTCAGTTCTGCCAGAAGTCGGCCCGAAGAGTCCTGTTTCAGGGAGAGGAGGGATCTCAGGTTGATGAGGCTTTGCCGCGATGATCGGAAGAACATCTTCGGATCAAGTTGTTCCTCCATGTGTGAGATCGTCCTGTCGATGCGTCCCGAGTTTCCGTTCCAGTGAACGAGTGTTCCCTTGTCCGTAGCCTCGATCAATTCGATCTGCTCCACGGGGAGCAGAAGACATTCCCCTTCGACCTTGAGGAGGATCGAGTCGCCCTCGGTGAAATCGGGTTCCTCGTTTGCTGAAGTCCCGATGCGTGAAAGTGCCTTGGCAAGGCGCTTTTCGTCGAACGGCTTGAGCAGGTAGTCGAGCGCCTCCACCGAGTAGGCCTGCACGGCGAACTGCTCGTGGGCAGTCGTGAAGATGAGCGGGGGGCTCTCCTTGCCGAGTTGGGAGAGGAGATCAAAGCCGCTCCCTCCAGGCATCTGGATATCGAGCAGGAGAAGGTCCGGCATTGCCCTTTTGATTTCCTTGAGTGCCTCGCTTGCCGATCCCGCCTCCCGAAGTGTCGCCTCGGGAGCAATGGCGCGGAGCATTCTCGTCAACTCGGCGCGCGCCGGCTGCTCGTCATCCACGATCAGGATGTCCCATGCATGTCCTTTAGCAGTCCTCATGATGCTCAAGCGTTAACACACTTTCCCGATTTGGAAAGCATCGATCGGGCGCACGATCCGCCCGGGGGTTCAGGCCTCTTGGAACCTTGAGTTCCCTGAATTTCCTGAAACTTCTGAAATTCCCGAAGCCTCCGATGGGGGAATGGGGATCCTGATCACGGCCAGAACAAGGTCATGGGTTTCTTGGGTGATCGTGAAGGAGGCGGACGTCCCGTAGAGCGCGTCCAACTGCTCCCGGATACTACTTAGGCCGAGCCCCTCGGGGGAAGATTGGCGGAGCCGTCCGGTGTTGGAGACGCTGAGTCTGAGATCGCCGCTGTTCCCGTCCCGTTCGGCGCGGATCGCAAGAAAGCACTTCTCCTCGATCGCATCTACACCGTGCTTGAAGGCGTTCTCGACGAGTTGGTGAAAGAGCATGGGAGGCACCATGAGATGATCGACGTGGGGACCGATCGTGACCGATAGGGAGAGGTGATCGCCGTAACGGATTGCCTGAAGATCGAGGTAGGAACGGATCACCTTCATCTCCTCACTTAGGGGAATCAGGGTGCTCCGTGTGATCCGTAAGCTGGAGCGGAGCAGTTCCGAGAGGCTGACGACCGCCTCCCTGCACTTGGCGGCATCCACGCTGATGAGTGCCTTGATGACATTCAGGCTGTTGAAGAGAAAGTGCGAATTGAGTTGGGAGCGGATGCTACGGATCTCCATCTCCTTCTGCGCGATCATGAGGCGATCGAAAGTCGCGCGTCTTTCGGCCGTGACATCGCGGATCGTCCCGAGGAGAGAGGTGGGGAGGCCCTTCGTATCCGTTTTGACGATAAGACCCGTTACCTCGAATACCGCCCCGGGGTGACCATTGCTGATGGAGATATCTCCGGAGAGGTACCTTCCAGACTCCATTCCCTCCCTGAGTTGGTTCCAAGGGAGATGGCACATCTGGCCTGGTTCGACCAGCAGGCCCCAGTTATCGGGAAGGATCGGGGGGAATCCGAGGTGCTCCACTTCACCCCTCTGCTGTGGCTTGATGATCCCGAGATTCTTCCATCCGCTTTCCTTCATCCATTCCCAATACCCCAGCCCGGCGGTGAGCGTGGAGAGGCGTTTTTTCAGGTGTCCGTGGGAGCGGGCGTCCTCGACGGAGGCCATCACAAGATTGGTTGTCGTGATCACCAAGATGTAGACAGTGAGGTGACCGTACGTCTCGAGGGGATTCGGGTACACAAAGGGGCCTCTCCCCATCACGGTGAATCCCATGGAGATCGTGGTGACGAGCGCCGCCGCAAGCGCGGTTCCGGGAATCCCAAGGGAAAGAGCTGTCCAGAGGAGTATCGGAAAGGGGAGAAAGGCGAGGGGGAAGCTTATCTCCGAGTGCATGTTTTGCTGAAAGGCAATGCTCACGACGGCCACCGAAGCGCCCGTGATGAGTGTCCACTTAAGGGGAGTCATTCCTTTTGGAATGAAGGAAAGTCCTTTTCCAAGAGCTAGGACGATGGGGGTGAAAACGATGATGCCCAGAGCGTTGCCGACCCAGAAAAGCAGGATGGTGATGGGGATGGTCTCCTGCTTCAGCGATCCCATGGCCACCAGAGTGGCCGTGCAAAGAAGCGCATTGAGAAATGGGCCCACCGTGGCACCCACCGTGATCAGATTCCTGATGTCACGGAGATCCCCCATGCGTGGAGAGAATCTCAGGAGACGGATCAGCAGGAACCACCCGAGGAGCGACTCCATCGTGTTGCCCAGTGATCCGGCGATGGAAAAGGTCAGGTTGTTACCGAAGGTCTGGGTTGCGGCGATGGTGCCGAACGTGATCGCCGGAAACAGGCGCCACCCACGCAGCAGAAGCAGGGCCAGGGCAAGTCCGCTGGAGGGCCAGAGAGGTGCGGACGGGGTGTCTGAGACCTTGTAGAACTCCTGCCCCATCATGCACAGGACATAGATCCCTATGGCACCAAGGAGGCATTCCCGCGCATTGCGCCAACTTAGGAAGGAGATCATATCACCCCCCCCTCTCTCTCTCTCTCTCTCTCTAGTAATCCGGAGCCGCGACCCCGATGGTGGCGCGCTCCGAAGGTCATAAGAGGCTACTTTGCCGAGAGGTATGGGATTGCGGCAACGCGGGCTTTCACGTCCTCAAGTCCGTCGACAAGATCGGCGATGGAGTCCCAACGTCCGTTCATGAGCGGTTCACGGGCGTGTCCGGGAATCGAGAACTCTGCACTGAAATCCACATCATCCACGGTCACCTTGCTTTCGGTAAGATCGAGGGTGATCTGGGCGGTCGGTGTTTTCTCGATGAGGGCAGCAAGGTCCTCGATGTCCTGTTTGGACATCTTGACGCAGGGGATGCCGAGTGTGGTGGAGTTGCCGAAAAAGATCTCGGCGAAGCTCTCGGCGATGATCGCCCTGAAGCCGTAGCGGTAGAGAGCCTGAGGGGCATGCTCGCGCGAGCTGCCGCAACCGAAGTTCGAGCCGGAGATCAGGACGGTGGACCCGTTGAAGCGTGCGTCATCGAGGGGATGGACGCGGCCTGCCGCCTTCTCGGCTACCTTCGCATCGGCGAAGGCAAACTCTCCGAGTCCGTCGAAGGTGACGCACTTCATGAAGCGCGCGGGGATGATGCGGTCGGTGTCGATATCGTCGCCGGGGACATAAACGCCGCGTCCGGTGACCTGGGTGATTTTTTCTAGGGACATGGGATGGGAAGGTGAAAAGTTATAAGGTTAAAAAGTGAAAAGGTGAAAGCAGGCTGTTTTGAGGTGATTCGTTTTTAACGGTTCAACGCTTTTAACGATTTTAACCTTTTCTTCAGTTGATGCCGAATACCTTACGGGCGTCGCTGACTTCGCCGGTGAGGGCGGCAGCGGCGACCATGAGGGGGCTCATGAGCATCGTGCGCCCGGTCGGGCTTCCTTGGCGGCCCTTGAAGTTGCGGTTGCTGGAGCTTGCGCAGAGTTGGTCGCCGACAAGCTTGTCGGGATTCATTCCCAGGCACATGGAGCAGCCTGCGCCGCGCCATTCGAAGCCGGCGTCGCGGAAGATTTCGGCGATGCCCATCTTCTCCGCCACGGCGGCCACGCCCTGGGAGCCGGGAACGACGATCGCCTTCACGCTGGAGGCGACCTTGCGGCCCTTGATGTGCTTGGCGACTTCCTGAAGGTCTGAGAGGCGTCCGTTGGTGCAGCTTCCGAGGAAGGCGACATCGATCCTGATGCCGGCCGCCGGGGTGCCGGCGGGGAGCTTCATGTGCTCGATCGCCTCGGCGGCGGTGGCGCGGTCCTTCTCGGGGAGGTCGGCGGGATCGGGGATCGCCTCGTCGATGAAGATCGCCTGACCGGGAGTGATGCCCCAGGTGACGGTCGGGAGGATCTCCTCGGCCTTGAAGTTCACGATGTCGTCGTAGACCGCGTCCTTGTCGGAGGCTACGGCCTTCCAACGGGCGACAGCGGCATCCCACTCGGCTCCCTTGGGTGAGTAGGGGCGTCCGCGGAGATACTCGAAGGTGGTCTCGTCGGGATTCACGTAGCCGACGCGGGCGCCGCCCTCGATCGACATGTTGCAGACGGTCATGCGCTCTTCCTGGGTGAAGCCATCAAAGGTGGACCCACCGTATTCGTAGGCGTAGCCGATGCCGCCGTTCACGCCGAGGTGGCGGATGATGTGGAGGATGACATCCTTGGCGTAGACGCCGGGGGCGAGCTTGCCGTCGACGTTGATGCGGCGGACCTTGGGCTTGCCGATCGCCATGGTCTGGGTGGCCAGGACGTCGCGCACCTGGCTCGTGCCGATGCCGAAGGCGATCGCACCGAATGCGCCGTGGGTCGAGGTGTGGGAATCGCCGCAGGCGATGGTGGTGCCCGGTTGGGTGATGCCCTGCTCGGGACCGACAATGTGGACGATGCCCTGATTGCCCGAGGGAAGGTCGAAGAAGGTGACGCCGGTCTCGGCGCAGTTCTTCCGGAGCTCCTTCACCATCGCGTCGGCGAGAGGGTCGGAGAAGGGCTCGGCGCGCTGGTCGGTCGGGACGATGTGGTCGACCGTGGCGAAGGTGCGGTTCGGATAGAGGACCTTGAGGCCGAGGTCGCGGACCATGCCGAAAGCCTGCGGGCTCGTCACCTCGTGGATGAGGTGGGTGCCGATGAGAAGTTGAGTCCTGCCGTCGGGGAGCGTGCGAACGGTGTGTTCGTCCCAGACCTTGTCGAGAAGCGTTTTGGCCATAGTCGTTCCAATTTAGCGGAACCAATTCCGGAGGCAATCCTCTCTTTGATTGATTACGCGACCCCGTCTCATTAACCTCCACCGGATCATGTCCAAGCCAACCATCCTCTACACCAAGACCGACGAGGCCCCCGCCCTGGCCACCTACTCCTTCCTGCCGATCGTGAAGGCCTTCACCAAGCACGCCGGGATCAACGTCGAGATCCGCGACATCTCGCTGGCCGGTCGCATCATCGCCGCGTTCCCTGATGTTCTCAGCGAGGATCAAAAGATCGGCGACGCGCTTTCCGAACTCGGTGCCCTGACCCTCAAGCCCGAGGCGAACATCATCAAGCTCCCGAACATCAGCGCTTCCATCCCCCAGCTCAAGGCGGCGGTCGCCGAACTCCAGTCCAAGGGCTACAAGCTTCCCGACTATCCGGACAATCCGCAGACCGACTCCGACAAGGAGATCCGCTCACGCTACGACAAGATCAAGGGAAGCGCTGTCAACCCGGTGCTCCGCGAGGGGAACTCCGATCGCCGCGCCCCCAAGGCCGTGAAGGAGTACGCCCGCAAGCATCCTCACTCCATGGGCGCCTGGACCTCCGCCTCCAAGACGAGTGTCGGCACGATGGGGAAGGATGACTTCTTCTCCAATGAGAAGTCGGTGACCCTTTCCGATGCGACAGACGTGAAGATCGAGTTCGTCGGCGCCGACGGCTCCGTCAAGGTTCTCAAGGAAAAGACCCCACTCAGGGCCGGCGAGATCCTCGACGGAACCCGCCTGAGCAAGAAGGCCCTCGTTGCTTTCCTCGAGCAGCAGATCGCCAAGGCCAAGGACGATGGTGTCCTCTTCTCCCTCCACATGAAGGCGACCATGATGAAGGTCTCCGACCCGATCATCTTCGGCCATGCGGTGAAGGTTTTCTTCAGGGACCTGATCGCCAAGCATGCAGATGTCATCAAGGAGCTGGGTGTCGATTTCAACAACGGCTTTGGTGACCTCGTCGCCAAGATCGAGAAACTCCCCGCCGACAGGAAGGGCGCGATCGAGGCCGATCTCCAGGCCGCCCTCGCTGCGGGTCCCGCCATTGCCATGGTCAACTCCGATAAGGGCATCACCAACCTCCATGTCCCTAGCGACGTCATTGTCGACGCCTCCATGCCTGCGATGATCCGTGCAGGTGGCCAGATGTGGGATGCGGCGGGCAAGACCGCGGACACCCTGGCCGTCATTCCCGACAGCTCTTATGCCGGCGTCTACCAGGCGGTGATCGATTTCTGCAAAAAGAACGGCGCCCTCGATCCCAGGACGATGGGATCCGTTCCCAATGTCGGCCTCATGGCCCAGGCAGCGGAGGAGTACGGCTCGCACAACAAGACCTTCGAGATCCCCGCCACCGGCACGGTCCGCGTCACCGACTCCTCGGGGAAGGTTCTCCTCGAGCATGCCGTCGAGGAAGGGGACATCTGGCGCGCCTGCCAGACCAAGGATGCCCCGATCCGCGACTGGGTGAAGCTCGCCGTGAACCGTGCCCGTGCCACCGGCGATGCCGCTGTCTTCTGGCTCGACGAGAAGCGGGCCCATGACGCCCAGTTGATCGCGAAGGTGAATGCCTATCTCGCCGACCACGACACCAAGGGGCTCGATATCCGCATCCTGCCCCCTGCGGAGGCCTGCACCTTCAGCCTTGAGCGCATCGTCCAGGGGAAGGACACGATCTCCGTCACCGGAAATGTCCTGCGCGATTATCTCACCGACCTCTTCCCGATCCTCGAGGTCGGTACCAGCGCCAAGATGCTCTCGATCGTCCCGCTCATGAATGGCGGAGGCCTCTTCGAGACAGGTGCGGGTGGTTCCGCGCCGAAGCACGTCCAGCAGTTCCTTGAGGAGAATTACCTCCGCTGGGATTCCCTGGGCGAGTTCTTCGCGCTGGCTCCTTCCTTCGAGCATGTCGCCGAGACCTTCGGCAATGCGAAGGCCAAGGTGCTGGCCGAGACCCTCGACGCCGCCACCGGCAAGTTCCTCGAGAACGATAAGTCACCGGGCCGTAAGCTTGGCTCCATTGACAACCGCGGCAGTCATTTCTACCTGGCCATGTACTGGGCCCAGGCACTCGCCGCCCAGACGCAGGATGCGGAGCTGAAGGCCCTCTTCACGCCGATCGCCGCCGAACTCACCGCGAACGAGCAGAAGATCGTCGCGGAACTTGCCGCCGTCCAAGGCAAGCCGACCGATGTCGGCGGCTACTACCTGCCCGATGATGCCAAGGCAGATGCCGTGCTTCGCCCGAGTGCGACATTCAACGCGATCCTCGCAAAACTCTGAGCTTGGTCGCCTAGCACTTCATAGCTTTTCAAAGTAAACCCATCTCCGTTAACGGGGATGGGTTTTTCTTTTTGTAACAGCTCCCTCTTGTCGTTGGGCTGCCCGCGCGATAGCGCATTCTTTCTGGCTTAGCCTCTATCGCAGAGCCTTTCGCAGAAAGGATAATCCCGCCAGCCCGAGTTGAAATCCCAAGCCTACACCGCGTGGTGCTCTTGGAGTGACTTCACGGTCAGCGGTGATTTCGCGATCGACTTGATGGCCGAGACGCTGGCGGCTGCGGCCCTCAGTGTGGTCATGATCGGGATGCGGTTCGCCACGGCCATGCTGCGGATGACGACCTCGTCGGCGCGGGGTTGCTTGCCGCTCGGGGTGTTGATGATGAACTGCATCTCGCCGTTCTTGATCATGTCGACCACGTTGGGGCGTCCCTGGGCCAGTTTGTTCAGGCGGGTGACCTCAATGCCGTTCTCCTTGAGGAGCGAAGCGGTGCCGTCGGTGGCATGGATCTTGAAACCAAGTCCGGCGAAGTCCTTCACGATCGGAACGATCGCCTTCTTGTCGGCATCCTTGACGCTGACGAAGAGGTTGCCGCCGGCAGGGAGCGAGGGGGCCGCCGCCATCTGGGCCTTCGCGTAGGCCCGGGGGAAGTCGGTATCAATGCCCATGACCTCGCCGGTGGAGCGCATCTCGGGGCCGAGGGTGATGTCGATGCCGGGGAACTTGATGAAGGGGAAGACGGCCTCCTTCACGCTGAAGTGTTTCGGGATCACCTCCTCGGTGAACCCGAGTTCCTTGAGGGTCTTGCCCGCCATGATCTTGGCGGCCATCTTGGCGAGGGGGACTCCGATCGCCTTGCTGACGAAGGGGGATGTGCGCGATGCACGAGGATTCACCTCGAGCACGTAGACTTCCTCGTCCTTGACGGCGTACTGGACGTTCATCAGGCCGCGCACATCGAGTTCCAGCGCCATCGCCTTGGTGGCGTGGCGGATGTTCTCGAGGACCTTGGTGGAAAGCGAGACGCTCGGGAGCACGCAGGCGCTGTCGCCGCTGTGGATTCCGGCCTCCTCGATGTGCTCCATGATTCCTCCGATGACGCACTCCTTGCCGTCGGCAAGGCAGTCGACATCGACCTCGGTGGCATCCTCCAGGAAGCGGTCGACGAGAATCGGGCGCTCGGGGCTGACTTCAACGGCAGTCCTGATGTATCGGCGGAGATCCTCCTCCGTGTAGACGATCTCCATGGCGCGTCCGCCGAGGACGAAGGAGGGACGCACGAGGACGGGGTATCCGACCTTGTCGGCGACCGCGACGGCCTCGGTCTCGCCGGTGGCTGTGCCGCCGGAGGTCTGGCGCAGCTTCAGCTTGTCGATCATCGCGGCGAAGTGCTTGCGGTCCTCCGCCATCTCGATGCTCTTGGGCTGGGTGCCGATGATGGTCACGCCGCGGGCCTGAAGATGGGCGGCGAGGTTGAGCGGGGTCTGTCCTCCGAACTGGACCACGGCCGCGTCGCACTTCTCGCGCTCGTAGATGTTGAGGACATCCTCGAGGGTGAGGGGTTCGAAGAAGAGCTTGTCGCTGGTGTCGTAATCGGTCGAGACGGTCTCCGGGTTGGAGTTCACCATGATGGTCTCGAAGCCCTCCTCCTTCAGCGCGAAGGCGGCATGGACGCAGCAGTAGTCGAACTCGATACCCTGGCCGATGCGGTTGGGGCCGCCGCCGAGGATCATCACCTTCTTCTTCGTCCCCTTGCGGGTCTCGTCCTCGTCGCCGTAGGTGGAGTAGAAATAGGGGGTCGCCGCCTCGAACTCCGCCGCGCAGGTGTCGACCAGCCGATAGGTGGGGTCGACGCCCTCGCTCTTCCGCTTCTCGCGGATGGCATCCTCCGTGGTGCCCGCGATGTGGGCAAGCTGGCGATCGGAGAAGCCGAGCTTCTTCGCCGTGCGAAGGGGGATATTGGCGGGATCCTTGCGGAATGCCTGCTCCTCCTCGACGAGTTCCTGGATGTTGTCGAGGAACCACGGATCGATGGCGCTGATCTCGTGGATCTTTTTGGCGGTGAAGCCGGCCAGGAAGGCGTGACGCACGGTGAAGATACGCTCGGCGTTCGGCGTGCGCAGAAGGAATTCGATCCGGTCGGTGTCCCAGCCACCGTCGGGGTTGCGCGGCTCCAGGTCCTTGGCATCGCAACCGAGTCCGGCGCGGCCGGTCTCCAGCGAGCGGAGGGCTTTCTGGAGGGCCTGCTTGAAGGTGCGTCCGATCGACATCGCCTCGCCGACGCTCTTCATCTGGCTGGTGAGGGTCGGATCCGCTTTCGGGAATTTCTCGAAGGTGAAACGCGGGATCTTCACCACGCAGTAGTCGATCGCCGGTTCGAAGCAGGCGGTCGTCGTCTTGGTGATGTCGTTCTTGAGTTCGTCGAGACGGTAGCCAACGGCCAGCTTGGCGGCGATCTTCGCGATCGGGTAGCCGGTCGCCTTCGAGGCGAGGGCCGAGGAGCGCGAGACGCGGGGGTTCATCTCGATGACAATCTGGCGGCCGGTCTTGGGATCGACGGCGAACTGGATGTTGGATCCGCCCGTTTCCACGCCGATGGCGCGGATGACGGCGAAGGAGGCGTCGCGCATCTTCTGATACTCGCGGTCGGTGAGGGTCTGGATCGGGGCGACCGTGATCGAGTCGCCGGTGTGGACGCCCATTGGGTCGAAATTCTCGATCGAGCAGACGACGATGCAGTTGTCGGCCTTGTCGCGGATGACCTCGACCTCGAACTCCTTCCAACCGAGTAGGGATTCCTCGATGAGAACCTCGGTGGTGGGGGACATGTCGAGACCGCGGCGTGCGATGGTCTCGAGTTCCTCCCGGTTGTAGGCGATTCCTCCGCCCGCGCCGCCCAGTGTGAAGGCGGGACGGATGATGAGCGGGTAGCGGCCGATGCTTTTGGCGATCTCGAAGACCTCGTCAATCGTGTGGGCGGCACCCGATTCGGCGACCTCCAGGCCGATCTCGATCATGATCTGCTTGAAGAGGGTGCGGTCCTCGCCGCGCTTGATCGCATCGGCGTTGGCGCCGATCAGCCTCACCTTGTGCTTCTCGAGGACGCCGCTGTGGACGAGTTCCATCGCCGCGTTGAGGGCCGTCTGGCCGCCGAGGGTGGGGAGAAGGGCGTCGGGTTTCTCCCGCTCGATGATCTTCTCGATGATCGCGGGGGTGATCGGCTCGATGTAGGTCCGCCCGGCGAACTCCGGATCGGTCATGATGGTGGCCGGATTGGAATTCACCAGCACCACATCGTATCCCTCCTCGGCGAGCGCCTTGCAGGCCTGGACGCCTGAGTAGTCAAACTCGCACCCCTGTCCGATGACGATGGGGCCGGCTCCGATGAGGAGGATTTTCTTGATCGAGGTGTCTTTGGGCATGGTGCGGAAGGCGGAAAGTCGTTGGATCGAAGGTGTCGGAAAGTTCCGGTTTGGAAAAACCGTCACAGCACTCCATTGAACCTCCCCTCGTTCCGGTGGTCAAACGTGGAGTCGGAAAAGTGGAAGATAGGGAATGGGCAATAGGCTCCCGGGAGGGATTGAAGTCCAGCGGGTATTGTTTTACTCCCGATAACGCATACCCACTGGCACGGAGGATCAGGTAGGCAACAGCGTCACGAGGAGGGATGTTCCTTCCCTCAGGGGATTGAGGGTGATTTTCGATGGCGAGGCCGGAACGAGCATGAATCCCCCGGGCTTGAGTGTGACACCGTCGCTTTCCAGAGAGCCTGTCAGGCATGTGATGATCGAGAAGTCATCAGGTCTCCCGATGTCAAGGGAGGCGGGGACCTCCCGTTTCTCCACATGGAAATAAGGGCAGTCGGCGACCAGACTGGCCGAAGAGGGTGTCACGGCCGGTTCAAAGTCAGCGAAGTCGATCGAGGCGAGCGACTCCCCGATGTGGAGTTCCCGCGGTTTCCCATCAAGGCCGCTCCGGTTCCAGTCAAAGACGCGGTAGGTCGTGTCACTGTTCTGCTGGACCTCGACGATTAGGAGTCCCTCGCCGATTGCGTGGAGTCGTCCGCTCGGGATGAAAATGCTCTCCCCGGTGCGGGATGGAGCCCTGTGAAGAGTCTCCTCGACCGCACCGCTTCTGAGCGCGGCATCGAAGATCTCCCGGGTCACACCGTTCCTTAGGCCCGCGTAGATCGCGGCTCCCTCGGCGGCATGGAGGAAATACCAGCACTCCGTCTTTGGCTCGCCTCCAAGCTCCTTCGCCATTGAAACCGGGGGATGAACCTGCACGGAGAGCCTTTCGCGCGCGTCGAGCAGCTTGATGAGCAGGGGGAAGCGCGGAGAGGGATTCTTCAGATGGCGCTCCCCGAAGATCGCGGCCCGGTGATGGGTCCAGAGATCGTGGAGGGTCTTTCCCTTGAGAGGTCCCTCGTGGACCACGCTCTGGGCCTCGGGTCGATCGACCATCTCCCAGAGTTCCCCGATCGGTTCCCCATGGGGAATCGACTTGCCGAGCAGGGTTTCAAAGCGACGCCCCCCCCAGACGCGTTCCATGGGAAGGGGTTCAAAGATAAGGGGTGAGGAGAGTTTCATGGATTCGGGATGATTGGTCTGGTGCGGAAATCAAAAACTATCCGAAAAGCGCGGACGATTGCCAAGTGCGCAACAATTTCGCAGGATGACAGGAATGGCATCAGCACGTCGACGCTCCTGGAATGAAGTCACGGGATTGCTTCTCTTTTTCGGAGGCATCCTGCTTCTCCTTGCGCTCTTTTCATATGACCCTAGGGATGTTCCCTCCTGGCTCTTTTTCTCCAAGTCGGGGCACACCTCCGAGATCCCGGTTAATTTCATCGGGCGCGTCGGTGCTGTCATCGCCGGCGTCTTCTATCTTCTTTTCGGCGGTGCCTCCTACTTTGCGGCCGTGGCTCTTCTCGGTCTCGGCATTGCCAGATTTCTCGGCGAGGGTGAACGGTTCGGCATCCGCATCGGTTGGGCCTTTGTCTTTGTCCTCTGCTGGTCATCCCTCCTTGATCTTCAGCACTTGATCCTTTTGGAGTGGAAGCAGAAGTTCAACATTCCCGGGCCCGGGGGATGGTTCGGTCATGCCCTTGGCATGGCTCTCGGCAGGAATGTGCTCGGAACCATCGGATCGGCCCTTGTCTTCATGATGCTGGCCCTCATAAGCCTGATCCTGGCCACCGGATTCCATCCGATCCTTGCGGCGCGCAGGGGTGCCTCCGCCGCCGCCAGTCTTCTCCTCGCCTTGACGGCTGCCCTGCGCGAGCGTTTCAGGAAGGAAGGATCCGATCTCCCGGTTGTTTCCACCGCACGCCCAAGGAACCGCCGCCGTCCATCACCCCAGGTGGCCGCGATGGATGAGCCGCCCGATGCCGGGGAGGTTCAGTTCGCGCAATCACCCGAACTCCCGGCCCCCAAGATTATCGACGCCAGTGTTCCGGCGCCCGCCCGCAAGCCGACCCTGGCCGAGGTCATGAAGTCGAAGCAGAAGCCGAAGACCGCGCCCGCAGGGGAGGGGTTGCTCGGCGAGGTTCATTACGACGAGTACACACTGCCGGGACTTGACCTGCTGGAGAACTACGGCGACGAGAGTCACCAACCGGCCGACCCTGCCGTGCTCCAAGGGGTGCAGAAGATCATCCTCGATACCCTCGCCCAGTTCGACATCGAGGCCTCGCCCGGCGACATCACCAAGGGACCTACCATCACCCGCTACGAGGTCTATCCCGCCATCGGCGTCCGCGTGGAGCGGATCTCCGCCCTGGAGAAGAACCTTGCCCGCGCCACCCGTGCCGAGCGGATCAATATCCTTGCTCCCATTCCCGGCAAGGACACCGTCGGCATCGAGATCGCCAACTCCAGCAAGGTCAAGGTCAGCATCCGCGAGCTCTTCCAGAGCGAGGCCTGGGAATCGAGCAAGGCATCGCTTCCCCTGGCGCTTGGCAAGGATGTCTACGGACACGCCATCATCGCCGACCTGGCGGCGATGCCCCACCTGCTCGTGGCCGGCGCGACCGGTAGCGGCAAGAGCGTCTGCATCAACTCCATCATCACGAGCCTCATCTTCAAGCACACCCCCGAGACGCTCCGTTTCATCATGATCGACCCGAAGGTCGTCGAGATGCAGGTCTATAACGACCTGCCCCATCTCGTGACTCCAGTCGTCACCGATCCGAAAAAAGTGCTCCTGGCCCTGCGCTGGGTGGTCGACGAGATGGAGAAGCGCTACGCCATCTTCGCCAAGGTCGGTGTGAAAAATGTGAGTGGATTCAACAACCGTCCCAAGCCGGAGAAGGCTGCGGTTGCCGAAACGGAGGTAACCGGAGGTGATGAAGTCGGGCAGGAGATCACGGACGATGCCGAAACGTCGGGATCGGTTTCCGAACCAGGGCCTGAGGAATCCCCCGAGCCCGTGTTGCCGCTCAAGCCCTCCGACGACATGGTCATTCCCGAGCAGATGCCCTTCATCGTGGTGATCGTCGATGAGTTGGCTGACCTGATGCAGACCGCGCCCGCCGATGTCGAGGGAGCCATCGCCCGCATCACACAGAAGGCGCGCGCCGCCGGCATCCACATGATCGTGGCGACCCAGACACCCAGGTCCAGCGTCGTCACCGGCGTGATCAAGGCGAACATCCCCTCGCGCATCGCCTTCCAGGTGGCCTCGGGCCTCGACAGTCGCGTTATTCTCGACATGAACGGCGCCGAGAAACTCCTAGGAAAGGGGGACATGCTCTATCTCCCGCCAGGCAGCTCCAAGCTGACGCGGGCGCAGGGTGTTCTTGTGACCGACGAGGAGATCCATCGCGTCGTCGCCAACCTGGCCGCGCAGGGCAAGCCCGTCTTTGAACCGAGCATCTCGGCGAAGCTTTCCTCGACCACCATGCCCGAGGACGAGGTCACAGACGAGGAGGAGGATCTGGTCGACAAGTGCCTGGAGATTATCCGCCAGGAGAAGAAGGCATCCACCTCGATGCTGCAGCGCCGACTCCGTCTGGGGTACACCCGGGCAGCACGCGTCGTGGACATTCTTGAACAGCGTGGCATTCTTGGTCCGAAGGACGGAGCCAAGGACCGTGAAATCCTTGTCGATCTGGACGGTCTGGATGATCCATCTTCCTTTTCCTGATTCCTCCCCGGAAGCAATCCGCCATGTCCATTTCAATGATCTTCCAACAGCCCCGGTCCCGCGGGTCACTCGGCCTGCTTCTCCGCGAGGCAAGGGTTGGTAGTCGACTCACCCTGGAGGAGTCATCGAAGGCTTCCTCACTCTCGGTTGCCGAGATCAACGCTCTGGAAAATGACCATCCGCTTGATCCCAGAATCGCGCGCCTCAGGGCCGTGATTCATGCCCGCTCACTCGGCATTGATCCCGCCGCCATCAGGGATTTCCTCCCGGAGCCCCCGGATTTGGCTCCAAAAAACCTCCAGTATCTTTCCAACACGGCACGCCCCCTGAAGCCCCGCTGGCGCCCGTCAGTTCTCCTGGAGGTGCTCGCCCCCATGGGTAAGGCAGCCCTCTATCTTTTTCTTTTCGCTACCATCCTGGGTGGATGGGGCATGGTGCGACAGCTATCCCGCGTCCGTGCCGTACCCTGGATCACCTCGACAGCCAAACTCTCCGAACTTCCCGTCCAATGAGATCGCCTGACAAACCTGCACACGCAGCCGCACGAAAAATCGGCCTCATCAGCCTCGGCTGCGCCAAGAACCTCGTCGATGCCGAGATCATGCTCGGGGACGCCAAGCGTCATGGTTACGAACTCACCACCGAGACCGACGAGGCCGACGTGGTGCTGGTGAATACCTGCGGCTTCATCGATCCCGCCAAGGAAGAGAGCATCGGGGCAATCCTGGAGGCCCACCGTCGCCGTCTCAACGGGGCCAAGGCCGGTCAGAAACTCGTCGTCGGCGGCTGCCTCTCGCAGCGCTATTCCACCGATCTTGCCACGCAGCTTCCCGAGGTTGACGCCTTCATGGGCCTCGACGAGATCAAGGGGGCCGGTGCCTTCTTCGACCGCCTGCTTGATGAGGAACGGGACGAGGCGCTGGTCGAGGTCTCCCGGCGCGCCGCCTACATCCCCGACTACGACACTCCCCGCGTCCGCCTCACCGCCTCGCACACCGCCTATGTGAAGATCGCCGAGGGATGCAATCACCCCTGCTCCTTCTGCGTCATCCCGAGGATGCGCGGACGCCACCGCAGCCGCACCATCGAGTCGGTGGTCAGGGAAGTCGAGGCACTCGTCGCCTCCGGCGTCAAGGAGATCAACCTTATCAGCCAGGACACCACCTATTACGGCATGGATCTCTGGGAGGAGAAGGCCGGCCCGCGCCAGCCCGTCGACGAGGCGAGGGGACCCGGGTTGCCTGCCCTGCTCGATGCGCTCGGAGCCATCCCGGGCGAGTTCTGGATTCGCCTGCTCTACACCCATCCTGCTCACTGGAGCGACGACATGATCGCTGCCATCGCCCGCAACCCCAAGGTGGTCCGCTATGTCGACATGCCCCTCCAGCATATCCACGACACCATGCTTGACGCCATGAAGCGCGAGACTGACAGCGGTCACATCGAGCGGCTGATCGGCCGGATGCGTGCCGGGATCCCCGGACTCACCATCAGAACGACCTTCATCGTCGGATTCCCCGGAGAGTCTGACGAGCATTTCTCCACCCTCCTTGATTTCATCGGAAGGACCCGCTTCGAGCGCCTCGGAGTCTTCGCCTACTCGCGCGAGGAGGAATCACGGGCCGCCAAGCTGCCCGGTCAGATCCATGGGGGAACCAAGAAGCGCCGCCAGCGCGAGGCGATGCTCGTCCAGCAGCAGATCGCCGCGGAACACGCCGCCGCCCAGCTTGGCAAGGAACTCACCGTTCTGGCCGACACGGCCACGTTGGGCCGGAGCGAAGGGGATGCGCCAGACGTCGACTGCCGCGTCCACTTTACCAAGCCCGTGCAGGCGGGGGTGTTCCACCAGGTCAGGATCACCGGAACACGCGGCTACGATCTGGAAGCCGAGCCCATTCTCTCCTGAGACACCGGAACCCCGGATGAAGTTTCCCTACTCATTCCCGCTTACCCGGGCCTTCTGCCTCTACCTCGGCCAGGCAGCGTTCCTAGCTTGGGAGATGTTTTGTTCGATCTTCGCCGGCAGGATCCGCTGGGGGATCGTGCTTCACCAGATCGTCGAGATCGGCTTCGGCTCCCAGGCGGTCGTGATCATCACGGGAATCTTCACGGGTGCGGTCTTCACTGCGCAGATTTTCTTCCAGTTCAACGCCCTGAACATGAGCACCGCCGTGGGCCCCGTGGTCTCCATCGCCCTCTGCAGGGAACTCGGTCCCGTCCTCACCGGACTCATGGTCGCCGGCCGCGTCGGCGCCGCCATGAGCGCGGAGATTGGAACCATGAAGGTGACCGAACAGATCGATGCCCTGCGGGCGCTGGCCGTCAATCCCATCGACTACCTCGTCGTTCCCCGCGCCGTGGCGATGATGATCTCGATGCCCCTCCTGGTCGGTGAGTGCATCTTCTTCGCGTTGACGGCGAGCTACATCGTCGCCACCAGCATGCTGAACGTGAACAGCGTCTTTTTCCTCCATCACATGTGGCGCTACACGCATGGCAAGGACATGGTGATGGCCCTGACCAAGGGATTCGTCTTCGCCATCATTGTCGTGATCGTTGGATGTCAGCAGGGACTCGGCACCAAGAACGGGGCCGTGGGGGTTGGTCGCTCCACCACCGATGCCGTCGTCATCAGCTCCCTGAGCATCCTGATGATCAATTTCTTCCTGACCATGGCGCTCAACATGGTTTTCCCGGCCGGAGGCGGCTACTGATGCCTGATTCCACCCACAATCTCATTGAGGTGCGTGATCTTCGCCAGAAGATCGGCACGCAGGAGATCCTCAGAGGTGTCAACCTCGACATCCCCCGGGGCGAGACCCTTGTCCTTCTTGGGCAGAGCGGTGGGGGCAAGAGCGTCTTCCTTCGCCACCTGATTGGCCTGATGAGGCCGGTCTCCGGTTCCATCATGATCGACGGCGAGGAGATCGCACGCCTTGATGAGCGTGAACTCGAGCCCGTGCGCCGGAAGATCGGGATGCTCTTCCAAGACGGAGCTCTCTTCGACTCGATGACCGTGTTCGAGAACATCGCCTTCCCGTTGAGGGAACGCGGCGAGCGCAACGAGAAGGTAATCCGTGAGAAGGTGGCTCATGCCCTTGAGCTCGTCTGCCTCCAGGGCCAGGAGGGGAAGATGCCCGTGAACCTCAGCGGAGGCATGAGGAAGAGGGCATCCCTCGCGAGGGCGATCATCTCCGAACCCTCCTGCATTCTCTATGACGAGCCCACCGCTGGCCTCGACCCCATCGTCTCCGACACCATCAACCGCCTGATTCGGCGCTTGCAATCGCAACTGCACGTCACTTCGATCGTCGTCACCCACGACATGGTCAGCACCAACCACATCGCCGACCGGGTCGCCCTCCTGCGCGAGGGGAAGATCCACTTCTCCGGATCGCTTGCCGAACTCCACGCCACAACCGATCCCGTGATCCGGGACTTCGTCGAGGGGCGTTCCCGCGAGATCGACTGACAAACTTTCACCACCACTCCATGGACTCATCCAACACATCCACCCAGCTCCGGGCCGGGTTTTTCGTACTGCTCG
>JBIIGI010000085.1:0-9908 GCA_044236545.1 Chthoniobacterales bacterium
GGCGGATGGCGGCCATCACCGGCATCCGGTTTTCGTGATCGGCCAGGTAAAGCTGAAGCGCGGTGCCGATTTGCCTCAGATTGAGCAGACAGGCCGCGCTCTGGGAGCGCGCGATCCACCCCTGCGCCGAGGGAACGGCGATCACGGCAAGGACAAGGATGACCGCGATGACGACGAGCAACTCCACCAGAGTCACGCCGAGCAGGTTTCCGCGGTGCGGGAGTTTCATCATTGCCTTCCCTGCATGATCTGCTGGAAGCGCTCGACAACGGGAGCCAGATCCATCTTTGTCTCCGCCGAGGCATCCGCGTAGAAAGCATCCAATCCAATGCTGATCATCTTCCCGCTCTGCTCGGGGGTGAGTGCTGGATCCCCGGGGCCTCGTGTCCTGGCTGCGGCGCCGTCCAGATCGGAGAGAGTGCGCTCCACGATCCGTTTCCTTTGTTCCGGAGTCATCTTGTTGAAGGCCTGCATCATCTGACTGTATCCCCTGGGCAGGGTCCGCTCCAGGAAGAGGTTCCTCTCCTCGGGCGTGATGGAGGAGAAAAACCGGTTGAACGCACCGTCTCCGCGGCGCAGGGCATACTGCTGGCGGTAGTCGATGCGGTTCATATCATCGGCCACGCGTTGAAGCAGCGCGGCGCGGGATTTTGAATCCAGGGCGGAAAGATCCCCTTTCTTTTCCAGATAAGCCTGGATCTTTTCCGGCGTCGGCTTCATCGACCTCACCCAATGGATGGAAGCCAACACGATGATCCAAGCAGCCAGTGCGGCTGACAGGAATATCGTAATTCTTTTTTTCAAGGGTGATGAGGAGCTCGGGGTTGATTCGGTTAAGCTGAACGGGTGGGGAGCCTTGTTGCGGGAAAATCAATGCAGGGCGACGCGGGTAGCCTTCCATCCGGTCTTTGTGGATTGCAGTCTCCACGTGCCGATCTCGCCGCCGTTCAATGCGCCGAGTTGGATCTTCTTGCCGAGCCAAAGCGCGGTGACTTTCACCGCTTTGCCCGGGGCTGCTTGGGCTCGAAGGATGAAGCCGGGGCCATCCTCCGCACGCTTGAGCGCGAGGAGTCGCGCAGATGATGGCATGAGCTCCAGCAATGAACCGGTGCGTTTATGCTTCCCCTTGCCCGGCGGTACCATCAGCACCACGGGCGCTTGTTCGAGCTCGGCGGCGAGGCGCGGCAGGTCGGCCTTGGCATTGGTGACTAGGCAGCGGAATTTCAGCTCCCCGCAATCGACCGCCGGACGCCAGAGCTCGGTATTGGCCGGTGTCTCCGCATCATTGGCGTAGCGCGATGCGCGCGCGACCGTGGCGCGGAACTCGCCTTTCTCGCTGTCGAAATTATACAAGGCATCGCTGGCGAATCCCATGCCGCCGTTCTTGCCATGAACCCGCGCCCAGCGGGCACCGGGGACCTCTCCCGCCGGACCGCGACGCACCACGCTTCCGGGCACTTCGTAGTCCACCTGATCGCCGGCCGGGAAGACCAGTTTGAGTCTTGCCGAGCGGTCGTCGAGGAGCACGCGAGCCGAGACATCCACCGCATCGCGGTCGCGCGACACATGGAAGGTCAGATCGATGCGGGATTTTTTTCCGGCGAAGCGCACCCAGAGTGCGGCGCGCTCGGGGCCTTCTTCGAGCAACTCGACCTCGGTGATCTTCCAATGCTCGCGCACCTTCTTGAGAAGGAACGAATCGGGCTCCTCCCCCATGCCGCCCCATGAGCCCCATGGGTCGTCGAAGAGCACGGCTTGCAAACCGTTTCCTGCAAAAAACTTTTTCCCTTGATGGAAGAACTGCACGCCGCTTCCACCCTTCTTCGCCTCGACGCGCCAGAGCGCATTGGCGATCGAGCCGGGCTTCGCCTTCACCGGGTTTTTCACCGCAAGCGGCTTGGCCCCCTCGACCCATCCGAGTTCCACCACATTCCAACCGAAGGCCGGAAGGCTTACTGGCAGGATCACACGCTTGCGCCATGGAAGCTCCTCGAAGCAGGAATGCTCGGTTCGGATCGACTGGAAAGGAACCGGCTTGCGGTCGGCCCCCAGCACCTCGATCGGCACCTCGTCCCCGCGCTTGGTGTATTTTTCCATCAGCGGGCGGTAATCCAAGGCGTTTTCAAACTCGATCTGCCCCTCGTAGCGGAAGGGATGCGGATTCCAAACGAGCGCGGTGACGGCTGATGGATGATCCTTGGGCGGCTTGCGGGTGAGCGTGGTGTCGATGTCGGCCGCGAGCGCGTTGAGGGCCTCGAACTCCGTTTCCGCAGCCTCGTGCAGAATGGAGCCGAGCGAGGCGATCTGATCGTCCATCGCCCGTTCGATGCTTGAGCCGGGCAGGATGTCGTGGAAGGAATTGAAGAGCATCACATCCCAGGTCTTTGAGAGGTCGGCGGCCGGGCGCTTCTGCGAGGCGGCGACGATTGCATCGGTCGCCTCGGCGCGCGAGAGCAGGGCCTCGCTGCGACGGTAGGGAAATTTGAATTTCGCCACGGAGGAATAGCAACCGCGCAGGCAGTAGTTGAGTTCGCCCTTGTGGGTCGGGATCAGATCCTCTCCCTTGCGGGCGATTTCCTTGCGCAGCGCGTCGTTGAGTCTGTGTAGTCCCGAGTGAACGACCTTTACTTCGGGATGCTTGGCCGCCCATTCGCGGATCTCAAGCAGATGGCGACGTGAAGGCCCGCCACCGTGATTGCCGAGACCGTAGAAGCACGGGATGTTTTCCAGCCTGCTCCCGGCATGGACCTTCATCACTCTCTCCAGTAACTCCGGCATGTCGTAGCGTTCGTTCTGGTAGGAGACCGTCGGGGCGCGCTGAGCCAGAATGCGTGCACCACCATCACCCACCCACCAGAACGCATGCTCGGCGAGGGTGACGACCTTGTAGCTTGGCCGGCTGAACGCGAAGAAGTTGATCCCGCTGGCCGCGAGGATTTCGGGAAGGCCCGCCGTGTGGCCGAACGAATCCGCCTGCCAACCGGCGGTGACGGGCTTGCCGAAGCGCGATTTGAAATAGCGCTGCCCGTGGGCATACTGGCGCACGAGTGTCTCGGGACCAGGGAGGTTCGTATCGGGCTGGATGTATGTGCCGCCCACGACATCCCAGCGACCGGCTTTGACCATCCTTTTGATGCGGGCAAAGGTCGCGGGGTCGTATTTCTCGACATGCTGATAAATCGCCGACTCGCCCCGGATGAAGGTCATCTCGGGAAACTCGTCCATCAGGTCGAGCATGGTGCGGACGGTGTTGATGCCTTCGTTGAGGCCCTCGCGGCGGTCCCAGAGCCAGACGGGATCGAGATGGGCGTTACCGATGAGGTGGATGGTTTTTTTCATGAGGAGTGGAGGGTTGCTATAGCATCATCTGTTGAATCAGTCGCTGATTAATGGCCTGCAATGATCAATATGGAACTCAGGAAGCCAGGAAAGGAGATGCAGAAGAAGAAAGATAAGGTTGAACCAAAAAAATGGTTTTACAAGTTCCCTTGCGTCGGAAGATTCCCCCTGTCCGGTTCAGTTTGGTGGAGATGGCATCTCATCACGAATCCACTTTGGTGAATGAATTTTCAGCGGCTTTCTCCTGAGTTCATGAGTTCCATATTCATTCCCTCTGGTTATTCCACCTGAAATCTTCTCGTTCTTCGGTGCGTCAGGATAAATCGAAAACGCCCTGGCGGTGGGGTGCAATCCGATACGGTCTATTCCCGGATCCGGATGGAAGCCCTCACACGATCAGCATGCAGTCGCCGTAGCTGAAGAAACGGTATTGTTCACGGACAGCCTCGGCATAGGCGGAGAGGATCGCCTCCCTTCCCGCCAGCGCGCTGACGAGCATCAGCAGGGTTGATTCGGGCAGGTGAAAGTTCGTCAGGAGCGCATCGGTGTGCCGGAATCTGTGAGGGGGTCGGATGAAGATCTCCGTGGAGCCGCTGGTCTTCACAAGGGGGCCGACGGGTTGAGATTCCAGGACGCGGGTCGTGGTGGTTCCCACCGCGAAGACCCTGCCGCCGGAGGCCTTGGCGGCATTGATCGCGAGGGCCGTCTCTCCCGGGAGCGTGTAATGCTCCGAGTGCATGCTGTGGGCCGCGATGTCGTCGCTTTTCACCGGAAGGAACGTCCCTGCGCCGACATGCAGGGTAAGGAAGGCGTGGGGGATGCGTGCCAGGATGTCGTCCGTGAAATGCAGGCCCGCCGTCGGGGCCGCGACCGAACCGGGATCCCGGGCATAGACCGTCTGGTAGCGTTCGCGGTCCTGCTCATCCGACGCACGGTTGAAATAGGGAGGGATCGGCATCTCGCCGTGGCGGTCGAGATCGGGTGGATCGGAGAACTCCAGCAGGCGTGTCCCGCCCTCCAGGATCTCCAGGACGGCGACCGTCGTGCCGGCCGCCTCCACCGTTGCCCCGGGACGCATCTTTTTGCCGGGGTTCACCATGGCGGTCCAGTGCCGGGCGTCCCGTTGTTCCAGCAGTAGCATCTCGATCCTTCCCGTCTCGTCGTGCAGGCGGGCGGGTATCACCCGGCTGTCATTGAGAACCAGGAGGTCGGACGGATTCAGGAATTCCGGAAAGTCCCGGAAGCGCCGGTGCTCGGTTCGCCCGCTTTCGCGGTGCAGCACCAGCATCCGGGAATCCCCGCGCCGCTCGCTGGGACGGCTCGCGACCAACTCCTGAGGCAAATCGTAGCGGTAGTCGGAGAGCGTGGTGGACATGGGGCAGGGGGTCGGATGTTGAGCGCGGAATCCGCAAGGCTGAAGAAAAAAATGATTCCTTCCCGTTTTCAGCCGGGAGATACGCCTGACGGGGCATGGGGAACGGGGTGGCGCCTTCGGAACGTCAACTCCCCGCGCTCTCCCGATGCGCCCGTTCCGGTTGCAAACCTTCGGTATCCAAAAGGTCGGCGAGATGCTATTGGGGAAAGATCCGAATGAACCTTCCGCGATGCCCCCTGCGCACGACGCCCGGAATCATCACTGCAGGCCGTTTTCCGATGCCCGCATCCAACTCCGGCAGGACCTATCTCCAGGACCGTTTTGCCCTGCACCAGCATCTCTACGGCGGCACCATCGTCATCGGGAAAAAACCCTTCGCTTTTCAAGCCGGTGATCTGACGATCAGCCCACCCGGGGTGCCCACCCTCTACGACCTTCCCAGGGGTGGAACCCACTGGTGCATACATTTCGAGGTATCGTCGCCGGGGCCCGCCGATGCGGGATTCCCCCTCCCGCTACATCTCCCATCCGCTGGTTCCCGGGCCCATTTCGAGGAGAAGTTCAGGTCCATCACGGAGACGCTCCGTCCCCGGGGTGGGAAGCGGACCGGGGTGAATCTCGCCCTGGCCGCGGCCGGCGCGGAGCTTCAGCAGTTGCTGCTGATGATGGCACGGAGCCGCCTTCCCCGCGGGAAAAACAAAGGCCGTGCCAACCGCCGCTCCGACCACGCGCTCGAGACGGCGCGCCAGACGATGGAACAGCATTTCCAGCAGGAGCTCGATGTCGCCTCGCTGGCCGCCGCGAGCGGCCTGAGCCGGAACTTCTTCGCGGCCCGGTTCCGCGAGCGGTACGGGATGACGGTCGACGGCTACCTGCTCCATCTGCGCATGCAAATGGCCAGGAACCTCCTCCTTTCAACCACCCTCTCCATCAAGGAAGTCGCCTGGGAATGCGGGATTTCCGACCCGAACTACTTCAACAAGCAGTTCCGCCGCGTGACCGGAATGAGCCCCTCGCTCTACCGTGCGCATTAGGGAACCGTCGGTGTCTTAGAGACATATCGTGGAATTGTGGTGGATTTCTACCAGTGAGTGTGGGACTGCTACCAGCGGATCCCGTTGCCGCCCGGCGGCGTGGGGTTAGGGTTGGCTCATGAACGAAAAAATCAGGATCAACTGGTATCGTACGAATGTGGACAAGCCGGTGATGAGCGATCTCATGCGCAAGAGCGACGCCCGTGCGTTCGCCCAGGTCATTCCGCAGCTCGCACTCTTTGCCGTGACCGGCACGCTGGCATTTCTCGCCTACCGGAACATTAACGCCACGAACTGGGTCTGGGCGGTCCCGCTCCTGCTCGCGGCCCTCTTCGTTCATGGAACCTTTTCCGTTTTCTTCGGCGGCATCGCCGGCCATGAACTCTGTCATAAGACGCCGTTCAAGACGGCGTTCTGGAACGAATTCTTCCTCAATGTGTATGCGTTTCTCAGCTGGTTCGACCCGGTCGCCTACCGCGTCAGCCATGTCAAGCACCACCAGGTCACCGTTCATCATGACCATGACGGTGAGGTGGAGTTGCCGCTGGGCCTCGACTGGCATGGGGTGAAGTTCGTCTTTTGGCAGTTATCGCCCGTCATCCACCCGATGGTGCCGTACAATCTCGTGAGGAAATGGATCAAGATCGCCCGGGGCGACCTCTCGGAGGGAAGCTGGGCATTCACTCCGGAATGGACCGCAAAAATCCTGCCGGAGGAAAATCTCAAGCTCCGCCGCGAGCACCGCAACTGGGCCCGCACACTGCTGATCGGCCACCTGCTCCTGGCGATCCTCTTCGTGGCCACGGGCAACTGGATCCTACTCCTGATCGTCACCTTCGGTTGCCAGTATTGCAACTGGCTCCAGCTCCTCTGCGGAGCACCGCAGCACGCCGGGATGACTCCGGATGTGCCCGACTTCCGGCTCTGCTGCCGCACCTACACCTGCAGTTGGTTCCCGGCCTTCCTCTACTGGAACATGCAGTATCATGTGGAGCACCACATGTTCCCGGCGGTGCCCTTCTACAACCTCCCCCGCCTGCGCAAGGCGATCGAGCATGATCTCCCGCCCGCGCCCCACGGACTGCTGGCCACATGGAGGGAGTTGATCCCGATCCTGAAACGGCAACGAAGGGAGCCGGGTTATTTCTTCGCGCCGATCCTTCCCGGAGGGGACTCCAACGGAGTGCGTGTCCAGGATGACCTCCTGCAGGCCGAAGCGGCCCAATAAACCCGGAATTTGCATTGGGAATTCCTGAAATGACAGGAGGCCGCGTTAAAAAAGTTAAAAAGTGAAAATGTTACAACCAAGGCTCCGGGAGAGCCCTGACCCGAGATTCGGGAGGGGAATGTCAGGGAAAGCGCCGTCAAATGATGCCTGCATGAGTTCCATTCGGCCTCGGACTTCAGCCCCCTTTTAACCTTTTAACGGTGTAACGTTTTTAACTCCCTGAAGGTGGATCCGGGAGATCCCTGAACCGGGATTCGGAAGGGGAATGTCAGGGAAAGCGCCGTCAAAAGATGCCTGCATGAGTTCAATTCGGCCTCGGACTTCAGTCCCCTTTTAACCTTTTAACGGTGTAACGCTTTTAACTCCCTGAAGGTGGCTCCAGGAGAGCCCTGACCCGAGATTCGGGAGGGGAATGTCAGGGAAAGCGCCGTCAAAAGATGCCTGCATGAGTTCCATGCGGCTTCGGACTTCAGTCCCCTTTTAACCTTTTAACGCTGTAACGCTTTTAACCCTTCAGGGACTCACCATCCGGGTGAAACGCTCAAACCTGTCAACGCCGCTCTCATGCAAAATCTGGGTTAAACCTCCGGGTCAAGTCACCAGCATCGCCGCGCCGAAGACCCCCGCGCTGTCCCCCAGGGCGGGTCTCAGCAGCGGGGTGTCGAAGCAGTCGTTGAAGAGATGGCGCCGCACCGCGTCGCGCGTTTCCGGGGCGTAGAGGAGATCAAGGTTGCCCACCCCCCCGCCGATCACCACGGCGTCCGGATCGAGGATGTTGATGACCGCGCCGAGGGCCTCGGCGAATTTCTCATGGAGCCGTTCCAGCGTGGCCATCGCGGCGGGATCACCCGCCGAGGCGAGCGTCACGATCTCGGGGAGGCGCAGGTTCGCTCCGCCGCGTGAGGCGTGGAAGCGCTCCAGCGCCGGGCCTGCGCAGACCATCTCGATGCAGCCCGTGCGCCCGCAGTAGCAGGGTGCATCCTCGCCGCGGAGGGGGTTGTGCCCCCACTCGCCGCAGATTCCGTGCGGCCCTGTGAGCACGCGGCCGTCCACCACGATGCCGCCGCCGACCCCCGTGCCCAGAATGATTCCGAAGACGGTCCTGTGACCCCTGGCCGCCCCGAGCGTCGCCTCAGCGAGGGCGCAGCAGTTGGCGTCGTTGGCGAGCGTCACCTCGCGACCGAGGGCGGTGGAGAGATCCGCGGCAAGCGGCCTGCCGTTGAGGCAGAGGGTATTGGAGTTCTTGAGGAGGCCGGTTTTCGGAGTGGTCACTCCCGGGGTCCCCATGCCGATGCGGGGAGGTCTGGTCAGGCCCGAAGCCAGCTCGAGTTGCTCCACGAGCCTCGTGACCTGGGCGACGATGTGCCCGTATCCCTTGCCCGATTCCGTCGGCACGCGGAGCCTGTGGAGGGCCTGGTCGGGACAAGAGGGATCCAGGATCGCACCCTCGATCTTCGTTCCGCCGAGGTCGATGCCCCAGAGAGGAGCGCTGTTCCGATGCGATGTCATCGCAGGAAAAAAGCCGAAAAACGGCGGGGAGGAAAGGTGGAAACGCACCCCCCGGCGTCAAGGAATTCCTCAACGTGATGCCGGGAGGATTTCCGCGTGGAATCCCACCACGCTTACCGTCTCATCCGATGCGTGCCGTGCGGCGGTATTTCCCGGGGGACTGCCACTGCCTCCATCCTTCGGGCCTGATCCAGGGAGGGGTGTAGCGGCTCCCAAAAAAAGGAAAAAAAGGAAAAAGCCATTTGACTGCCATGGCGAGCCGTGGTATTAATCACTCGAGTCAGAGTGACTAAGTCGGTGGTAAATACATGACGGCATCCAGTCCGAAGCGCTTCTCGATGACCAAATAACCCAACCCATAGCAACCCACCAAAAAACACCCTCCATGAAAACAAACACTGCATCCCTCCTGCGGAAACTGGCCCTCTGCCTTTCCGCCTCGGTCCTGACGTTCACGGCGAACGCCGCGTTAATCAACGTGCCATACTACTCGGAACAGTTGTACGCCGCCTACAACTCCGTAAACCAGGGCCTTAACCAGATTGGAACGTTTGGGCTTCCTTCTGGCGCTAACAACAAATTTACCGCCATCGCCGGCCCGGGCTACATCGGAGGAGACTACTGGGGGGATTTCCGCACGACTTGGCAATTCAAGCTCGATGAGCTCGGCATCAACGCCGCAGACGTCACCTCTGCGACGTTGATTTGGACGCGCGGTCAAATCCTTTGGCCCAGTGCCAACCTGGCCATTGATGTGCTCCCTATCTCCAACTTATCCGATTGGAATGTCATACCCATGTATGGGGGGACCACTATTGATATGGAATTACCAACCTTCGCAGACCCGGGTCAGACAACAGATCAAACCGACATCACCAACGTGTTTAAGACTGCACTCGGTAATGCCACTTCTAACTCGGGACTGGCACTGCAATTCTACTTCGTCGGCCCATATGAAGGCGGTGGTAGTGCCTATCAGGGTGGGTTGCTTGATACTATGAGCATCAATGTGACTACGGTTCCCGAGCCCTCGACCTACGCGCTGGTCCTCGGTGGCATCGCGACCTTGCTGCTGATCCGCCGCCGGGTGCAGTCCTGAGTCCAGAGTTTAGCGAATTAACCTGTTCGAAGCGCCCGCGGTTCACGCCGCGGGCGCTTCTTTTTTTGCCCCGGGACTTATGCCCTCGCTCAATGGGTAACGCTGAGCTGGGCAGGGTCCCCACGCGCTTCCCCTCCGGAGGTGGTGGGAGGCTTTTCTCAGGTTTGAATTGAAGGTTGAAGGTCGCTTCCGTTAAAGAGAAGCGATGCCACGAACCAGTCAGTCCTCCCGAAGCGAGGCGTCCGCCCCCGATCTCGCTGCCGAGATGACGCGCCTCCTGGTCAGTGGCCATGCCCAGGCCGGCATGAGGCTGCGCTCGGTGCG
>JBIIGI010000086.1:0-9725 GCA_044236545.1 Chthoniobacterales bacterium
ACCCGTAGGTGTCTGGACCGTGTCTCAGTTCCAGTGTGGCTGGTCGTCCTCTCAGACCAGCTACCCGTCATAGCCTTGGTGAGCCGTTACCTCACCAACTAGCTGATAGGCCGCGAGCTCATCAGGAAGCGCATTGCTGCTTTGGCTTCGGGAGGATGTCCCCCCTGGCCATATGCGGTATTAATTCGCCTTTCGACGAGTTATCCCCCACTTCCCGGCAGATTGCTCACGTGTTACGCACCCGTTCGCCACTAGAATTCATCGGTATTGCTACAAATGAATTCCCGTTCGACTTGCATGTCTTATCCACGCCGCCAGCGTTCGTTCTGAGCCAGAATCAAACTCTCCGTAGAAAGTTTGCGCCACCTCGTGCTAAACGAGGGGCAAATTTCCAGCATCATCTTTTCCTCGAGCCGCCGTAGCGACCGAGGGACGATCTGTTATTAAACTTCGATTAAGAAAATCGACGAAAAACGCACAATTCAGTTCTTGCTGTTTCGTATATGATCCATCCGGTTTCCTATTGCTTGTGCGAAACCGGACCTGCGCTGTCAAAGATCGTTTCCGGTGGCTGCGGAAGCGGTGAGCCAACCCATGTTGCCGTTGCTTGTCGCAACGACTTTTTTGGGATGACGGCACCACCTCGTACTTGTTCGTGTACTCGAGGCAGACCGGCGAAGAACATTCCCAACTCGCTGACCGAGGTCGCTGTCGGGACGGATGAACTTATACGAGCGAATCCCAATGTCAACGCCTTCTTTGATTTTTTTTAAAATATTTTTTTGGGAGGCAATCGCCTCTTCGGCTGCGGTGTTTTGCCATTCCAACAAAAAACCCGCCGACCTTCTTTTTAAGAGGATCGGCGGGCGAGTAAGGATGCGGCGCCATGTCACGCCATCCTCTGGAGCTAGATTTTATCAGGTTTCTTGCGGCGACCATCAAAAAACTGAACGATCACCTCGTACGCAACGGGTATCATCGAGACCACGATGATGCCGAGCACGACGGCCTCGAAGTGTTTCTTCACCCAGTCGATCCGGCCGAAGATCACGCCCGCGATCATCATCAGAAAGACCCAGAGGAAGCTTCCGACGACGGTGTAGAGCGTGAACTTCCGGCGGTCCATGGAGGCCATTCCGGCCACAAAGGGCGAGAGCGTTCGGAAGATCGGCAGGAAGCGGGCCATGATGATCGCCTTCGCGCCGTGCTTCTCGAAGAAGAGATGGGTTCGGTCGAGGTAATCCTTTTTTAGGATGAGGGCGTTCTCCTTGAAGATCTTTCCCCCGACGCTCCCGCCGATCGCGAAGTTCACAAGATTGCCGAACACGGCGGCCACCATCAGCAACACCATGGAGAGCGGCCACTTCAGGCCTGCGTCGGGATGGGAGACGCTGTAGGCGCCGACCGCGAAGAGCAGGGCATCTCCGGGCAGGAAGGGAGCGATGACCAGACCTGTCTCGCAGAAGACGATGGCGAAGAGGATCGCGTAAACCCAGATGCCGTAGAGAGAGACTATATGCTCAAGGCTCTTGTCGAGATGGATGAAGTTTTCCTGAAACCAGTGAATGAGATCCATGATGTGCATCCGCCTTATGAAGCAGGATCACACCCTCTGGGGAAGCACAGAGATGTCACGTTCCGGACAAGGACCGAGCGAACCGCCCGGCGGCGTATCTTCACGCGTTGATTTTCAGGAAAACGCCTGATTTCCGCGAGCGTTAGCACAGCCAGGTCGTGCGGAAGCGAGCTCGCCATCAGGATCCGGCCGGGGCGCAGGCCGGCAAGGTAACGGTTGCCGGAGCGGAGCCATTCTTCGGCCTGATCGAACAACTCCGGAAGATCGGCATCCTGCACGTAGCGCCGTCCCAACAGAAGATCGCCTCGCCTGTCCCTCAGGATATTCACCAGTTGAAGCCCTTTCCCGTAGGCGATCCCGAGCCGGATCATCTCCTCCAGCGGAAGCCCCAGGACGCCGGGCCGGTGCTTCGCGATCAGGCGCGTCCAGAACTCCCCCACGCTCCCGGCCACCAGTCCGCAGTAGCGATCAAGCTCCTGAGCGGAGAGCGGTTCCGCGCCGGGTTCAAAACGCTTGAGATCGAAGAACTGCCCCCGAAGGATCGTGCGCCAGAGAGAGCTAATGGAGTCTCTGTCGGAAAGCGTCCCCAGTGCGCGGAGGAGATCCGGCACGGAATCCATGAGCGCGGCCTCTGCGGGGGAGAATCCTCCGTCGGTTCCCGGGTTCCAGGATTGCGCCCCTCCATCCGCGAGCAGGGCCTCGAGTTCCCCGAGAAGCACCAACTTCCGATCCATGGGGATCGCCGGCGCATCGGCGATCGTGTCGGATGCACGCGCGAGCAGGTAGGCGATCCCGAGCGGTTCGCGCAGTGCGCGCGGAAGCAGGCGCAACGTCAGCGAAAAAGTCCGCGCATGATCGCGCAGCAGGCTCCCGGGATCGGCAGGGTGGATCATGCAATCGCTACCCGGATCGTCACGGTGAACCGGAAGCCGTGCCGGTGGCCGGCGTCGTGGACACGTGCGGAGCGGTACCGCCCCCCACCCCGATCCGCTTCAGCACGATGAATTTCTCGTCGGCATTCCCGAGGCCTCGGGATTCCGCCTCGGTCACGTGGCCACCATCCGCGGAGGCCTTGGGCATTTTGGAAAGCAACCTCTGCTCGTCGATCAGACGGAGTGCCGTGGCATCGACGGCCACGGGATCTTTGGAGGCAAAGAGGGTGGCGTAGGCGACGCAGTTCGCGGGACTCGGATAGGGGCCGCCCGCATACTGGAGCACCATTCCGTCCATGATCGTGAGGGCGATCTTTCCGCTGATCCGCTCGTCGGCGTAGACCTCGGCCAGGGCGGAGTCGCCGTAGGCCTCCCCCTTGCCGAAGCGCCTCCAGTTATCGAGCGTTCCGAGCGTCATCCCTGCGAGCGCCCCGTGCACCCCGGTCTGGTAACTGTCGCAGAGGGAGGGAATGTTGATCACCTTGTCCACCTCGCGGGAGAGGATGACGGGGAGATGGCTCTCGTTGCTGAGTTGTGCCTTCGGGCCGAGGATGTCGGAGAGGGAAGTGCGCGTCTCCTTGAAGCCCAGGTCTCCGTAGATGAGTTGTCCAACCGCCGCGACGCTGACGGCGGAGCGCGGGTCGTAACCACCGCCCCTATCGACCCATCGGAGACGGATTCCGGGGATCCTGTCGTAGCCGCACCCCTGAAGATCCTCCCGGCGGCGGTCCCAGACCAGGATGTCATCGGGGGGGATGCCGGCGGAGACAAGCCCCTCGACGACGGCCTGGACCACGGCCGGATGTGTTCCCCCAATGGGACCGGGCTCCGCGGAGATCTTGATCCCGACGCGCTCGCCCGGTTTCACCAGCGTGCGCCAGGCGGCGGAGGGGTTCGGCTTTCCGGTCACCGCGCAGACAAGGGCCTCCACCATCCTTGTCACCATGGGAAGCGCGGGGGTCATGCCCGGACCGAGCGCCCGCTGGTCGAGGGCAAAATAGATCGTGGAACTCGATGGCGTGGGTTCGGGCCGCGGTGGAGGCAAGTCGGCCCACAGGAACCCATACGGCAGGAGCACCAGGAGGAGAAACCTCCGCGACTTCACGCCGGCTCCTCCCGCTCGATCTTGGGCAACTCCCCTTCCCTCCGGTAATAATCCTGACCGATCACGACCTTCGGCCGACCATTGGCCAGCCGCCATTTGTTGGTATCCCGCAGCGAGTAGACGCATCCGCAATACTGCTGGGCGTAGAATTCCTCCCGCTTCGAGATCTCGACCATCCGCTCGGCGCCTCCTCCCTTGCGCCAGTTGTGCGTCCAGTAGCTCATGCCGGGCCAGCGGGCTGCGGCGCGCTCACCGGCACCGTTGATCTGGTTCATGTCCTTCCATCGGGAGATCCCGAGACAGCTCGTGATGACCTTGAATCCCTTCTCAAAGGCATGGAGCGCCGTCCGCTCGAAGCGCATGTCGAAGCAGGCCGTGCAGCGCTCCCCGCGCTCGGGAGCCCACTCGAGCCCCTTCACCCGGGCGAACCAGTTGTCCGTGTCGTAGTCGGCATCGGTGAAGGGGATGCCGTGCTCCTCGGCGAAGCGGATGTTCTCGACTTTGCGCAGTTCGTATTCCTCGCGCGGGTGGATGTTCGGATTGTAGAAAAAAATCTCGAGCTCCAGCCCCGAGGCGACCATCGCCTCGATCACCTCGCCCGAGCAGGGAGCGCAGCAGGAGTGCAGCATCACGCGCTTCTCCCCGCCCGGAGGGGCGAGAACCGGGCGCTGAAAGGGTTCCTTGGATCCGCTCATCGCCCCTTTCTACCTGAAGATGATCATCCGTGCATCAATTCCCGTGAAGGTGTCGTAGCTCACCCCGGAATAACCGGGGTACCACACCGGAACGGCCGTCATCCCGCCGCCGTACCAACCTCCACAGCGCCCCCCGTACCAGCCGCCGCCGACGGGAATCCAGTTCAGCGTCGGAGGCACCGTGTAGAGATACGGCAGGGTCCAGCTTTTGGATTCCTTAATGACGACACCGTCCGCACCGACCCGGCGGGCATTGTACTGGATCGCCCTCATCATGAAGGGATAGCCAAGATCGGACTGAAAGGAGAAGCGACCGATCTCGGCGTAGGGGCGCAATGGGGGCTGACTCATGACCGGGATGACTGTCCCCTTGGGCTTGGGAGGATAGACCGCATTCGTGGACGGAGTGTAGAAAACGGCCGTCGACTTCACGCTGACGCAGGCCTGCAGAAGCAGGGCACAGGAAGTTGCCAGGATCGGAATCAGCCTTTTCACCAAGATCATCCTTCCACAGCTTGGACGCGGAGACAACCCGGGGCGGAAAGCGGGGCGACCTCCAACCCCCGCGAGGCGGAAGCGAATCCTTTTGTTGGAAAATTCATTGAACATTTGTCTCCCCGATGCGGTCATACTTCAAACAACCCCTTATAAGAGGGGATGTCCCAAGAACCCGTAACAACCCAAAAATCAAAAAAACACCAATGAAATCACTCCTCACCCTCCGATACGCCTTTGCGGCCGCCATTGTCGCCTTGATCGCACTGACCTCCCCCACGGCTCAGGCCAACTGTGGCGGATGTGGCACCAAGAAAGAGTGCCCCTCCCCGACACCTTCGCCCAGCCCCTCCAAATAATTTTGAAATAGATTTGTCATCCCCGGTTTGGGGTTTTCCGGGTGATGTCGGCACTGCGCGGGAGCGGCGTTTTCATGGCGCCCTTCCGCGCAGTTTTTATTTCGGGGATTAAATCAGAAGGCAGGAAAATGAGCGCGGTAAGAATACCGAGGTCTTTCGACCACCAAGCGCCTTTTCATTTATCACCTCTTCATGAGCTTCATGGTTAACCTTTTCCCGAACTTTTTTACCATGGAGATCATGAAGAAATCGCAATGCAGTCGGCGAGACGACGGGTAGCGTTTTGGAGGATCGGGTTGCCGTGGGCAAAAAGGAGAATCTGAGGTTTCAACCCCCTGAGGGAGGCAAGCGATCGGAGCGACTGCTTTTTGTCCCCTCGGTATTTCTCGGGAAGCAGGCGCAATCCCTCCGGTTCCAGATTGATCAGGGCATCCCCGAAGATCACCCCCCCCTCGTGCAGGAAAACCGTCTCGCCGGGTCCGAATCCCGGCAGGGCGATCGACTCCATTCCCTCCACAGGATCGCCTGATCGGAACCGCTGATCGGCGATGATGTCGTCGCCTGCATTGTCGGGGGCGAAGACCGGGATCCCAAAGCGCTTGGCAAGCGACAGACTCTCGCGCTGATGATTCCCGCTGGTGAGAACCACGGCGGTGGGAGTGGAGAATGACTCAGCCACGAGATCCTTGAGCACCTCCTCGGCCAGGGGAATCGGATCGATGAAGATCAATCCCGCCGGGGTCACAATCGCCGCCGAGGAGCAGTCGCACTTCACCGCAGGTTCATACCCCTGCCAGTGAAACAGGCCGGGTCGAACCATGGAATACTCGGAGAGGCGCTTCATCGGGGAGAAAGCTGTTAGGCAGAAGGTATTAATCTGGAACTCAAGAACTCAGGAACAGAAAAGCGATTTCAAAAGTCAACCGTTACGAGATCTCTTTTATATTCCCTGACTGCACTCCACTCACCGAGGTTTCAACCTGAGCATGACATTAACGTTTTTCCTAGTCAGCCTCTCCCCTAGCAACTCATTTCCTGAGTTCCTGAGTTCCATATTTATTTCTCCCTTTTCTTTGCTTCCAGGATCTTCTCGATCTTCCCGAGAGGGAGGCAGTTGACCACATCGGCCTTGGTAAGCCATCCCTTCCGGGCGATGCCGACTCCGTAGATGAGATCGTGCAGACCGTAGGTTGTGTGGGCGTCGGGGTTGATCGCGCACTTCACGCCTTTCTCTTTCGCAAGCGGCCACCAGCGCCAGTCCATGTCGAGACGCCAGGGGCTTGCATTGATCTCGATGATCGTCCCGGTCTCGGCCGCCGCCTCGATGACGGCGGGGATATTCACCGGATAGGCCTCGCGGGAGAGCAGGAGCCGGCCCGTCAGATGCCCCATCATCGTGACATGGGGGTTGCGGATCGCGCGGATGATCCGCTCGGTCATCGTCTTCTCATCGGCCGTGAAGCCCGAGTGGACCGAGGCAACGACGTAGTCGAGTGTCGAGAGCACCTCATCGGGAAAATCGAGGTCTCCTTCTTTCAGGATATCGCACTCCGTCCCCGCAAAGAGCCGGAAGCCGGCCTCCTGAAATTCCTTGGAGGCGTTGAGTTCCCGGATCTCGGCGACCTGCTCGGCAAGGCGCGAGGCATCAAGGCCGCGCGCCTGGAAGGAGCTCTTGCTATGGTCGGCGATACCCAGATACTCGAGCCCCAGATCGATCGCGGCGCGGGCCATCTCAAGCAGAGAGTTCTTCCCGTCGCTCGCCGTGGTGTGGCAGTGGAAGGTGCCACGGAGATTGCTCCACTCGATGAGGTCAGGGAGCTCTCCCGCCTCGGCGGCGGCGATTTCGCCCTTGTCCTCACGGAGTTCTGGCGGAATGAAATCAAGATCGAGCGCCTTGTAGAGCCCCTTCTCATCCAGGATCTCGGGTGGCTGCTCTGCCCCCTCGGCATCACCAACCACGCTGAAGCGGTACTCGTTGAGGGACCAACCCCGGTCCAGCGCCCTGCTGCGAAGGCGGATATTGTGCTCCTTGCTCCCGGTGAAATAGACGAGCGCAAAGGGAAACTCCTCCGGTTTCACCACGCGGAGATCGCACTGCACCCCGTCCTTGAGGCGGACACTTGATTTCGTCGGGCCATGGACGATCACCTCCTCCACGAGGGGATGATGGATGAAGAAATCAGAGACCTCCTCGGGGTGCTTCGATGAAACCAGGATATCGAGATCACCGATCGTCTCCTTGCGTCGGCGGAAGCTTCCTCCCTCGCTGATCTGACCGACTGCCTCATGGGCGCGGAGATCAGAGAGAAGCTGCTCGGCCAGCACGGCCACCACATTGATCCGGAAGCGCCCGGCATGCTTGCGGTGATCCTCGATCGCTTTCAGCAGCTTCGTCTGGGTCTTTTCGCCAAAACCGGCCAACTCAGCCGCCTTCCCCTCCTTGCAGACACGCTCGAGATCCTCCACGGATGAGACCCCGAGCTGGTCATGGAGCGCCTTGATCTTCTTGGCTCCCAATCCCTGAAGCTCGAAGAGTTCGAAGATCCCCTCGGGGAAGGAGCCCTTCAGTTCCTCGTAGTATTCGAGGCGGCCCGTGGTCACCAGTTCCGTGACCTTCTCGGTGATCGCCTTCCCGATCCCCTCGATCTCACCAAGACGTCCTTCCTCGACGATTTTCTCGATCGGCTCGCTCAGTGACTCGAGAGCACGCGCGGCATTTGTGTAGGCACGGATCTTGAAAGGATTCTCACCCTTCAGTTCGAGCAGTTGGGCGATGTGCTCTAGGATCTCTCCAACATGTGCGGGTGTCTCTGACATTGGCTGGCTGTTTGTGCGCGAGGCGGAGTTGCCGCTCGCTTGCAGTATAGTTCATTCAACTTCACTTGGAAGCCTGAGCGCGACATGCGGACCGGAAGCGTAGCTTCCTCACGAGCAAAACAACTCCCAGCGCAATCACCCCCACCACCACGCCGATGAGGGCATCCCACACAAAGGGCATCGGCAGACTGTTCGTCAGGTGGTGAAGGAAAGGCACGCCGTGCACCAGAATGCCACCACCCACCAAAAACATCGCCGCCGTGCCGACAACCGACAACGTCTTCATCATCCAAGGCGTGACCTTCAGCATGCCGCGACCCAAGGCCTGCAACGGACCGCCTTGTGCCACTGCCGACGGACGACGAATGAGGTAGAGTCCCATATCGTCAATCTTGACGATGCCGGCCACCAATCCATAGACCCCGAAGGTCATCAGCGCCGCAATGCCGACCAGCACCAGAAACTGGGTGAGCAAGGGGCTGCTTTGCACCGTCCCAAGCGTGATGGCGATGATTTCGGCGGAAAGAATGAAATCGGTGCGGATCGCGCCCTTGATCTTGTCCTTCTCCAGCGCCAACAGGTTGGCCGCAGGATCCTTCAATGCCTGCAAAAGTGCCGCTTCATGGGCATGCCCCTCATCACCGTGCGGCAGAAACTTATGGGCCAGTTTTTCAACACCCTCGAAGCAGAGGTAAGCACCCCCCACCATCAGTAACGGGGTGACCAACGAAGGGGCCACCCCGCTGATGGCCAGCGCAGTGGGTACCAGGATCACCTTATTGACCAGCGACCCCTTGAAGACGGCCCACACCACGGGTAACTCCCGCTCAGCCGACAATCCGGTCACCTGCTGGGCATTGAGCGCCAGATCGTCACCAAGCACGCCGGCGGTTTTTTGTGCGGCCACTTTGCTCAGGACCGACACATCATCCAACAGCGTGGCGATGTCATCAATCAGTGCAAGGAGGCTACTGGACATGGGTGGGTAATACCTTCCTCCCATGGAAAGGGGAAGTCACGAGAAGGAATCTTAACATTCAACCCCCGAGTACCGTGGCCGGGCCTTGGAAAGTTAAACACGGATTTTGCAATAGAGCGGCATCAATAGGTGTGGATGGTTCACCTGTATAGTGGGGCCTCTGGGAGTTAAAAATGTTAAAGGGTTACAAGGGACTGCATTGGAAACCTTGAGTGGACTCTTCGGCCCGTGCTGCTGAGACGAGTTCGCTGAATTCGACATCTCGATTCTCAGATCAGGGCTCTTTTGATCCACTTTGTAACGCTTCAACGTTCTAACTTTTTTAACCCCTTTCCCGCTCCCGTAATCCTGTCCCTAATGCATAATCCGAGTTCAATCCCAAAGCCCTTCCAAAAGCGGCTTTACCTGAAGGGCTTCAGAGGAGAAGATAACGGGCTCTTTATGCGAAGCATCGGCATCGGATTAGCCGGCTTCGGCACTGTCGGTGCCGGAGTCTATGAAAATCTGGAACGCCACCGCGATCTGATCGCGGAGCGTTCCGGGTATTCCTTTGCCGTGCGCCGGATCGTAGTGCGCGACCTGAAGAAGCAGCGCGATGTCTCGGCACCGGCCGAACTCTTTTCCAACCGCTGGCAGGATCTCCTCGAGGATCCCGAAATCAAGGTAGTCGTGGAGCTGATCGGGGGAACGACGGAGGCCTTCGACCTGACGGTCGCCGCCATCAGGTCGGGCCGCATCGTTGTCACGGGTAACAAGGCCCTGCTGGC
>JBIIGI010000022.1:0-31184 GCA_044236545.1 Chthoniobacterales bacterium
CTGCGGATGACTGAACGCCCGAAGCGGACATGCCGGATCGATCCGTCGCGGTTGATGGAGGCGAAGACACTGAAGGCGAGCCGGTCCTCGTCGGGCCGCAGACTGCAGAGTCCGTTGCTCAGGTTTTCGGGAAGCATCGGGATCACCCGATCGGCCAGGTAGACGCTGTTGCCGCGCTTGCGGGCCTCCTTGTCGAGCGGGCCTCCGGGCTTCACGTAGTGGGAGACGTCGGCGATGTGGACCGAGACATCCCACCCGGACTCGGTCGGCTGCACCTCGATGGCGTCGTCGAAGTCGCGTGCCGTATCGGGGTCGATCGTGATGATGTTCCTCCCGCGAAGATCCTCGCGGCCCTCCAGATCCCTGGGGGTGACCCGGTCGCCGAAGCGCTTGGCCTCGGTATCGACATGCCCCGGGAATTCACGCGGGAGGCCGTGCTTGCGGATGACCGAAAGCATGTCGATGCCGGGCGCCCCTGCGGGGCCGAGCACCTCGACGACGGTTCCCTCGGGATTCTCATGGCTGTTCTCCCATCGGTCGAGCCGGGCGACCACCTTGTCGCCGGCTTTAGCCCCTTCGGCGGTGGGAACGTAAAGATCGCGGGGGAAACGCGGGTCGTCGGCCACCACGTGGAGGAAGTTCTTGGTCTTCCGGAGAGTGCCGACAATCGGGGTCCCCGCCCGCTCGACCACGCGGAGAATGCGGCCTTCCGCACGGCCGTCGCGCCGCGGGCGACCATGGTGGCGCGGCTGCTGGATGAGCCGTGCGACGACCAGATCACCGTTCAGGGCGGTGCCGAGGTTTTCCGATGCAATGAAGAGATCCTTGCCCCCCTGCTCCCCCGCGAGGACATGGCCTGATCCGCCTGCGTGGAGCTGAAGCTTGCCGGTGAAAAGATCGGCCGTTTCGGGCAGGATGAAACGATCTCCGCTCACGCGGACGATGCGGCCCTCACGCTCCAATGACGCCAGTGCCTTGTCAAACAGGGCCAGATCGTCGCGATGCACCCGCAGGGACTGTCGGATGGCCTGAGCCTGAAGGGGATCCTTCTCCAGCACACGGAGAATCGCATCCGTCAAACCACGGTCCCCTGCCTGTCCGGATCGTTCCGGTTGGCGTGGACCTCCCCGGCCGCGGTCACGACCTCGGGGCGAGGAGCCTTTCGACGACGAAGAGGAGGGGCGGGCCGCCGTGGAGGAGCGACGTGAAGCCGATGAGGCATGGGGGCCTTTCTTTGGCTTGCCCCTCCCTGTTCCGCGGCGCCGGCCGGAGGTGGTGGCTTGCGCCGCGCGCGAGCCATCGGCCTTGGGCTTCCCTGTTTTTTTCAGGGATGGATCCGCGGGGGCGGCTTTGCCTCCCCGGCGCGCTTTCGCGGCCGGCGCGGCCTTCTTTTTGGAATCGATGGTATCGGGGGAACGCTTGCCGAAGCCGCGCAGAAATCTCTTGAGCACGCGTCACCATCGGCTTCTTTGCCCCGCGAGCAAACAAGAAAATGCTTGTGCCCGTCTCCATGAGACGGAAACTAGGGGCATGATTCCACTTCTCCGCATGGCAAAGAACAATCCCCGGCGCCCCGAGGCCTTCACGCTGATCGAGCTGCTTGTTGTCATCGCCATCATCGCCATCCTGATGGGTCTCCTCTTCCCTGCGGGCCAGTCGGCCCTGAACTCGGCCAAGAAGACCACGGCCAAGAACCAGGCCGTCCAGATCGCCACCGCCATCACCGCCTACGAGACCGAGTACGGGAGGTTCCCGAGCAATTCCGGAACAACCGTCGGACCCGCCCTTGTCGCCACGCTCTGCACCACCAACTCGTCGGACAACCCGCGCGGCATTGTCTTCCTGGAAGCCGCCGCATGGAAAAACGGAAAGGGGGGCACCAACGGCAGCGGCTCCTTCTGCGATCCCTTTAACTCGAACAGCGTCTATCAGGTGCGAATGGACACCAACTATGCGAACTCGCTTTCCAGCATGCCCGCCCAGTCAGGCAACAACGTGACCACAAGCGCCACGCTGAACAAACGCGTCGCGGTCTGGACCATCTGGACCAACAAGTCCGTCCAGACGCTGATCAATTCCTGGGACTGATTTTTTGCGGGTGTGGTTCAATGGTAGAATGTGGGCTTCCCAAGCCTGAGACGAGGGTTCGATTCCCTTCACCCGCTCCAATCCATATAAATACTAGCTCTAGGAGATTTTTACAGCTATTGGTCATAACAGAAAAGGCCAAAAGTCATAACGGGTCGCTGAATGTCGCTAGTGTCGCTGAGTGCGATTGAAGACCTTGAAGAAGGCCGAGGAATATTGGAGCAGAGCGTAGGTAACGGAAGATAACGCAGGGTGCAGGAAGGCCAAATGAGCGAGCCTGTGAGCGAAGGGACTGCCGTCGCACCCTTGTTATCTGACGGCTACCGAAAGCAGGAAGAGTGACGGCTCAGCTGGCACGACTCCTGCGCGAGGCGACAGCGTTCCTTACGAGGCCATCTAGTGGGGCGTAGAGCTACCGACAGGTGGTGTCGAAGGGAAGGGTGAGCGGCTTTTCTGGCAAGAGAAGTCAGCGAACCGACCCGAGACAGGCATAACCAAACCGAGGAAACGCGTAAGAGCGGGGGGGCGAACCTTGCTCGAGCCTATAGGCGAGAAGAAGGGAGCAAGACGCAAGCGAGGCCGTCAGGCCGAGCGTAGCGGGAGGAAAAAGGATTCTTTTTAGTTGTGCCGGCCCCGACGGGCACCACTACCTTCTCCGAAGCTGTAGCCGGTCTGTAGAAGCGTAAAAAGGGGGTTCTGGAATATTTCAGCAATCCCCACAGCTCGATTTCAAGGAGTGGCGCATCAATTTGAAAATGATATTGTATCATATTTTTATTGCAACGAACCATAAAGGGATGATTACGTAGGAAGACATTGTGCCTTTTCCCATGATCTCCCCCAAAAGAAACAGGATGCCGGCAGTTGCTTTTGGAGGAATCAAAAGCTTTGTAGGCGTATTTGCAGCCCTCGTTTTTGGAACCCTCTCGTCCGCGCTAGGGGCTGATTTTTATGTTGGGAGTAATACGCCCAATAATACTTTTTCAATCAATAGTTCTAATTCATATGGGAATACATACGTCGGCTATTCTGCAAATAGCAGTAACAACACGCTAAATATTTTAAGCAATGGCATTCTTATAGTTACAAATAATCGTAATGTATTCGTCGGCTACAATGGATCGGGAAATTCGGTGATAGTTACAAATAGCGGTCAATTGATTCAAGGAGACACCGGACGTGGCTACGTAGGGTATAATGCCAGTTCATCAAATAACGTGGTAACTATTACTGGGTCTAATTCACTATGGACTAACTATATTACATATATCGGCTACAATGGATCAGGTAATGCGCTAACCGTTTCCAATGGCGGCATTTTTTCATCTTTGTCACTGAGAGCTGGTGATGCATCAAACTCGATTAATAATACGATAACCATAACTGGGGTTGGGTCTCAATGGAAAGGAACCAGTGATAATTTTTTAGGTTATGGAGGTGGGGGGAATAGCTTAAATATTGTGAATGGAGGAACTTATAATGCAGGTGCGTTATTTGTTGGCAACCAAGCATCATCTTCAAGCAATTCCATTACGGTAAGTGGACCCGGATCGTTACTTGCGAATAGGCAGGGAGTGCGTGTTGGTCTATATGGTAGCGGCAACACAATGACGGTGAGCAATGGAGCCATGGTAAACATAGGCTCTGGTCTCTCAATTGGATTATATGCTGAATCTTCTAACAATTCAGTGATCATTAGTGGCCAGGGAACTATTTTTACGAACAATGGCCTTAATGGAAGTAGTGATTTTTATATAGGGAATAAAGGCAGTGGGAATTCACTCACCATTTCCAATGGAGCGACTGTGTCAGGAGGAAACGGGTACATCTCTTACAATATTTTTTCCTCCAACAATAGTGTAATTATTACGGGCAACAACTCGACATGGAATCTTAAGAGTCAGCTGCAGGTTGGTTATGCCTCGATTAATAATTCATTAAGCATTCTTGACGGTGCTACAGTAAGTGCAGCGAGAGGAACATTCATTACCTCAGATTCTACTGTAGTAATCTCTGGCGCCGGTTCTAGCTTAACAAGCCAATTTGTAAATGGTGGAGGAGGAACGTTAACTATTGCTAATGGAGCCAAAGTAACTACCCAACAGGGTTTTCAGTTTAATAGTGGCATAGGTATTATCAACATTGGAAGATTTGGAGGAAATGATGCTTCCGGGAGTATTATCACAACTGGAAATACTTATGAGTTACAGGGAACTGGGATAATTAACTTCAATCAATCTGATTCGATCAATTTTACAAATCTCATTGGAACTGAAATGACGATAAACCAGTATGGTTCTGGAACTACAGTTTTGAGTGGTAACAATATAAATACTAATACTACTACAGTAGCGGGAGGAACTCTTCGTCTCGGCACTACAACATCTGTTGGCGATGGTTTTGTAAATGTTCGAGGGGGAACATTTGATTTGAATAATATCAGTCTGACGAATGGTATAACACTTTCAGGAGGAACCCTTACCAATGGTACCGTCATGACCTCTCAACTAAATGGTCAAAGCGGAACTCTGGCCGCCTCTCTTGCGGGCGGTGGGGGCTTTATCAAAAGCGGCGCTGGCACTTTAATTCTTGCTAGTTCTAATAGCTACACAGGAACGACAACAATCTCTGCTGGCGGACTTCAAATTGGAAATGGCGGAACATCTGGGACCGTGAGTACTAATGATATTGTTAACAACGGCTCTTTGATTTTTTCCAGAAGTGATTCTATCAGAGTTAGCAACACGATTTCTGGAACAGGTTCTTTCACTATGTTTGGAACTGGCACCACCATACTCACTGCATCAAACAGCTTTAATGGCCCAACCTACGTGAGTGCCGGCACCCTGCTGATTGATGGTACTAATATGAATAGTGCAGTATCTGTTGCAAGTGGCGCAACGCTTGGAGGCACGGGGTCTCTAGGAGATGTTACAATTCAGAATGGCGGTACGCTTTCCACCACAAACTCTTTAGGTCAGATACAGGTGGCCTCCCTTTCCCTGGCAAGTAACTCCATTATAAAACTTGCAGTTGCGGGTACAAATTCAACGCAATTCGATTCCATCTACGCAGCTGGCTCTATTGCCTTTGGTGGATCATTAAATATTATTATGAGCGGTGTCTATGACTCCACAAACAATATTGGACTGTTCCAACTCTTCAGTAATAGCTCTGGTTCACTCGGTTCAAGTTCAAACAATTTTACTCAAGTAAATATAACTGGAAGCTATAACGGCACCCTCGCCTACTATTCAGCGAATAATCTTTGGCAGTTGTGGAATGGTACAAACTCATACATTGGGCTGAATATGACCACGGGACAACTCACCGTGATCCCCGAACCATCCACCAACGCTCTCTTGGGACTCGGAGCCATCGGAATGCTGATGGTGCTGCGTAAGAAGATCAAGATCCCTATAGACTGGAAGTTGATTACCGTAGATTAGAACGGTGCTGGTAAATCACAGGCTGTTCTTTGGTTACAAAAAGCCAACGGCGATGTCTACATCGTCAACGGGGATTACATTGCAAACGGCTCATTCTAGAAAAGGAATATAGGGAAGATCTTTACCGTACCGTAGGCAAACCTCCAGCGTGACCGAAGGGCTAGCGTATGGGCGAAAAAGGATTCTTTTTAGTTGTGCCGGCCCCGACGGGCACCACTACCTTCTCCGAAGCTGTAGCCGGTCTGTAGAAGCGTAAAAAGGGGGCTTAGAATTTTTACCATATTCCCAGAGATGCCTCAAAAGCGTCTTGCTTTGTTTTGTATGAGGGGTAGTTATCGGATTGATGAAGTTTCCCCTTATCTTAATCGGCATTGCAACAACCCCGTTTTTCACGGCAGTTGCTCAAGATCTCTATTTAGAGCAAAATGTCACAGTCAAAACCGACCCAGACCTTGTCAGAATCGAGATTGAAAAGTTAAAAATCGAGAGAGAAAAGTTAAATATTCTTAAGCGACAAGAAGAACAACGGAGGATCGACCAGTTAAATCAAGAGCGCCGGCAGTTCATTCATAATTCATCATCAATCGGCGATGGAGTTTCTACTGATGATCCCAGCGTTAGCAGACTTGGTTGGTATTATTGCATAGGTGTAATTCAGCCCCTACCCCATGGATGTCTAGCTGCTGATTGGATTCCCAGTTCTATTGATCAGCCCACAGATGGGAAACTAGGTTCAAGAATTGCTTATATTGAAGGGTGTTTGGAAGGGGCTGAAACGGTGCAATTTATTACAGCATATCAATCTGGGCAATACAGCTATACAGATAACAGTGGCAATAGGAGAGTCGTTCCTCGGTATGTTTTTAAGAGCAATTCTGGTCTTGATAATATGAAGTACAACTACACGCCGGGATCAGCGCGCAGTCTGTAATCGGATTTTGCGTTATAACTGCCCCCTGTCACACTATCACCTCGTTCTAACTGAGTAGATTGGTAGCGAGTGACAAACCTCTACAGAGGGGAAGAGTGTCACGCTTGACACTCTTTAGGGAGTCGGTGTCACGGATGTCATACTGTCACCAGTTGCAGGGTTTTACTCTGATGATAGTGCAACGGATGGAACTCCGGAGGATCACGAACGAACCAGTATTCCAAGGATTGCCATGGAAACTGATTCGTTCGCTCCCCCGCATTATCATTTCAGTTGGTAGTAGCCGTCATCGGTGATTTCAAAGAGATGGGAGAACTTTCCCTCCTCTTCTAGAGCGATTTCGCAAGCCCTTTGTCCTAATCCCGAGGCATCCATCAGTCGGTTGATGGCTCCTTTGCGGTCTACGGCCTCGGAGAGTGCTTTCCGTATCATTTCTTCTGTCATGGTCAGCCTTCTCTTCGGGCCTTCATCGAACTGATCCCAGTCAAACCCCTTGGCTTGACTGAATCCGGTTTCGCTTAATCTCCACACAGTCCTAGCCACCTCAAGTCCGTCATTGTTTTTAGGGTTAAACCAGACTCGGTGCCTGTCCGTTTCATCAAGCTCGTTTGCTGAAAGCATGATGAACACAGATCTGGGTACGCTCGCCAGCATGTGACTTCCCGAGAGCAGATGCATCAATGCGCTTCCGCCTGTTCGTAGCTCTTCGGACTTCGGCTTTCTTGTATGGGCGACGATGCCCAAAGCAGGCTTGTCATTTCCCTTTGGAAGAACCGACAAGATCCGGTTAAAGGCCTCGGCGTAATCCCTCTGCGCATCTCCCGATGCCACCGCATTCCATGGATCAATGATCACAAGGTCTGGCTTGAAGATGTCGATAGACTCTTGAAGATCCTCCACAAAGGCGTTGTCTCCAAAAGACAATCCAAAGGGAGGAGGCTCCGAGACCCATATACTGTCGTTGGCCTGCTCGATATTGGCTCTCTCCCTGTACTCATGCATCAACCTTCTTGGCCCATTCTCGTTCTGAATGATCATGGTTTTGAAGGGGGTGTGAACCGGTAAACCGAACCACGGATTTCCTGTAACTCCACACATAGCAAGCTCAGTAGCTGATCGTGATTTGCCAATACCTGGCGGCCCTCCAATCACAAACACCCTGCCTTTGACGATGTGTGAATCTCCAATGAGAAGTTCATTCTCGGGTGGTTCGTAGTTCACGATTTGCTTGGGAGTGCGGAAACGGATTTTTGGGTCTCGTTTCTTTGTCTCTCCCCCTTCTGCTGAGGCGATCATTTCACACCCCCTTCCATTGCGAGCCCGTGGAGGTAACCTAGAAGGCTCTCCCTCACCAAGAGGGTGATTCCCCTCAGACTCCCTCGCTTCCGCAGTTTTACGGCTTTTACGGCCCCTTTATCGACCAACTCCACGAGGCTTGTGCGGCTTAATCCCGTAAGGGGGCAGCGGCTTCTTGCTTTTGGGAGTCTGATGAACTCGGGGTTGATGATGTTTGTACCATTGTCGATCGCTGGCACTATTGTCGATTGCGTGGTTTGTTCCCATCCACGCTTGGGTTCGTATGCTTTATGCATGCGGGCAGACTCCGTCGTTTGTGAGATCAATTATTCCCTGTAAGTCGCCCCCCTTTTTTAGGGGAAGACTTCAAGTCTCCGACCAGAACTTGGTGATAGTGGTGAAGCTACTTTTCATGCTCCCCTTTATCCTATCTCTGATATTGCTCTCCAGAATCCTCGTCGGATTAGTCACCCCCGTTTGAGCCGTTTTGGTTTGCCCCTGTTGTAGACCGATACCCCTCAAATACTTGTTCTTTTCGGGCTTACCATTTGTGACCATAAGCAACGCCTCCCATCCGATTTCAAACCAACGATTTGATAATTGGGCAGAAAATCGAGGCAGCTTGAGCCGATCTTTATTTTCCTCAAGCCATTGGAGCATGTAGAGAGCCGCAATAGAGGCGGGAGTGTTATGCCAACCAGAACGGAGGGGGCTATTCTCACCGAGCCGCAACCGCTCAATCAGCCAGTCGTGAAGGGCCGGCTTACTTGCTTTCTTGTTAGGCCTTTTCTTCTGCTCACCACGGATAAAAGCCTTCCTCCCAATAAGAATAGGCCAAACATCTTGAGTGGTAGACCAAGGGTGTAAGAGTTTGGGGTTCTTGCGCGCCAAAATTCCGAGCATCTCTGTGGTAACCATGGCCGTCCCCACAAGTAGTCCAATGGCGTTTTGGTCTCCGTTATCCGCAAGTTGAAAGATGCGTTTGAAATCTGCGATGAGTATTTTGGATTGAAGAGATGCGGTAACTGGATCAAGGCGTTCATCAGTGGGTTGCAACGGAATAGCAACCTCATCCGAATTATCAGAAGGAATCTTGAATGGCGTGCAGTTCTTGAAGAGAGCTGTTGATGCACTCTCATCAACAGAAAGTGGCCTTCCTTTAAGGTGGGCCTTCGCCTTGTTCTTGGGCTTCATTTAGGGCCTTGTTTTGGCTTTGTGGCGTCTCCAACTATTCCACGCATCTTCGTCATAGCCTTCCGCTTCGTCTCCGTTTCAATGTGCGTGTAACGTTCATGAACGCGATTAGATTTGTGGCCGCTTATTTTTTGACGGACTTCCGCAGGCACATCAGAGTTGGCAAGTTCAGACACAAAGGTATGCCTCAAGCTGTGAAATCCGAGAGAAGCGAACCTTCTGCCTTCCCCTACCTTCTTTTGCTCTTGTTCTTCAATAATGCCTGCTTTCTCCATGATCCGCTTGAAGGTGAAGGAGAGGCCGCGGTTTCCGCCTGTAGTTTTACCAGCAAGAGTCGGGCATAAAAAGTCATCAGCTCGGTCGCTACTAGGCAATGAGAGCAAGTGCTGTTCAAGCTCATCCATTAGAGGCGTAACAAGGGCTTTGCCCTTCTTGGTCTTTTGGGGCGTATAGCGCACAACCTTGTGCTCAAAATCCACATTCGACCATCTCATCCTAGAGCAATCACCCAGTCTGGCCCCCAGATAGTATCCGAGCAAAATCATGGTTTTCCATTCTTCTCCAGCAACGGCGAGAACCCTTTTTGCTTGGGGTATTGTGAAGCATTTACGCTGTTGTTGCTCGGCCTCAAAGGTCTCCACGGCAGTCGCTGGGTTTGTGGTAATGAGTCCATGCCGATGGGCCGCGATAAACAGACTGCGAACGGTTTTTAAACTCAAGTTGGCCGTCTGTTCTGACTTCCCTACCCTTACCTCTCTATCTCTAAAGGACTGCACATCACGCGGTGTGATGCTGGCGATGGACAGGTTCGATTTCTTTTCTCCGAGATGAGCAAGAAAATCAGCTATCACCTTCTTATAGCGAATTATGGTTCCGTCAGCCTTATTGGTCGCCTTGGATGCCAGCCACTCTTGGCAGAACTCTTTGAGGCTTCTGAAGGTGAGCGGCTCACCTCCAGCCCGCTCTACGATTTCTCCAATCAATTGCTTGGCTCTTGTCTCTGTAAGATTGCCGCCAGTTGCGAGTCGAGAAGCGCGCTCCAGAACAAGACAGAACTCCAAGGCTTTAGTCTTGTCTTTCAGTTTTGTGGATTTACACGTCCGTGTTCCATCTGGGTTCGTGAAGAAGCAATACCAGTAAGGTGATTTTCCGCGGGGGTCTTTGTGAATGGATGCCATGATAGGTCATACAATAGTCATAACAACGCCGAGTGCAAATAAAACCGCAGAGGTTGTATCTATACTGTTTCGCGGCTTTTCAGAAGGGGTGTATTGAGACGAGGGTTCGATTCCCTTCACCCGCTTTCAAACAACCTTGTCTTCTGGGTTGTTGATTTTAGCTGAGAAAGGCTCGGCGGTTCGATTGCCGCGCCGTCTCCCGACGGCCGCGCCCTTGCAGGCTGTGCTAAATGCACAGGCTACACCGCGCTTCCCAGCGCTCGGCGTCCCCTTCACCCCGCTCCCACCGAATCACGGATTGCAAACAAAAACTTAGCTGTCCGACCAGTCGGTGCTAGATGGTCTTTTAGCCCAACGATGAAAACGGCTGACGGCTGATATGCTCGCCGCTCACGGTTTCTGTGTGAAGGTCACGATTATTTGGGTTATCACATCCGCGGTTCGATGCAGGATCGGGTATGTAAACCCAGGTGACTAATATCAAGAATATTAGTCTTTGCGCTGGTTTTATCACAAGAAAACGAACGTCTAATGTTCCCTGAGCGTCCGATAATGCGCTGCCATTTCCGCTGCTACATTCTCCATGGTGCGCAGGGAGTCGGACGTCTGCTGCCGCCTCCACTCTCCCCGCTTCCACAACGCAAGCGCAGTTGTCAGAGCGCGGTGCCAGCCATCTGATGTGTTCGGTTCAACAATGCGACCATGTTCACGCAGCAGGGTTAGTTGCCCAATCCGGTTTGACCCAAAGACTGGGACGTCAAGAGCAAGCGCTTCCAGCAACGTGAATGGCCCGGTTTCGAAACACACCGAGGGAATCGCGAGTAAGGAGAGTCTTTTGTATTCTTCGAGGGTTTCGGCAAATGACTTTCTCGGAACCAGCTCTATTCGCGGGTCCGAGCGGGCAAAGTCTAACAGACATTGTGAATACGCCGAGTGACGATCCTGCTCATTGAACCCGATGATACGAAGACGTGCCTGTGTGCCTTGGAGTTTTGAGAACGCCTCCATCAGGATATGGGCGCCTTTGTCTGGAACCAGGCGTCCGACCAAGCCGACCACGAATTCGGAAGCATTGCCCATGGCTGGTGAATTGACGCCGCTGCGGGTGGCCTCCGCGAAAAGGGTTGGGACTCCTTGGGGGCATTGTTCCACTCTCTCGCGCCTGGCACCGTTTCGAATCATTACCGGCGCGCCCCAGTCGCAGCATGAAACCACCAGATCACATTCCGCGAGAAAAGAGCGGAGAGCGCGGCGGAAGCGCAGCGTATCATAAAAAAACCCTGCGCGACGCCTGAGCGAGGTGTTTTTCAGCGGAAGTGCCGCCCAACCCGCCGTAAGTGATATTCCCGTGGCCACATGGCTGGCAACTATTCCACATCCCGACCGCTCTGCAGATTGGCAGGCGGAACAGCGCCACGCCCGCGCTTCCCCGTCGCACGGTTCTTTCCCGTAGAGCAGCAGGGTTTCACGGCGGCAGGTCCAGGCCGGACTATGATAAGTGAAGACATAGCGAAGTCCCCGCTGTTTTGCAAAAATCGCCAGCGCCGCCTCGGTGAGGCCGAAGGTGTGGAAGTGGAGCAGGTCCGGCCTTTCATTTTCCAGCAAACGTATAGCCGCCGACGAGAATTCCGGCACCGGCGCATCCACGCGCATCTGTGGCGTGGGCAGTTTGAAGATGCGCACGCCATCGGCTTCCAGTGATTCCGATGATCGGCCAGGTTTCAGCCATCCAATACTGTTATGGATGCCGGCTACGTCCAGTCCGCGAATCAAATCGAGTATATATCTTTCGGTGCCACCGAAGGACCCGGCATGGCAATATTCGGTGATATGGAGAATTCGCATAAGGCTAACGCCTGATTTGGAGTTGCTGCTCAAACAAAATCTCGTTGCTTCGACGCGCGCAATAAACGAGTCCCAGGGGTAGCTTGCCGCAGTATGGGATTCCACAAACCGGATCCAAATGATTCAGATAGGTGTTGATGGCCTGAAGCTTCTTGGAATGCACAATTCTGCCGTCAACCTTCCATGCCGACATGTAATCCCAATTTTTGCCGATGCCCCAGGGTGCCGTGAACCAGAACCAAACCGTGTAGAACAAAAGACGGGGCGGAGAGATGCAGCGGCAGATGGCTTCTTGTGCAATCTCAGCCGCTGCCGTGTGGTCGCCATGTCCATCCAGAGGATGTGGACAGTACACCTCAGCTGGCGCGAATTCCCTGATGTCGCCATGTAGCCTTCCCACTGCATTCTCAAAACCAGCCGCTCCCCTTCGAGGGACTCGACCGTCTTGAAGCGAATACCGTATCAGATCATCTGATTCCAAACCCAGATGGGCGCACGCCTCGGTGGACTCACGCTTTCTGATCTCGGCCACTAACCCCGGCGCGATGGATAAATGTCCTTTCATCGAAGCCTCCCCATCGGTCAAAAAGATAACTCCAACCCGTGTGCCTTGCTTCCTCTTCAGTGCGATGATGTTCCCACACCCAAACGTCTCGTCATCCGGATGGGGTGCAATCACCAATGCCGGCTCAGAAGAGAGATGACCAGGTGGTAGCCGCCGCCCAGCGAATGCCCTGCGCAACCGACACCGCAAATCCTTAATGATTTCAATCACGTTACGAGGCATGGTCTGTCAACTTGCGCCTGCGGATGAGCGCCTCTCCGGAGGTATCATGCCGGCATGAGGTTTCTGGAGGGAGTCCCAAATCTTCGCGCGAAACATTCTGATAGGAAATCGCTTCATGGTGTTAGATGAGTTTGCTTGGTTGATAGGCAGAGGGAGGAGATGATCCGACGTACTTCGGGTGATCTCAATTGGTGGAAGCGCTTAGTTCACCGCACCACTTCCTCAAGCCATTGCATTAGACAGAACTAGTCATTCACCCCGCTGGCTTGGGGACTTTTCCGAGCGTAGCGTTCCCGCATGAAGATCACATTCATGTTCGGCATCTGCAACTTGTTGCTCGCTCTGTCGCTGTCATCGTGCTTCTCGCTCAGCACAACAAGGACAACGAATCCCACGAGCCCAACCACGACCACCGTAACCCAGCAGACCAAGCCTGCGTCGCACACGACCACCACGACTCGTTACACAACCTATTGAGCGCCCGCCCCCTCTCGTCAGGAACTGTAGTATTTCGAAACTTACAACCCCAATCACCATGCTCTACACAATCGCCATGATTCTTCTGGTCCTCTGGCTGCTGGGATTAGTCAGCAGCTACACAATGGGCGGCTTCATCCACATCTTGCTTGTGATCGCCGTGGTGGTGCTCCTTGTCAGGATCATTCAGGGGCGCAAGATCCTCTGAACACTGGCGACGCCCGTTGCTGTCCCTCACGGTTGTATCGTTGATCCATCACCCTGATCCCTGTTCAGGGGTCGTGTTGCCGCGCCGTTCAGAGGGTGGCTGTTTTATAATGAACGGAGCCGACGGAGCGAAGGCGATCGGCCGCCTGTTCGGCGGTGAGGTCCCGCTGGGCCTCGCCGAGCATCTCGTAGCCCACCATGAACTTTTTCACCGAAGCCGACCGCAGGAGCGGCGGGTAGAAATGGGCGTGGAGCTGCCAGTGGTCGTGCGACCCCTCGGTGAAAGGCGCCCCGTGCCAGCCCATGGAATAGGGGAAGGAGGTCTCGAACAGGTTGTCGTAGCGTGTCAGCAGTTCCTTGAGGATCGGGGCGAGTCCGCCGCGCTGGCCGGCGTCCATCTCCGTGAGGCGCCGGACCGGTCGGCGCGGTAGAAGCAGGATCTCGTAGGGCCAGACCGCCCAGTAAGGAACCACGGCCAGCCAGTCCTCGTTGCGGGCGACCACACGCTCGGCGCGCGAGGCTTCGAGGTCGGCGTAATCCATCAGGAGGGGCCTCCCGTGCCGCGCGTGGTAATCGAGTTGGCGGCGGTCCTCCAGCGCGATCTCGTTGGGGATGAAGTCGCCGGCCCAGATCTGCCCGTGCGGATGGGGGTTGGAGCACCCCATGACGGCCCCCTTGTTCTCGAAGACCTGCACCCAGGCGTAGCGCTGGCCGAGTTCCCTTGTCTGGCTTTCCCATGTGCGGATCACCTCGCCGATCTCGTGCTCCTGCATTTCGGGGAGGGTCAGGTCGTGCCGAGGGTGAAAGCAGATGACCCGGCAGGTTCCAGCCACCGGTTGCTCGCGGAAAAGATCCCCTTCGATCGTCCCCTCCACCGGCGCCGGTTGGACTTCGGGGGCATCGGGCAAGAGGGCGGAGAAGTCGTTGTCGAAGACAAAGGTGCCGGTGTAGGCGGTGTTCTTTTCACCACCGGATCTGGTGTTCCCGGGACAGAGCAGGCAGGAGGGATCGTAGGCGGGGCGCTCCTCCACGCTCTTCTCCTGCTGGCCGAGCCAGGGGCGCTTGGTCCGGTGGGGGGAGACAAGAACCCATTCCCCCTTGAGGGGATTGTAGCGGCGGTGCGGATGCTCCGTGGCGATGAACTTCACGTTGCCGCCCTATTTTTTCAACAGGTCGCGGATCTCGGTGAGGAGTTCCTCGCTCTTGGTGGGCGCGGGCGCCGGGGAGGCCGCCGCGGCCGCCTCCTGTTTGCGGCGCAGCACGTTGATCGCCTTGACGAGGGCAAACACACAGGCACTGACGATCACAAACTCGATGATCGTGTTGATGAAGTTCCCGTAGCTCAGGATGGCGGCGCCGTCCTTCTGGGCCTCGGCCAGGGTGCCGTAGCTCTTGCCGTTGAGGGGAAGGTAGAGGTCCTTGAAGTTGATGCCGCTAAGGATCAGGCCGATCGGCGGCATGATGATGTCGTTGACCAGGGCCGTGACAATCTTGCCGAAGGCCGCCCCCATGATGACGCCGATCGCCAGATCGACGACATTTCCCCGTGAGATGAACTCCTGGAATTCGCGGAAGATCTTGGAGGAGGATTGAACGACGGTTTTGGGTTCGGGGATCATGGGAACAGGGTGCTGGTTAAAGACTGGAGCATGAAGGAAAAAATCGGTCCGTGAGGGAAAACGAGCATTACGGAGCCCTCTCGATCAACTCCACCTCATACCCCTCGGGGGCGTCGATGAAGGCGATGATCGATCCCGAGGGGGTGCGGTGGGGACCGTCGCTCAGGGGGTAGCCCTTCGCGGCGGCTTGCTTGGCAAAGGCCTCCAGATCCGTCACGGCAAAGGCGAGATGGGTGAGATCGGGCCCGACCTGAACGGGTCCGCTTCCGTCAAACTGGCAGATCTCGATCTCCTCATCGCTTTCGGGAGCTTTCAGAAAGACGAGCCTGGAGCCGCGCCCGCTTTCGCTGCGGCGGATCTCCCGGAGGCCCAGGACATCGCGGTAGAAGGCGACCGTCTTCTCGAGGTCGTGCACGCGGTAACGGGTGTGGAGGAGCTTGGTGATCATGCGCAGCTCAAAGAATGGGGCCGATACCCGGAAACCTCAAAGAAGAAAAGCCGCGGGGGTTCAAGGTTCGTCCTGCCTTGCGGAGCCCGTCACTCCCGCCACGGCCGCGATGGTCTCCCTGGCCATCCGGACGTTGTGAACGCGGAAGAGGGACGCGCCGCGGAGCATCCCCGCGACGATGCAGGCGGCTGTTCCCGCATCGCGCCCCGCAGGGTCGGCGATGCCCAGGACGCGGCCGATGACTCCCTTGCGCGAGACGGGAAGCAGGATGGGGCGGCCAAGGGCATGCAGTCGGCCAAGGTTTCCATAGATGGCGAGGTTGGCCGCGGCCTGCTTGGCAAAGTCGATTCCAGGATCAAGCAGGATCGCCTCTCTCGCAACCCCGGCCGCGCAGGCCATGGCGATCTTTTCCTCAAAGAAGCCGGTCAGCGTCCCCAGAATGTCGGCATAGGTGACATGTCCGTGGGAAACCTTCGGCTCGCCCACGGTATGCATGATGAGCAGGGAGGCCCCGGTGGCGGCGCAGATCCGCGCGTTGCGATCGTCCGGGAGCCCACCCATGTCATTGAGAATGTCGCCTCCGACGGACAGGATCCGCTCGGCCACGCCAGGCCTCCAGGTGTTCACCGAGAGAAGCGGCGGCGCGGGATTCCCCGCGAAGGCCCCGGCGAATTCCGCAACCACGGGAAGGAGCCGGCGGAGTTCCTCCCTCTCGCTGACGGGGGCGCGGTTGGTGCGTGCGCTCTCCGCCCCGATGTCGATGATGTCGGCGCCGTCCCCGGCCAGTTCCCGCGCACGGTCCAGCGCCCACGCCGTGTCGATCCTTCCGTCTCCCGAGAAGGAATCGTCATTCACGTTGATGATCCCCATGATCAGCGGTTCCCCTTTCACGGAGACCTGGCGCCCGCGGGCCGTGAAGCCCGATGCCCCGGTGACTGGAATGCCTGATTCCGATGATCGCATGGGAACATCCTTGTCTCGGAAGCCGATCTTTTCCAATCTCGCCGTGAGATGTCGTTTCTCCAATCCGTCTACACGAAGCTCCGCCGTCACCCGAAAAGGATTGTCTTTCCGGAAGGCAGCGACCCGCGGGTGATCCGCGCCGCGCGGATGTTCAATGATCTCGGGCTCGGCGTGGCCATCCTGGTGGGGAAGAGAGCGGATATCGAATCGGTGGCCGCCGACCAGAAGGTCTCGCTGAACCATATCGCCGTCGCCGACCCCGAGGCCTCCTCGGAGATGCCGCGCTTCCTCCGTCTGGCGGGAAGCCTCGAACGCTACCGCGGGATGGGGGACGGCGATCTGCGAAACATGCTGCTCACCCCGAATTATTTCGCGGCCATGATGCTCCAGAACGGCCTGGCTGACGGCCTTGTCGGAGGGGTCTCCTCCTATGCCGGATCGCTTTTCCGCCCCCTCCAGCAACTCATCAAGCCGCTACCCCACGCCTCGGTGGTCTCGAGCGCCATGATCGTCGAGCTCCCGCGCCCCGAGTTCGGCGACGCCGGGGTGCTCTTCTTCGCCGACTGCGGCACCGTGCCCGAGCCGACCGTGGATCAGCTTGCCTCCATCGGCGTCCAGACCGGCCTGCTGGCGAGGCAGGTCTTCGGGCGCCGACCCCGCATCGCCTTCCTCAGCTTTTCCACCCACGGCAGTTCCACCCATCCGGCAGCCTCCAAAATGGCCGCCGCCGCCGCCCAGGCCCGCGAACTCGCGCTGCGCATCGGGGGGGCCGACGCGCTCGATCACCCGATGGAGATCGAGGGCGAACTTCAGGCAGACACCGCCGTGGTGCCCGCAATCGCCGCGATCAAGCTTCCCGAGAGCATGGTGGCCGGAAGGGCCAACGTACTGATCTTCCCCGACCTCAACTCCGGGAACATAGCCTCCAAGCTGGTCCACTACCTGGCGGGAGCCCGCGTTTACGGCCAGATTGTCCTCGGGCTCTCAAGGCCCGCCGCGGAGCTTTCCCGGGGCACCCGAAGCGAGGACATTGCCTCCGTGGCCGCCCTGATCGGCCTCCAGGCGATCGAATACCGCAAGCTCTACCCGCTCTCCGAAGACCCGATGGGAGGGGTGAGTTAGGGAGCCGCTGCGACGCAACAACCGGTCACGCTGACAACGCCGGCCTGATGAGATCCCGCCCTCCTCGGAGCGGGATTCCGTGATCGGCTCAACGGGATCAGGCCCTCCTCCGGCGGTGAACGAGGATCAGCACCAAGGCCCCCATCGCAAGGAGAACATAGGTGGAGGGCTCCGGGGCGACAACGCACGTTTCGATCGCGCTCTTGTTGATATCCATGTTGGCGAAGGTCTTGCCGTCCATTCCTCCGCCTCCGAAAAAGCGGCCGCAAAGGGTCGAGTTATTCATCGACATGACCCCATCAGGACTCAGGAAGACTCCCTGCGCGCCCTCGAGCGGATTTTCATTCCGGTCGGGCGTGAAACTGCTGTTCTGAATGCTGACATCCTTGGACTTCTTGGACGAGGGGTCCGTGTAGAAGTTCCACAAGACCTGGTCGGACTCCAATTCTTTGTTGAACAGGATGTTGCCGTTGAACTGATAGATCCCCCCCTCGACGAAGTTGAAAACCACCTTGTCGGTCGGCTTGGTGCCCACGAGTTGGAGTGTTGACCCGTTGTTAAAAACGAAATCCCCGGCCTTTTGGATGGTGAAAATGCGGTTGCCGTTCCCGTCATCCTTTCCATCCGAAACGTTGATGGTCTGCGTCTCCCCGTTGTTGATCTTGACGACGATGTCGGAGCCCGACTCCGCCCCCAGGGCGGCTGAGAGCTTCGACAGGTAGTCAAGATCGGCCTGCACGTCCGAGACCCCGCCGGTTATGGCGCCTATGTTGACCGGGGGCCCTCCCTGGACCGAGGCCTTCCCGGAAAAGTCGATGTTGCCCGCATTCTTGAGGTAGGAGTTCGGGTTAAGTTGGACATAGGCGTTGACCTGACCCGCCGGACCCCCGATCCCAATGTTTCCGATGACCCTGCTGTCCTGGAAGTCGAGTTTGTTGCCCAGTCCCGAATAGAGAATCTGGTAGTTGGTCGAGTTGCCGAGGTCGAATCCTCCGCTTCCCAGATCGAACCCGGCTTGCGCCACGCTCAGCGAGGCAAGACCGAGCAGTGTGTGGAGTAAGAGGGCGAGCCGTCTTCCTCGTTTACTGACCGCATTGCCGTCGGAGACGTTTCCGTCGCGCTTACTGTTCGTGCATGGGGTGGATGTTTTCATAATGAGCACAACCTAAAGCCAGCAACCCCCAGACTGATATTGGCCGTGTTGCCTAGCGCTTCCTAAGGGACACGACTACGAGCACGGAGCTCTTCCCTGAAATTCCATGGCCGCCCGAGGTTTTCCGGATTCCCTTTCTTTTTTTGCCGGGCGCTTTTAGATTTCCTGCTCCGTGAGCTACCGCGTCTTTGCCCGAAAATACCGCCCGCAACGATTCGAGGAGGTCGTCGGGCAGGAGCACATCACTCGGACGCTCCAAAACGCGATCACCGGCAAGCGGCTCGCCCAAGCCTACCTCTTCGTGGGGCCCCGCGGAGTCGGCAAAACCTCATCCGCTCGGATCCTCGCAAAGGCACTCAACTGCCAGTCCGGGCCCACCGACAACCCCTGCGGCACCTGCGACGCCTGCATCGAGATCGCCGAGGGGCGCAGCTTGGACGTGCTTGAGATCGATGGAGCCAGCAACAACAGCGTCGAAAGCGTCCGCACGCTCCGCGAGAACGCGGCCTACGCCCCGGCGCGCGGCCCCTACAAGGTCTACCTGATCGACGAGGTCCACATGCTCTCGACGGCCGCCTTCAACGCCCTGCTCAAGACCCTGGAAGAGCCTCCCGAGCACGTGAAGTTCCTCTTCGCCACGACAGAGGCCCAGAAGGTCCCGGCCACGATCCTGAGTCGCTGCCAGCGATTCGACCTGCGACGGCTCACGCCCGAACTGATCGCGGGCCACCTCCTGCACATCGCCCGGAACGAACAGATCGCCCTTGAACCGGCCGCTGCCGACGCCATTGCGCGCGGAGCGGACGGGGCAATGCGCGATGCCGAGTCGATGCTCGACCAGGTGGTCGCCTTCTGCGGCACATCGATCGGTGCCGCCGATGTCCACAACGTCTTCGGCTTCACCCCGCGGGAGACGGTGCTCGGCATTGGCCGGGCGCTGGCCGCCCGCGACACACCCGCCGCGCTCGCCCTTATCAAGGCGCAGGCCGAGGCGGGCAAGGATCTCTCCCGCCTGCTCGGCGACCTGGTGGCCCTCCTGCGCGATGTCCTCATCTGCAAGGTTCACCCGCCGCATGAGGCCGGCGACGAATCGCTGCTCGGCGACTCCGTGACGCAGGAAAAGCTTCTCGTGCTGCTTGATCATTTCGGGGAGGCCGAGGGCCGGCTCCGCTGGGCCTCGGACAAGAAGCTTCAACTGGATGTCGCACTGATCAAGGCGGTCCATCTCCTCGAGGAGGCAAGCCTCAGCGATGTCCTCGATGTCCTGGCCACCCTCCGTGGCGGAGCCCCTCTTCCCGACCGACCCTCACCTAGGCCCCCCTCTGCTCCCGCATCCCGCCCCACCCAATCCGTGGCAACAGCGCCGCGGCACCCTCTTGCCGAGGCGACACAAGCGGTGCCTTCAACCTCCGGGGCCACTTCCTCTGTTCCCGAGAAGGGCACTCCGACACCCACCGCAACATCCACCCCTCCGCCTCCCGTGGATCTTTCCCCAACTCCCGGCGATGATCCTTGGCATGTCGTCGCCATGGGACTCGCCGCCGATTCTCCGCTGAAGTTCGGATGGGTCGAGGATGGGACCTTTGTCGGCCGCACGGGAAACAGCATTCATGTCGAGTTCCCCCCCTCGCTGGAATCGCACACCCAGACGCTTTTCTGGCCCCAGGCGGTCAAAAAGATCGAGGAACAGCTCTCCGCGCATCTCGGCGAGAGGATCAAGCTGGAATGCCGCTTCACGGGCGCCGAGCCCCCGCCTCCGGCCGAGCAGGAGCCGCCGCCCGTTGTCGTGCCAAAACATGAGGCGAAGTCGCCTCCCCAGAAGCCCGTAACCCCTGCTGAGCCCGCCGCCCCGGCCATAAGTGCCGAGGAGTTGGATTCCTTCAAGAACGATCCGCTGATCAAGAAGGCCCTGGAAATCTTCCGGGCTGAGATTCTTGCCGGCCCGCAAGGATCGGCGGCCTAATCACCAAGCCACTAACCAAACACCCACCACACATGAATATCGCCAAAATGATGAGCGCCGCCGCCAACGCGCAGAAAAAAATGGCACAGATCCAGGAAGACCTTGCCAAGCGCGAGGTCGAGGCCTCCTCCGGTGGCGGCAAGGTCATCGTGAGGGCCTCCGGTGCCGGGGACATCCTCTCCATCCGGATCGCCCCCGAGGTCGTCACCGCCGGCGATGCGGAGCTTCTCGAGGATCTTGTCCTGAGCGCCGTGCGTCAGGCCACGACCGACGCCAAGAAGCTCGCCGCCGATGAGATGGGCAAGTTGACCGCCGGCCTCGGTATTCCAGGCCTGCCGTTCTGAACTGCTGGAGCAGTCCTTGAATCGGCGCAAGGTTGAAGGGTTGAAACGATCTGCGCACAACGTCATTGGTTGGCCCTTGCACTCATGACCTCCCCAACCCCCTGCCTCTTTCAACACTAACCGTCTTCAGCCCCAACCCCTTTCCATGTCCCAGCCCGACCTCTTCACTTCCATCCGTCTCGGCCCCCTCGCCCTGCCGAACAGGATCTTCATGGCGCCGCTCACGCGTTGCCGGGCTTCCGAGGGTCATGTGCCTCATGAACTCAACGTCGAGTATTACGCCCAGCGCGCCTCGGCCGGCCTCATCATCTCCGAGGCAACCTCCATCTCGCCCAACGGCTATGGCTATCCGAACACCCCCGGCATCCACACCCCCGCGCAGGTGGCCGGCTGGAAAAAGGTCACCGAGGCGGTTCATGCCAAGGGCGGTCACATCTACCTCCAGCTCTGGCATGTCGGCCGCATCTCCCATCCCGCCTATCAGGAGAGCGGAGGGCTTCCCGTGGCCCCCTCCGCGATCAAGCCGGCGGGCAAGGTCTTCACCGGCACCTCCATGGAGGAGTATGTGACGCCGCGCGCTCTGGAGACCAGGGAGATACCCGGTATCATCGGCGAATATGTCCATGGAGCGCGACTTGCGAAGGAAGCCGGATTCGACGGCGTCGAGATCCACAACGCGAACGGATACCTTCTCGACCAGTTCCTTCGCGATGGGACGAACCGTCGGACAGATCCCTACGGAGGCACCTTGCAGAACCGCGCCCGGCTCACCCTCGAGGTCACCGAGGCGGTGGTGGGCGTCTGGGGTGCAGACCGTGTCGGCATCCGCTTCTCACCCGGGGGCGTCTTCAACGACATGCACGACGGCAACCCGCTTGAAACCTTCGGCCATGTGCTCGGCGAACTGAACCGCTTCGGCCTCTCCTACGCCCACATCACGCAGACGACCTCCCAAGATCTCGCCCATGGGGCGATGGCGGGCATCGGCCCCCGGGAACTCCGCTCGGCCTGGAAGGGGGCGCTCGTTTCCGCCGGCGGCTTCACGCTCGAGAGTGGCAACGCGGCCCTGGCAGAGGGGTGGGCCGACGCCATCGCCTTCGGCGTCCCATTCATTGCCAATCCCGATCTTCCGGAACGCCTCCGCCGCAACGCCCCGCTCCACGCGGCCGATGAGGCGACCTTCTACACGCCGGGGCCGAAGGGCTATACCGACTATCCGCCGCTCCCCGCTGGATAGCCCGAGGCGGATCACCCCATCCCGATGCGGACAGCAAAAAGCCCCGCGTAATCCGCGGGGCTTTTGTGAGTGAACCGCAAGCTGGCGGTGGGAGCGCTATTTCAGCGCATTCCGGTAGTTCTGCTCGGCGTGATCCCAGTTGACCACATTCCACCAAGCCTTCAGGTAGTCAGGGCGGCGGTTCTGATAGTTAAGATAGTAGGCGTGCTCCCAGACGTCGTTGCCGAGGACGGGCTTGTTTCCCTCCATGATCGGGCTGTCCTGATTGGGGGTGGAGATGATCTCCAGGCCGCCTTGCTTGTTGACGATGAGCCAGGCCCATCCGCTTCCGAAACGTCCGACTCCGGCTGCCTCGAACTTGGCCTTGAACTCTTCGACGCTGGCGAAGGTCTTGGAGATGGCCTCGGCGAGCATGCCCACGGGGGCGGAAGCGCCGCCCGGCGCCATGAGTTCCCAGAAAAAGGTGTGGTTGGAGTGACCGCCGCCGTTGTTGCGGACGGCGGTGCGGATCGCCTCGGGAACGACCGAGAGGTCGGCGATCAGTTCGTTGACCGGCTTGGCGGCGAGTTCCGGGAGATCCTTGAGCGCATTATTCAGGTTGTTGACGTATGCGGCATGGTGCTTGTCATGGTGGATCTCCATCGTGCGCGCATCGATGTGGGGCTCAAGCGCGTTGAAGGCGTAGGGAAGCGTGGGAAGTGTGTAGGACATAGGACCCGAGCATGGCCCCGGAGCTCTCCGGGAGACAAGGATGATCTGACCAATGGCCGCAAGGAATGCGACGAACCGCCGCCGGGAGGCCGTGCTGTTACGGTTAGGCTGCGGAAAGCGAGATCAGGAAATTTTCAGGCTCTCCCCCCCCTTTTTTCGGGGGGGGGGGGGGGGGGGGGGGTAACTTGTTGAATGAAAGATCCTTTTTTCTCCTGTCATGATTGACACCTGGGGGAAGCATCGGCTGCGCCCCATCACCGTAAAACCGGACCGCATAGGCGTGGAGCAAAAAGGCGTTCTCAAGACCGATCTTCAGGCGGATGTTGTTACGGTGGACCTGCACGGTTCTCGGGCTGATGTGAAGCTTTTCGGCGGTGTGGTGTGCCGAGTCGCCGTGCGCCATCAGGATCATGATTTCCAGCTCGCGATCGGTGAGTTGGTGAAGGCGCGTAACCTCTTTCTTGTTCCCGTTCTGCCGAGCCGCTGAATGGATGGCCTGCCTCGCGAGTCGTGGGTTCAGGTAGATGTCCCCGTGCAGGATTGCGGTGATGGCCTTCTCCAACTGCACCAAGGATCCCGTCTTGGGAAGATAGCCAACGGCTCCCGCCCGGAGGCATCGCTCGGCGTAGAACTCCTCGGAATGAACCGAATGGACAAGGATCCGGACGTCCGGTGCCAGCGGGGCGATGTGCTTGATCAACTCCAGTCCGTCTTTTCCCGGCAACAGGATCTCAAGGATCATGACGTGAGGCTCGTCATTCTGGATCAGGGCCAGCGCCTCCTCGGCGCTACCGGCCTCCCAGGCGATGTCCCACTTTCCGGTTTCCCTGATGTGGTGGCTCAGCCCGTTTCTCGTGGAGGGGTGGCCGTCAACAAGGGCGATGCGCTCCCTGCGGACTTCCGAAGTCATCTTGGGTTTATGGTTCATCGGGGGATAAGAACACCTCACCATGCACAGAAGGGCGTCTATTATGAAACATAATGTTTCTTCCGGTATTACGCAGCGATATCAAAACCGCCATCGTGATGCATGCCTCCTCAGCTTCCTTGCCGACCTCGACAGGCCGGTCCCCCTCTTTATTCCTCGCCGAAGCGGGTGCGGATGAGATCTTCCAACTCCGTCAGGACGGTCGCCGCATCCTCTCCCTCAGCGGTGATGCGGAGGATCGATCCCTTGCCGGCTGCCAGCATCATGAGTCCCATGATGCTCTTGCCGTTGACCCGCTCGCCATCCTTCTCCACCCAGACCTCAGCCTGAAAGCGGCTGGAGGTCTTCACAAAGAGCGCCGCGGGACGGGCGTGGAGTCCGTTGCGGTTCTCGATGGTCAGATCCTTGGAGGCCTTGGGGCTGTTTGCTTGGGTGGTCATGGATTGTGGTTTTTTTCAGCGCTCCGGGGTGGTGTGCATCGCGCGCAGGAGACGTTCGTTGAATTCCCGCGCCGTGTCATGTCCCATCGCCTTGAGTTTCTGGTCCAGAGCCGCCACCTCGACAAGTCGTGCAAGGTCGCGGCCCGGCCTGACAGGGATGGTCACGTGCGGCACGGGGATTCCAAGGATGTCGTAATGACTGCGATCAAGCCCCAATCTATCAACGTCCTCCGCTTCGTGCCAGTCCTTTAGCGTCACGATGAGGTCGAGCTGCTTTTCCGGGCGTACGGATCCCGCCCCGAAGACGGCGGCGACATTGATGATGCCGATGCCTCGCACCTCCATGTGGAAGCGGGTGAGTTCCTTGCTGTTGCCTATGAGTTGCCGCCCCTCGAGGTTGCGGAACCGGGTGATGTCGTCACTGACCAGGCTGTACCCGCGCTCGATGAGTCCGAGGACGCACTCGCTCTTCCCGATGCCGCTCTTGCCGCGGATGAGAACGCCGATGCCCATGATGTCGACCATGCTGCCATGCTCGGAGGCGATGGGCGCGAACTCGTCCTCCAGGACGATGGTGGCGGAGTTGATGAACTTCATCGTGACGAGCGGGGTGCGGAAGACAGGGGTCTCCGCCCCGGCCGCGATCTCGAGGATCCCCGTCGGAAGGGGGAGTCCGCGCGCGACGATGAGGCAGGGGATGCGGTGAGCGAAAAGTTCCCGGAGTCTGGAAGCCCGCTCCGGGGCGGGAAGGCTGCGCAAGTAACTCAACTCCGCGTGTCCGGCAACCTGGATGCGCTTCGAGGCGAAGTAGCGGAAGAAGCCGGCCAGGGCGAGACCGGGGCGGTTGATGGTGGGCTCCTGGATCGGACGATCCATCCCGATGGAGTCACCCATGAGCTCCAACCCAAGCTCCGCCCCATGGTCGGCGAAGAATTTCCCGACGGTGAGGGCCTTCTGCGCGGGTGGCTTGGTGCGGGGCATGGTCCGGGGCTCCTGCAATGATCACATGGCGAAAGATTCGCCGAGGTAGAGCTTGCGGCTGATCGGGTCGCGCAGGAGGAAGTCCTTGTCTCCCTGACTCTCGACACGCCCCTCGTAGATCAGGTAGGCACGGTCGGTGATGGCGAGTGTCTCGCGCACGTTGTGGTCGGTGATGATGATCGCGAGACCCGTGTCCCGGAGGTCGGAGATGATCTGCTGCACGTCATAGACGGCGATCGGGTCGACGCCGCTGAAGGGCTCGTCGAGCATGAGGAGCTTGGGATTGGTGACGAGCGAGCGGGCAATGGTGAGGCGGCGTTTTTCACCGCCGGAGAGTGTGAGGGCCTCGTTCTTGGCAAGATGAGCGATGCCAAACCGCTCGAGCAGCTCGTCGCAGCGGTGACGGCGTTCCTGCGCGGAGAGCGCGGTGGTCTCGAGGATCGCCATGATGTTCTCCCGGACGGTGAGCTTCCGGAAAATCGACTCCTCCTGGGGCAGGTAGCCCATGCCCAGACGGGCGCGCCTGTACATCGGCTCGAGGGTCACATCCTGCCCGTGAAAGAAGGTGCGTCCGCCGTCGGGCCTCACCAGACCCACGATCATGTAGAAGGTGGTTGTCTTTCCGGCACCGTTGGGACCGAGCAGGCCGACGATCTCGCCCTTGCGCACATGGATGTCGACGCCGTTGACGACCGAGCGTCCGCCGTAGACCTTGACCAGTTTGTCAGTGCGCAGAATCGGCTCGTCTCCGGGTGCGAAGTCAGGGTTCTGGATGGGACTGCTCATGAAAAAAAGGCTGTTTCGGTGCCGAGATGCAGGCTTCAGGGGGTGACGGCCTTTTCCCCCTGATCGACGATCATGGTGCGGCTGGGGCCGATGGTGCGGGAGCGACCCTTGGCGTTGAGGATCATGACGGTCGATTTCTGAGTGCCGACCTGGTTGTTGATGCCCTGCTGGATCTGGGGCCACTCCTCGAGGGTCGCGTCGCCCGTGGCGGAATCGTAGGTCAGCTTCCCGCACTTGCCGATGGAACGGATGAGGTCACCCCGGTCGTTTTTCTTCTCCTGGGTGATGACGACATTCCCGGTGGCCACCACCTTGGCGAGACCCTTGCGATCGGGCTTAAGCACGGCAATGAGGGTGTCGCACGTGATGTCGAACTGCGGGTCCCGTACCACGACATGTCCGGAAAACTCCGCGCTGCTGGTGGCATTATCAAAACTGGCGCCGTTTTCGCTCTCGATCACGGTGCGGGCATTCCGGGGGCGGTCCCCCGTGCCAGTGGGAAGGAAGGGGCTGAATCCTGATCCCGCATCGGGGGCGGCGACCGGTCCCAAGGGCTGTGCCGAGAGATGCGCCGCCAATAGCAGGAACACCGTGAGCAGGGTGAGAACGTGCAGGCGGATCGTCATGGGAGTGAGGGAGTGGCGCTGTTGCGGAACGATGCGCGGACATGTCCGCTGAGGCGCCCCCGGCGCGCCGCCGTGTCGAACTCGGCTGTTTGTCCGACAATTTCAAAATCCTCCCGGCTGATCAAGGTTTCCGAATCGGCCTTGAGCACCTTGCTTTCGAGGTCGAGGAGGCAGTGGGGGATCTCCACGACGATCTCCTGCTCCGCCTTGTCGCTGAACTGGACCTTGAGCTTTTCCAGTTCCACCATCCGCTCGTCGATTTTACGGGCGGTCTCCGCGGCGAGGCTCATCGTCAGTTTCCCGGCCTCGTCATACTGCGGAATCTTGATTCCCTTGATCGGTTCCCCGATCGGGACGGGCAGGTCGAGTTTTTTCTCCCTTGCCGCCTCGACCGCGGGATCAGTCACAGCCTGAGCACTTCCCGACACCAGGAGGGAGACGAGGATCATGCGGCCTAGGGAGATGAGGTCAGGCAAGCGCACGGCGGATCGCAAGAAGGGACTTGAGGAGGGCGGGCAGGCCCTTGTGGGGAATCTGATTCGGGCCGTCCGAGGGAGCCTTGGCGGGATTCTCATGGGTCTCCAGGAAGACCCCGTCGACACCCGCCGCCATGGCCGCACGCGCGAGCACGGGCGCCAGATGCCCGTCACCGGTGGTGTGACCGCCCCCTCCGCCGGGACGCTGCACGGAATGGGTGGCGTCGAAGATCACGGGGAATCCCTGTTCCCTCATCCAGTAGAGCGAGCGCATGTCGGCCACCAGGTTGTTGTAGCCGAAGGTAGTTCCGCGCTCAGTGAAACAAAAGCGCTTGCAGCCCGAGGCCTTCAGCTTGCCCGCGATCGGGGCGATGTCCCACGGGGCGAGGAACTGCCCCTTCTTGACGTTGACCGCGCGGCCGGCAGAGACAGCAGCCCTGGCGGCGGCCTCGATCAGATCGGTCTGGCGGCAGAGGAAGGCGGGAATCTGCAGCAGGTCGATGAAGTCGGCAGCGATCTCCGCCTCCTCAGGAGTATGGATGTCGGTCGTGACCGGGGCTCCGATCACATCTCCCGCTTCGGCAAGCATCCGGCAACCGTCGAGCACCCCGACGCCACGGTAGGAGGATCCCGAGGTGCGGTTGGCCTTGTCGTAGGAAGCCTTGAAGATGAACTTCACGCCGAGATCGTCGCAGATCGCCTTGATCGTCCGGGCGGCGCGGAGGAGCGGTTTCTCCCCCTCGATCACGCAGGGACCCAGGATAAAAAGCGGCTCCTCTGCTCCAAGCGTCAGGGAGCCGACCTTGATCTCGCCGATCTTCGGTTGCTTGGGATCGCTTTTGGAGGGACGGAGACTGTTTTTTCCGGCGGGCATCAGCCTTTCACACTAGCGGCTGCCAGCCCGACTGGTCACGAGGATTGTGAGGCATGCAGCCGCCCCTGCTTGAACAGGGAGCACATTTCGCGGCAGGATCGCGTCATGGCCACGCTCTCCTCCGACTTCAACGACCTCCTGCCCGCCGGCGCCCCCGCCCCCGACTTCACCCTGACCGACGTCGTCAGCGGGAATCATCGGTCCCTTGGGGATCTGGCCGGCCCCAAGGGTACGCTCGTTGTTTTTCTCTGCGCCCACTGCCCCTATGTCGTCCATGTGCGCGGCAAACTGGCCGAGCTGGCACTGGAATTCTTCCCCGAGGGCATCTCGACGGTCGGCATCAGCGCCAACGACCCCGTTGCCTATCCCGATGATGCGCCTGAGAAACTTCGCGAGATGGTCCTCGAAACCGACCTTCCTTTCCCGGTCCTCTTTGACGCCACCCAGGAGACGGCGAGGGCTTACACGGCCGCCTGCACGCCCGACTTCTTCCTCTTCGATGCGGATCGCCGCCTCGCTTACCGCGGACGGCTTGATGAGAGCAGCCCGAAAAACGGAAAGCCCCTCACCGGTCATGATCTCCATGCCGCGCTCGAAGCCGTCGCGGAAGGCAAGTCGCCGGCCACACCGTGGCCTCCGGCACTCGGCTGCAGCATCAAGTGGAAGGGTTGATGGGAGCTGGCGGCTAGAGCGGTTTTAATAAACCTATTGCCATTCTTTGGGCGGCATAGGGGCACTCAGCAATGTCGCATCGCACGGGCAGTAGCAGAAAGACTACAGCCCCTCGCTGTTTGCAGTTGGTAGATACGGTAGAAAAAACAAAAGAGCTGTAGATTAAAGGGTTAATGTGGAACTCATGAACTCAGGAAAAAGGGTGCGCTACAGAGGACGATCCGAAAGCAGAAGATGACTGCACCTCCCCCTTATGCCTGCATAAACTTTCCGAGCTTCATCCATTCCTGAGTTCCACATTAAAATGCCCTCGGCGCCCTCTTATCAACTTGGGATTTATGGCTAGAAAATACTCGTTCTCTTTGAGACCCATTCAAAACAGCGGGAAGACTCAGGATTACTTCCTAACAGCCTTCAGCCTAACAGCCTCCTTTAGCGGGCCTCCCCCCAAGCGACGATCCGCTGGGCGTCGTCGAAGATCCTCGGCGCATGGCTGCCCAACTGGACGAGGATCAGTTCGCGGCCTCCCTTGCTATAGCTGCTGATCAGGCACTTCCCGGCCGATTCGGTGTAGCCGGTCTTCATCCCGTTGAAGAACGGGGAACGCAGGAGCAGCCGGTTGGTGGGGTCGAGGAAACAGAGCTTCCCGTTGGCGTAGTGGAAGCAGTAGGAACGCATCGCCATCGCCTCCCGGAGATCGGGATTGCGGTAGGCGCGGAAGGCGACGCGGGCCATGTCCCGGGCGGTCGAGTACTGCCGGGCGGGCAACCCGTGCGGATTCACAAAGTGGGAGCTGGTCGCCCCGCAGCGCGATGCCAACCGATCCATCTCCACGGCGAAGGCACCGGTGCTTCCGGAATGGGAACGGGCCAGTGCGGCGGCGCAGTCGTTCGCGCTCTTCACCATCATCGCCCTCATGAGTTGGCGTCGTGAATAGCTCTCGCCGACACGGAGTCCGAGCTTGGTCGGCTCGACGACGGTATCCTCGCGGGCTACCCTCACCGGCTCGTCCAGGGGATCCTGCTCCGCTACGATTAATGCAGTCAGCAGCTTCTGGGTGCTGGCAACCTGGCGCGGTTGGTCGGCATTTTTCTGATAGAGGGTCCGGCCGGTGCGAGCGTCGATCAGGATGGCCGAAGCGGCAAGAATGGGAGGCGCGTCAGAAGGCCAGATCGAGCGGGGTGCCTGCGGTGCCACCTCGGCGATGGTCGTGGCCGAAGCCGTGGACCGCTGCGGAGCCGTCGGTTCGTCGAAGGCGCAACCGGTGAGAAGGAGGGTTGCGGCACAAAGACAGGGAAAAATGATTTTTGTCATCCGGGACATCCCAACAACGTGCCTGCAAATCACATTGGAGCAAGACTAAGAATGCATGCGGTCTTCAACCCAAAAAGTGGATTAGGGACGGAGTGACGGGTATATCAGGGAGTTAAAATGGTTAGGAACTATCCGTAATTTTGTGTGTGGGTCGGGTTGGTTGTGTTGGTTTTTATGCCTCAGCTAGCTGAGGCATAAAACGTTGCCCGAACTGGATGGCGAACTGATTGGCAGCGCTTCTCCAAGTCACGGGGGGATTTTTCCATTTTTGGGTGATATTGCGCAACGCCAGATAAATCAGCTTTGTGGCTGCCTCATCATTTGGGAAGTGTCCCCGGTTTTTAAGCACCTTGCGCAGTTGCATATGGAGACTCTCGATTGCGTTGGTCGTGTAGATCATTTTCCGGATCTCGGGAGGGTAGGCATAAAAGGGGATCACTTGTTCCCAGTTGCGCCGCCAGATCGGGGCGATCATCGGCAACTTCTTCCCCCAGGGCCCCTCCTCGAACTCACTGAGCCGGGCTTCGGCGGCCTCTGCTGTCTCTGCCCGGTAGATGGCCCTGAGTGCCTCGGCCACCTGCTTCCTATCTCTCCACCCGCAAAAGGAGAGGCTCAAGCGCGTGAGGTGCACGATGCAGGTCTGGACTCTTGCAAGCGGGAAGACAGCGGTGATCGCCTCAGGGAACCCCTTGAGTCCGTCCACCACTGCAATGAGGATATCCTCCACTCCACGGTTGCGCAGTTCGTTCATCACCTTGAGCCAGAACTTGGCCCCCTCGTTCTGCTCGATCCAGATGCCCAGTACGTCCCTCCTGCCATCGGAGGCCACTCCCAAGGCAAGATACACGGCCTTGTTTTTGACCGTCCCTTCGTCTCGGATCTTGACCCGTAGCGCATCAAAAAAGACCACCGGGTACATCCCATCCAAGGGTCGGTTCTGCCATTCGGTGGGAGTGTAAAAATCTTTCTGTAAATTGGAAGAGCGCGACGTCCTTGAAGGAGCCCCCTCTGGGGTGACGGAGAGAGGCGAAGCGTAGCGAGCCGAACGCAGTGACCCTAGGGGGGGCTGCCGCCG
>JBIIGI010000087.1:0-9496 GCA_044236545.1 Chthoniobacterales bacterium
TGGAGACTGAAAGCCTCCCGTTTGATGAGAGCCTGTCATCCCCTCCCGAGAGGATCGTCCGACCAGACTCCACCGTCAGACCGCCGGCATTGGAGGCGACTCCCGTCATGACCAGGGTGCCCGTTCCCTGCTTGATGAGTGTGCCGGATCCGGCAATGTCACCGGCCAGCGTGGACTGCCGGGCACCGGCGATCGTGAGATTGTTGGAGGAGAGATCAAGGCTTCCGCCGATCTGAATCGCCCCGTTCTGGGCCTGCAGAACCGCGTTGGAGGCAAATCGCAATGCCGAGGAGATGGTCTGTAGAGCAGTGGAGGAATTCGTCACACCCCCTGAAAGCGTCAGAGTTGTCCCGGAGAGCGTGTAGCCACCCGCCGTGACGGCGTAAGAGATCCCGGTCAAATTGGTGACGGATTGATTGGTGACAGAGCCCCCGGAACCGGTGAACTGAAGCAGGGAGCCGTTGGTGATTCCCGTAAGATTTCCGGAGCCTCCTGACCAGATCCCCCCGGTATCGGTGGCGGCAAGTGTCTTGTAGGAGAGGAAGAGGGCGTTCGCCGAGGCGGTCAGACTGAAGTTCCCGTTCAGCGCGTTGAGGAAACCCCCGGTTCCATTCGTTGCCCCGAGGTTGATGCTGAAGAGGTTGGTGGAGAAGCTCCCCAAGAGCGAATTGAAGGATGCGATCTGCCAGTCACCATCGGCATCCTTGTTGAAGTTGGCGGCATTCCCTCCGAGGGACCAGAGATTGATTTGGAATCGGTTGGATGCCGTGAGCCCGGAAAGATCCAGACCACCTCCGATGGAGAGGGTGTCAAATCCCACCCCCTTGCTTCCCGTGGCGTCAGACATCTTCCAATTATAATTCCCTCCTCCGTTCCAGAGGACGTTACCGCTTCCCGAAAGTGTGCCGATCGCGGCATCCGTACCGGCCATGACCGTTCCGCCTGATGCCACGGAGATGCCGCCGACCAGTCCCGTCCCCGCAAGGGAAGCACCCGTACCCACGGTGACCATTCCCGTTCCGAGATTCCCACTCACTTGAAGGCGGCCCTCATTGACAGCCGTGGCTCCGGAGAAGGAGGCGCTGTTTCCAAGGATCGAGAGGGTCCCTGTACCGGCCTTGGCAAGCGATCCGCTCCCTGCGATGGCTCCAGAGATTGACATCGATGTGGTGGCGGTATCAATGGTGGCGGCCGACCCGGAGGCAATGGCCACGGCGTTGGTGATGGAGAGCCCCTGCGCACCGGCGGCAATCACCGCATTGGAGGCCACCGAGATGCCGCCGCCTCCGAAGGCGGAGCTGTTACCGGCCACCACTGTTCCTCCATTAAGCGTCGTCCCTCCACTATAGCTGTTGGAGGAGTTGAGGTTGAGCGTTCCAGCTCCGGACTGATTCAGGGATCCTGTTCCACTGATCGCTCCATTCACCGTGATCGCCCTGCCGGCGGCTTCCTGCATGGTGAGCGATGCAGTGTTGGAAATGTCACCGAGGGTCAGGTCGCCCGCAGCAGCGCTGAAGGTCTGGTTGGAGGCGGTGTTGAGCCCCAGCGAGATGGTCTGAGTGGCGCTGGAGTTGTTGGTGATGCCGCCTGCGATCGTCAGGGTCTGCCCGGCATTCGTACCGGTCAGGGTGAAGGATCCGGCCCCGTTGCTGTAGGTCAGGCTACCGAGAGAGGTGACCGTGTCATTGGTGATCGTTCCTCCCGCAGAACCGGTGATCCCTACGGATCGCCCATTGGTGGCAATCGCATTGCTCTGCCAGTTGTTGGAATTCCCCCACGATCCACCGGAGCCAACCCAGAGCCATGGTCCCGAATAGACACTGTTCGTCGAGACCCCCGAGATTGAAATGATCCCGCCCGATTGCATCACCATACCGATCGTAGTCTGGTTGATGTAGGATGATCCCGACTTGGTCCATTCCTGGATATCAAGCCCTCCAGTCGCGAGTGGGGTGATGACAGACTGTGTGAAGGCGTTCCACGGGGATGCCTTGCCGGCGTATCCGCTGAACGAGGATGCAGAGTTATCAACAATTGAAATCCCGTAGGTGTTTGTTCCAATCGTGGCAGATGTTCTCGTTGCCCCTGCTTCAGTGGACGTTACCATCAAGTTGTTGACTGCGGTAACAATCGACGAGTATTTGCTACCGCTTAATGTCGTAGCACCGCCTGCAGTACTCTGGAGATCTCCTGCAGCATCTGCTTTACCCGTCCAGACATTCGCACCTGCGCTGTAACCGATCACACTCCAGTAGACATCAGCACTGGAGAACCAACCCGATCCATAGGTCTGAGCTATGATGGAACTGGCATTGCTGAAGTCGAGATTGAAACCGGAGAGAACATTTGCACGGGTTCCCAAGTTGATCAGAATGCTCTTGGTAGAGACCGAATCCGCCGAGTAGAATCCGAGATAGAGGTTATTATTGTCGCCGATAGTGAAGGTGTCGGCTCTGAGGCTCCAGCCGCTACAGAACCATCCACTAAGGAGCAAGCACGACACAAGAACTGAAACCCGGAACTTCTTCGAGATTGAGAAGGTTTCCGTTCTCTTGTGTTTTGGAGTCGTTAAGGTCATTTGCGGATGGATGTTGGTATGTGAACTTGCAGATCGCGCAAAAAGGTGGAAGCCGTCGGCTTCCACCTTCATGCGATAAATAATGGATTCTGATCAGGCTGCGGTTTTGCGCCGATAGGCCACGATGAGAAGCAGTGCCCCCACCCCCATCAGGGCATAGGTACTCGGTTCAGGAACCACCGATATCACACCACCGCTCTGGGTGACCGTACCAATGGTGGTCTGGTTGATATAAGATGATCCCGACTTGGTCCATTCCTGGATATCCAGTCCTCCTACACTCAGCGGCGTGATGACCGACTGTGTGAAGGCGTTCCACGGAGATGCCTTGCCGGCGTATCCACTGAACGAGGATGCAGAGTTGTCCACCACGGAAGCTTGATAGGTGTTGCCCCCGCTTGTAATGGTAGCGTATGTCGCTGTTCCATTGACACTCTCCGTCATCAAGTTGTTGACTGCAGTAACAATCGATGAGTATTTGCTACCGCTTAATGTCGTAGCACCGCCTGCAGTACTCTGGAGATCTCCTGCAGCAACTGCTTTACCCGTCCAGACATTCGCATTTGCGCTGTAACCGATCACGCTCCAGTAGACATCGGAACTGGAGTACCAAGTCGATCCATAGGTCTGGGCCAAGATCGAGTTGGCACCACTGAAGTCGAGACTGAAACCGGAGAGAACATTTGCACGGGTTCCCATGTTGATCAGCAGACTCTTGGTGGAGACTGAATCCGCCGAGTAGAATCCGAGATAGAGGTTACTACTGTCGCCGATGTTGAAGGTGGCGGCCTGGGAGGCCGCCACACTCATGGCAAAGGTCAGTGCGAGAAGTGTTTTTTTCATATTCAGAAGTGAAAATTATTATTATTTATAAATTACTGGTTCCAATCTTGCTTTCCACCATCCTCGCTGCGATCAACCTTCATGTCACCAAGGGCTATGTTAGGTGCCAGGTCACTATTGGTAGATGGAAGGGATCGAATTCGGGCCGCAAGCTGATTCACGAGGACAGGCACATTGGCGTTTCCGCTCAACGTGTTGTCATAACCAATGAACTCATATCCCCAGTAGGGATATCTCCCCGTGATGATGTTGGTGTATCCAGCATCAAGCGTGGTTGCATTGGTCTGACTGTGGCAACGTCCCTCTACTCCATTATACTTCAAGGGAACAAGTCCGTTTCCAACAAAGGGAAGAATGTCAGCGACAGAAGAGTAGCCGATCAGGTAGTTTACCACACCTGCTGATTCGCCTGTAGCAGAAACTACATCGACATTGCTTGGAATGTTGTTCGTCATGAACCCACACATCGCACTTCCGGAAGACTCACCATTGTTTCCAAGCGCTACACCAATGCCCAGCAGGGTTGTTGCCGGGTGTTTTTCAATCCTGGTCACATTACCGCCAGAAGCCGTGACCCTCCACTGAACAACGGGCGTCAGCGTCCCATACTTATTCACCGCGTGGTTGATCACACGGGATCCGGAGTCGATATTGCGCCCCATGGTCCATATCGTGGTTTCTGCATCGGCATCCGCACCGGTAAGAAGGTTGCCTTTGATATAACCCGATTCCAGAGCCTGTTGGGCATTACCGGTCGTGATGTTTCTCTCAGGAAATGCAGAGGCGAATCCTTTGCTGGCAATGTAGGAGTAAGGAACAACTCCAATAGCCGTTGCCTGCAAGGATTTATAAACCACTCCATCACTGGCTTTGACATTCGGCCGGAAGCGCGATGTGCCAGGGAAGCTATCCATGAAACCGACAAGGCCCTTCTGGAGCGAGGTGAAGGTTCCCTCGTTGAATGAGGTGGTATCCGGTGCAGTCAGGCCAAGGCGCCCGCTCGCACCTGTTGTGAGTGTGGAACCTGGACGCGCTGCGTCAATCTTAGCCTTGTCGAAATATGGAACACGCTTGTTGTTGGTACCCGATGCCACCTGCTGGATTCCACCCTCCGAACCGGTCCAGGTGACGGCAATATCAACAACGGCATTGTTGCTCAGAACGCAGTTGGTGAAGTAGAGCCCCACGGCGCTATCCGTGTTGGTTGAAGTCCCTGAAGAGGCATACAACTTATCTCCAAATAGGGCGTAGAGGTTCTTGTTGGCGGCTTTACGGAATGCCGTTGCTCCCGTGATGTAGATCACGTTCTGCGCGGAGGCGGAGGTGATCGAGAGAGCGGCTACCGCCGCCATCAGGATGGATTTGGTCTGTTTCATGGGTTTTTGTGTTTGTTGGGTTTTTTTACTTTTTTTGAATTCGGGCTGACTTTTTGTCTGACGTTGTTTGTCTTTTGACTGCTCGGAAAAGTTTTTTGTTTTTTTGAATCCGTTCGCCGCATTCGCCCTTGCGGGCTGCGGATGCTTATAAAATCAGGCTTTGCGGGTGATCGGTTCGGGGTTTGGTTTTCTGAACTGCGGCGAGGATGCCCTTGCCCCCTATAAATGTCATGTTCCCGATTGTAACAAGTTCGTCACAAATCCGCGCGGCGCCGACGCGCTTCAGTCACATCCAAAAGTCGATGGACAAAGCCTCCATGCGCACGGCGGGCAGAGCCGCTGCGGGCAAAGAATGGCACGCTCAAGGGAAGCGCTGATTAAATCGCATAGAGGCCGTTGCGGGAAGAATGGGCCGCGGGCAAGGCGGCTTGGCGCGAGCATCCCCGCAGTGGGCTGTAAGCGCCAAGCCAACACAGTTGGCCCCCGTGCCACGCCACGAAGCCAAAGGCTTTGTGGCCTTTGGCTTGGATCTCCGCAACCCGCAGGGCTAAAGCCATTTGCCGATTTTTGTGGCGTTGCTCGCTCGGGCGAGACCGCTGCGGGTATTGACTCGCTCGCTCCCGCTCGGCTCGCCCTGACGGGTTTGCCTGCGGCAAATCTACCCAAGCAGCTCCCGCAGCTACGTGTTGCCCAGCACTCGCGCCTTCAAAAATCAGCAAATACTCTTCAGCGGCCTCCATGGGATTTAATCAGCGCTTCCCAAGGGAGCTTGCCTGTTTTCCCCTCACCTCACCCGCAGTGCGTTCACGCTGGAAAGGATGCCGGAGATCATGGAGTAGGCGACCACGCCGACAAAGAGGGCGACGATGAGGATGACGGCGGGCTGGATCAGGGTGGTCAGGTATTGGATGCGGGATGTCAGTTCGCGGTCGTAGCGCTTCGCCGCCCGGGCGAGGGATCCGGCAAGGTCGCCCGTCTGTTCGCCGACGGCGAGAATGTCAATGAGCACGGGAGGGAAGAATCCGGTGCGGCGCATCGCCGAGGCGATGGAGCTTCCCTCTCGGACCATCGCGGCCAACTCCTCAAGCAATCCTTTCAGGTAGACATTCGCGGTCGCACCCCGCATCAGGTCCATCGCCGCGAGCATGGTGACGCCGTTTGAAACAAGCGTGGAGAGGTTCTGCAGGACCTCGGCGTGGAACCGGGCCCTGAGGACGGGGCCGACCACGGGAATCTCCAACTGGAAGCGATGCCACCAGGCCCTTCCCCCGGGGGTTTTCACCGCCAGTCTGGCACCGGTGATCACGGCCCCCAGAAAAACCAGGATCGCCCACCACCAATGTCCGAAGAAGAGGCTGACGGAGATCAGGGCCTGGGTCAGCGCGGGAAGTTTCTGACCCGATTTTCCAAGCAGCACGGAAAGCTGCGGCACAAGGAAGGTGAGGAAGATGAACATCAGCAGGATGGCCGAGGAAAAAACGATGGCCGGATAGACGAGCGCCGAGGTGACTTTCTTGCCAAGTTCCCCGACCATCTCGAGGTGGGCGCACTGCCGCTTGAGGATCTGGGGAAGCACTCCCCCGGCCTCCCCGGCGGCGACCAGATTGCAATAGAGGGGATCGAACGATCGGCCGCAACCGCGGAGCGCCTTGGAAAATCCCACCCCCTCGCGCACCTGCCGTCGCAGATGGGCGGCCACCAACTTGACGGGCGAGCGCTCCTGACGCTGCTCGATGACCCGGAGCGCCCCCTCCAACTGAAGCCCCGCCTCGAGAAGCTCAGCCAACTCCTCGGTGAAAAAAAGCAACTGCGGCGTGCTCAGGGGGGGGAGGGCCTCGGCGGGGGAAGGGGCTTGGGCGCTCCCATCCCCGCCCTTGGTTCGGGTTGATCCAAAGTGAAGAAATCCCCGCTTCGCCATGACCGCGGGCACGGGCTTCCCCTGCTCCTCGACCAGGGAGGGCTGCAGTCCCCGCTCGCGCAGCCTGCGGTAGGCATCCGAGCCGGAGAGGGCCTCGATCAGGCCGGATTCGTGGCGCCCCCCGGCATTGAGGGCGCGATAGGAAAAGGAGGGCATGGTCGGGCGTGGGGTGCGTGGAGAGGGACTTTTCCGATCGATTCCGAGCGGGCGACCGGTGTCAATGGAATTGTGCGCAGGAAAGGTGACGATCTTGTGTCGGAAAATCATGCTTTTGGGCTTCTCGTGAACCGGAGAGGGCGTTACGAAGAACTCTTATGCAAGGCCGCTTGCCCCAATCCCACCCGTTCCTCGGGTCTGCCGTCCTGATGACGCTTGCGGTTTTGGCTTTGCATGCGCTGATGCTCCCGGCGGCTTTTTCCACGGATGCCGCCTCCGCGTTCCAACCGCTCTCGGTGACTCTCCAACCTTCTGTCTCAACGGGTCCCCTCCCCCCCTGGGCCGCCGGAGCTGTCGCCATCCATCCCGAATCGGACCGGGTGGAACTTCCCGTGCCCCCGCTCGCGGCGCAGGAAGAGATCGGATGTTTCGCGCTCACGGTTCTCTTTGAGGACAACGGGGACGGCGGTCCGGTCGTGGAATGGGTTTCCAAACAGGGCGAGCCCCTGCTGTTGAGCCCCGGCCTTGGGGAAAACGGCATCGCCGTGGGGCTGAACGCGCGAACTCTCCTCCTCCCCCAATCGCTCGCGCTTGACGGCGGGACGGCGCGCGTTTCCTTTGCAGGCAGATTTTCACGCCTGCTCTCGCTCTCGCTCCGACCGGCCAAGGAACTCGGAATCGCCGCGCTCGGCAGCGGGGTGAACCCGCCGGTCCTCCTCGATGGAAAGGACCGCATCCTTGACGGGGAGGAGGTCTTCGGAGGGGATCCGACCCCCGGGGGCGGTGACCGCGGTGAGGGGCGGGTGCTTCACGCGGAACTCTCGGCCCCGGCGACACGGCTCGATCTTCCCGGATCGGACTCCTCCATGGAGATCGTCGTCCCTCTCTCATCAAAGCCCGTCGGAACCCACCTCCGCACCGAGATGGCCGGTCTCGATCCGGAATCCTGGATCGAGGTGATCGTCAACGGTGAATCCCTCGGGGCGCTCGGGCCTGCACCTTTCGCCCTGAATGCCCCGGAGGTCCGCTTCTCGGCTGGAGACCGGTTGCAGATAGCAGGATGGCGTACGGGAACGCTTTATCTGCCGGCGCGAACCTTCAGGGTCGGGGAAAACTCGATCACGCTCACCCTGCGTCGGGCAGTCGGCGACGAGGGGCGCCCGGTGCATCTGAGGAACGTGCAACTCGACCTGCTCTTCGCTTCATCCGGGGATTCAGCGCCACCCGGACCGAATTCCACTCCCCCCGATGCCGACACCCTCTCCACGGGATCACTCTATGGTAATCCCTCCCCCTCCCTCTTTCACGCGGCTCCTCCGGCGCCGCTACCAAACACCTCGCGGGATCGTTGATACAAAGCGACTCCTTGACCCCTACCCCGACATGGGGAAGATTTTCAGCGGGGTGAACGCCCCCTGATCCCCTCCTGTCCGACCCGATCACTTCACCTCCATCCCTGCCATGATCCCTGCCACAACTTCAAGCCGCCGCAAATTCCTCAATAAACCGAAGGAATCAGGTTACACCCTCTTCGAGATCATGCTCGTGCTAGGGATCATCGCCGTGCTTGTGGGATCGGCCATCTACATGCTTTCGGGCAACATTGATGTCGCCAAGGAGCAGCGTGTGACAAGCGACATCCAGGCGATCTCGATGCAGTTGCGCACCTACGAGATGCTCAACTTCCGCAAACCGACCACCGAGCAGGGTCTCAGGGCCCTTGTCGCGATGCCCGCAAGCGACCCCAAGCCTCAGCGCTGGAAAAAACTCATGGAGTCCGTCCCTCTCGATCCCTGGGGCAACGAGTATGTCTACCGCAATCCAGGCAAATACAAAACGGACGGCTTCGATCTCTACTCGCTCGGACCTCAGGGCAAGGAAGGTGAAGGCAATATCGGCAGGTGACCGGCCCCTGCCTCACGGCAGACTAGGTAACGGCCTGCCCTGCCCCAACCCGTGCCGGCGCCGCCCGTCATCCGCGGGCTTCACCCTGCTAGAGATCATCATCGCGCTCTCGCTGGTGGCCATCCTTGTCTCGGCTTCCGTCCCCTACCTCTTTGATTCCTTTGCGAACTCCGCGGGAGACCGCGCCGCCGAGGCCATCGCCGCCCGCGCCCAGGAAACCCGCCGCGAGGCCATGGAGACATGCCAGCCTCGGTGGTTGGAACTCACATCGGCGGGCATCAAGGAACTCCCGCTTCCCTCCGGATGGAAGCTCGAGGTCAAGGGGCTCAATGACGCGCGCTTTCATGAACCGGCTCCCGGCGCGAGATGGGAGTTCACTCCCGCGGGAATCTGCGAGCCGCTGGAACTGCGCATTGCCAACGGGGAAAGACAGGTCACCATGGCCTTTGATGCGCTCACGGCCCAGGTCCTCCATGACCATGAGTAAAGATCCCCCATCCCCCGGCACGGGACGCGGCGGCTTCACCCTCTTCGAGGTCCTCATCGCCCTGGCGGTCTTCATGCTCGCGGTGATCGGACTCTCCACCGCGCTCGACTCGGCCCTTCAGGCCGCGCTGGAAGTGCGCCAGCGCTCCCAATGCCGGCAGGAGCTGGAGTCGTGCCTCGCCTACTGTCAGGTCGATCTCCCCGGGGATACCCCCCGCATCCTGGAAGCCGAGA
>JBIIGI010000023.1:0-30782 GCA_044236545.1 Chthoniobacterales bacterium
CTATGTTTCGCAAGCCGTGGCCATGCCAGTGTTCGGAAATTTCGGGCTCGTACGTGCCAATCTCGATCGCACTGCAAATGACACCAACGGGATTGAATCTTACTCCCTGTATTGGATCCTCTCACTCGTTGATTACGTCCTGCGCTCCGGCGATACCGGCGCGTTTCGGAAGCACGCCGCCATTGTTCGCGAGAAACTTCTCCATTCCGTCGAAGTCGTCCGCAATCGGGGAAAACTGGGGTTTTGCGGACACGATGATCGGACCGGATCGGCGTTCAAAGAACCTGAAATCGAAGCCAATCACCGCTTTCTTCACCTCCTTGCACTGCGCACCGTGCGCACTTTCCAAACGGCTCTGACTTGGACGGGAGAGGACGATGCCTCCGTCGAAGTCTGCCGCGCTGTGGAGACGGCACTTCTCGCGGTGCCGCTTCCCACAAGTGAGGTGCTCGGCCTTCACGACGGGACGGAAGCCGTATTGGCTGGCGCGCTCACCGATTCGCTTTCGGAATTCATCGATCGTGAATATCGGAATGAGGTCACGTCCGTCTCCTACTCCCCATTTAATACGTATTTTGTTTTACAGGGAATGGTCCATGCCGGCTGTGTTGCGGAAGCGATGGGACTTGTTCGCCGATGCTGGGGAGGAATGATTAGCCTGGGAGCGACGACATTTTGGGAGGTTTTCAGGCCGGAATGGGTCGACCTCATGAAGCCCTGCGATCCCCCACCGGATGGTGTCCATGGTTACACGAGTCTCTGCCATCCCTGGAGTGCCGGCGTCACGCGGTGGCTCAGTGACCATGTGCTCGGGGTTCGACCAACCACCCCTGGATACTCGGAATTCGTATTTGATCCCCTTGCCGCAGGTCTGAAGAAGATGTCGGGTGCCGTTGCCACGGTCAACGGCTCGATTCGCGCCGGATTCGAGGGGCGCTCAGCGTGGCTGGAGGTTCCCGCCGAATGCCACGGCTCTGTCAAAACTAACGCCGGCGTCCGGAGATTCGGACCAGGTCGACATGAGTTCGAACTCGAGAAGGGAGAGGTATCACCCGTTGTGACACCTGCTCGATCATTTTCCGCCGCCTGGGAATCTGATTCGACCTTGGAAGAGGGTGTAGTGCGTTCCACTGCCTGGATGGCATTTGCGGCTACCCCGGATGGTGGGGATCTCGTCCACCTTCCACGCGGGACATCGATCACAATCTCGGAAAAAATGCCCGGCGGCCCGTTGCAGCGTCAACATTATGGAGGCAAAAGCGACCAAGGTCCGTCTTCCATTCGGGATAAAAGTCAGTCTGGGGTTCATGCCTTTTGCGGTGCCTTACGCACAAATGTCGCTACGGTCTTCGAGCAAAGCTTTACGATTGATCTTCAACGTGCAGAGGAAAAGCCCTATTCGCTCGGCATCTTTTGTCAGGACGTTCTCGGTGACGGCATTGTGCAGACCGTGGACATCCTCGATCTCGAAACAAAGAAGCTCGTTGCCCCAACAAAATTCATGCGGGAATTTGAGGGCGGGATCGTGCTTTGGCTGCGTTTGAACGGTAGCGTCCGCATCCGCTTTTGCCATTGTTACGGCCCCGACGTGACCGTCGGAGGATTACTCTTCGATGAGTAGCTTTCTAGCTTCACAAGTCATAATCGTCCGGATGTAAGTTGCACAGTAATAGCCTGATAGGATCTTCAGGCTCATAAGTTCTGCAGACGATCTCTGTAAGTAACTCATGAAGAGGCGCCTTTCAAACGGGTGAACGCTCAACAGTTGCAATGCCCTGTGCAGTTTTCCGGTGAGCTATAGCTGCTTGTGGAGGATGGTTGCCATGAGGTAAACGGCGACCGAAATCCAGATCTGGGCTTCACGGATTCAGGGGATGACACCAACGGGCTCCCTACTCCACGGCACGGACCCTCATCCCTACCATTTCATCATCGGCAACGGATTCAGGGGACGGTTCCAGAACTCCTTGATGGTGATCCTCATAAGATTTCCGTGAAAGCCAAGATTAGGGAAGGCATCCTGAACCTCTTTCACGACACTGCGGGGAAGACCGAATCGCCGGATCCCCATGGAGGCATCGACCCAATCCCCTTTACGAAGCACCTCGACGAGCGGCCAAGGGGAGGGGGGTGCGCAGCGGAATCGGTGGTGAAGATCGATCATCATGGTGATCTCGGGAATCCATGACGCAAGTCCGCGTTCCCTCAGGTATGTTTGAGCCAAGTCGATCGATGGGGCGAGGTAATCGATGACATCACCCGGCCACATTCCGAGATCATGAAAGCAGGCCGCGGTGACCAGCTTGGCCTCGTCATCGCCGCGGCAGTCATGGAAGGCAAAGCAGAAGTGGAGAACGCGGTAGACGTGGTTTTTGTAAGCCTCGTATTGGTCGCCGATGATTTCGGCGCGTGGTGAGAGGATCTCCTCGAGCAGGGGGATGTTCTTTTGAATCTTCAAGGCCATGTTTTCCAGTCCCTAGAATCCGGTCGAACGCGCCTGGAATTTACGAAGCAGCGGCTGATGCTCGGCGAGTGCCCCAGGAGTAAGGTGGTCGATGAAGAGGATGCCGTGGAGGTGGTCGACCTCGTGCTGGGCGGCTCGTGAGAGGAGGCCCTCGGCCTCGAAGTCGAGCGTGCTTCCGCCGATCTCCTGGCAGACAATGCGGACGCGGGCGTGACGTTCCACTTCGTCGTGTAGGCCGGGCATGCTGAGGCATCCCTCGACCTCGGTGAGCATCTTGTCACCGATCGGGTGGATCTCGGGGTTGATCATGACCAGGGGCATGAGGGACTCGAGTTCGAGTTCGCGGCCATCGATCCAGGCGCGGCTGGGCCGATCCTCGTGGGCGGGCATGACGTCGATGACGGCCATCTGGATGGATCTGCCGACCTGATGGGCTGCGAGTCCGCAACCGTCCTCCTCGTACATGGTGACAATCATCTCCTCGGCGAGTGTGCGGATGGAGTCATCGATCTTCTCGATCTTTCGACCCTTGCTCCGCAGGGCGGGATGGCCGTATTTGACGACCTCCAGAGGCTTGATCGTATCCTTGCGCGGTTTTTTTGGACGGCTCATCGCGAGGGCTTATTTTGCGGCGGGCTTGGCGATTGCCGGGACGTTCTTGACGCCGGCTTCCTGGAGGGCGTCGAGCACGGAAACGACTGTGCCGAAGGGGGCCTCTTTGTCAGCCTGCATGGTGATGGAGCATCCGGGATTGGCCTTCTGCACATCCCTGATCGCGGCGGGGAGTCCGGAAGCGGTGACCGGCTTGCCGTCGAGGGTGATCTGCTCCGCTCCTTTGATCTGGAGAATGATCGGCTTCTTAGGATCGCTTGACGCGGTGGAGGCGCTCTTCGACTCGGGGAGGTTGATCTGAAGCTGGGGGAGTTGTTCGCGGAAGGTCGTCGTGACGATGAAGAAGATCAGGAGAATGGCCAAGATGTCGATCAACGAGACAACGGTGATCGAGGGCATCTTCCTGCGCTTGGTATAGAATCTCATGACTAAAACAGCCAACATCAAGCCGCCCCGATGCGCACGGGAAAAAATGCTTCATTCGGGATTTTCCCCTTTTCAGGGGGCTGTCCGGCAAGGTGAGAGTCGCTGCGGAATCTCCCAACGCACCCCTTATCCGGCCGGTGAGCTGACATTGAATGAGCCCTTTTCTTTACAATCCCGATGGGTAGGTCTCTTCCGTCTCCCCCCTGATCCACTCCACGCTCCGTTCAAGGGGCTCCACTGCACGGGTTTCGTCGTAGTGGAACAGTGCGTCGAATTGCTCGGGCAGTCGGGAGTGGAAGTAGTGGCTGGCCCGTTCGGTCTCAGGCCGATAAATGACGCCGATCGCCCTCTCCAGTCTGGGCTTCTCCAAGAGCCTGGTGAGTTCCGGCGATGCGTGGCAGTCCAGCCAGAATCGGGGAATGCCTGTTTGATGGAAGAGTAGTTCGTAGCTTTCCGCCAAAGCTGGGCGGATCTGTTTCCTCTCCGCGGGGGCATTCCACTCCGAGGCGGCGGTGACCGTTCCGTGGTCGGTGGTGAATCCCACCGAGAGGGCATCGCGGCCGAAGTGCTCGCGGACGAGTTGCCCGATGTTGAACTCTCCGCGCTCGCCCATCGAGGTTGCCGCGGCATTCCCGAGATGGGAGTTATGTGCCCAGACGACGATCTTTCCCCCTCCGTGCGTCTGCTTCAGGTGCTCGATGAGCAACAGGAGGGAGTGCATCATGTGACGGTCGCGGAGGTTCCAGGAAGAGACGTCACTGCGGAACATGGTTCGGTAATACTCCTCTGCATTCCTGACGACACGGGCGTTCTGCTCGGCGTTGAAATAATCATCGGCCGCGGTCTTTCCGTCACGGTTCAGATAGAGCGTCCGTCCAGCGTGCAGTTCGCTCAGCGCGGAAAGGACTTCTTGTTTGCAATTTTCCGTCATCCCCGAAACCGAGAGCAGTCCGTAGCGCTGGGTGTCGCCCCCATAGTTGTCAAAGCAGGCGTAGTGTTCCGCGACGCGACGAGCCGCATCGGGATCGATGGTGCTGAGGTATCCTATGACAGCCTCCATGGAGGCGTTCAGACTGTAGAGGTCGAGGCCGTAGAAACCTGTCTGGATTGCCCCGCGCGAGCTACCCTTCCGATCATGATCGGTGACACTTTCGTTGAAGTTGCGGAGCCATCCGACAAAATCGAGCACGTCGGTGTTCCTCCACATCCACTGGGGGAATCGCCGGAACCCGCCGAGTGAATCGATTGCCTCGCCGTCATCGTTGCAGCCGCGAACATAACGGTTGATGCGGTAGGCATCGGGCCAGTCAGCCTCGACTGCCACGGCGTCGAATCCCAGCTCCCGGAGCAGCCGCTTGGTGACCTCGGCTCGTATCCGGTAGAATTCATGGGTTCCGTGGGATGCCTCGCCGAGAAGGACGATACGGCATTTTTCAGCCTTCTTGATGAGGGCGTCGAAGTCTCCCGGCGACCCGTTCAGGGGAATGACAGCGTCGCGAAGTCGTTGCGTGTCGGAGATCATGCCGTGGGGATGTTGCAAGGAGTGGGTGAAGGGTGTGATCTCCGTTCACTTACATGATTGCTTTTCCATGGGTTTCCACCTGTTGGGATGCCTCGAGCAGTCGGTGAACATCGTCGTCGCTGGTCTGTGAGAAATCCTCGTACCACCAACCGACACCGCCGAAATCCCGGGGAGTCATCACGCTCACGACCTCATCGGCAACGATTCGCAGGGCCTCCACGACGGGGGCGGGTGCGACCGGGGTGGCAACGATGATCCGTCGGACGTTCCTCTGCCTGAGCGATGCTATGGCGGCCTGCATTGTGGATCCCGTGGCAATCCCGTCATCCACAAGGATCACGGTCTTCTCGGTCACATCAACAAGGGGGCGGCCTCTCCGATACGCATATTCACGGCGAGAGAGTTCCGCCTGCTCCCGCTGCTGGACTGAGGAAACTGCTTCAGCCCCTATTCCCAGGGCTGTAATGAGGGCGTTATTGAGAAGCTGGATGCCTCCCGAGGCGATCGCTCCCATGGCTAGTTCCTCCTGCCCCGGGACGCCGAGTTTTCTCACCAGAAGAACATCAAGTGGAATGTTCAGTGCCCGGGCAACTTCAAAGCCGACAGGCACCCCGCCGCGGGGTAGCGCCAGCACGATGGCGTCCGCTGAACCTCCGTGCTGGCGGAGGCGCAGTGCAAGCTGGCGTCCAGCATCACTCCGGTCTTGGAATCGCATGATCATGGCCTCACTCCTTTTTCGCCGAGGGCCGCATGCAGTCCCGCCGGTGACGATTCCGGACCTGGATGGGTAAAGTGATCCAAGAACCACTTGGCAGCATGTTCCGCCACTTGCTCCAGTTTTCCCGTCTCCTCAAAGAGATGGGTGGCGCCCGGAATGATGACGAGTTCCTTCGCGCAGCGCAGTTTGCCGAGAGCCATCCGGTTTAATTCCTCAACCGTGTGGTCAAGTCCCCCCACGATCAGGAGCGTAGGCGAGGTGACACGCTCCAGCGCATCACCGGCAAGATCAGGTCTTCCTCCGCGCGAGACAATGGCCTGGATGGCCGATCCCTGGCTGGCCGCAGCAACGAGGGCGGCCGCTCCTCCCGTGCTGGCCCCAAAGTACCCGACGGGGAGTCCCTTGGCATGTTCTTGATCCCTCAGCCATCGTGTGGTCTCACCGAGCCTCCCGGCTAGAAGGGGGATATTGAACCTCAGGTGGGCGGTCGCGGCATCGACTTTTTCTTCACCCGGTGTCAGCAGATCGATCAGCAGCGTGGCGATGCCATGATTCTGAAGCACCTGTGCGACCGACTTGTTCCTGGAACTGTGACGGCTGCTGCCGCTCCCGTGGGCGAAGATGACGAGACCCCGGGGGGCCTCGGGGATGACCAAATCGCCGGTCAGCGACTCTTTCTCACTCGGGATGTGAACGGTGGCGATGAATTCCTCACCGTTGCTTCCGGGCAGGGGTGGGGAAGGAAACCGTCTGGGTCTCCTGCGAAGCGGGAATGGATTTTCAGGGATTTCCCCGGAGACATCGGTGTTTGAGATGGCCATCATGAGTCACCGCTCGCACCGGAATTCCAGGGCGGCAACAAAAGTTCACTAACGTTCCGGCTTATACCAAGTCCCGATAGGAATCAGACTTCAGTGAGGAAAAAGTTTGCTCGGTCAGATTGAAACGCCAAGTTGGGGGCTCTGGGATCAGTCTGCGATGCTCCATGAAGGATGCATTTGATCGGATGATGCACGACCTCCCCCTCAACCCACTGCCGTGTTTTCCAGCAAGATGCCTGTGTAGTTCCCCTTCATGGAAACCCTGTCCGTCCTTCTCGCTCTTCGGGAAGGGCCTCTTTTAGCGCTTCAACATTTCGACGCTTCAACTCAACATGATCCCATGTCCTCGCAATGCGAAGCGCTGGCCCGGCTTTTCCGGGATGATGATCCCGAGACGGTGGGGCTCGTGAAGGAGCAGTTGGTGATCAAGGGGGAGAGCGTCGTGCCGGATCTCAGGGATCTGGTGAATGCCGATTCAGCCATTGTGGCCGCCCATGCCCAGGAGGTCCTTCATGCGATCGCCGGCAAGAAAGCCGCCGCCGAACTGGAGACCCTGCTTAGCAAGCGGGACGGGGAGATACCGCTCGAGCAGGCATGCTGGCTTCTCTCCTCGGCACTCTTGCCGTGGATCGATACGGAGGAGTCGCGCCGTCAACTCGATCTCTGGGGCGAGGAACTCCGCCGTCGGCTCGGAACAGGAGTGAAGGATCCGGTTCCACTCCTGACCGGTTATCTCCACGGAGAGCTAGGATTCGACGGCAATCGTGACGACTACTACAACCATGAGAATTCGCTCCTGCCCATGGTGATGGAGAACCGCCGCGGACTCCCGTTGACCCTGAGCCTTCTCTATCTCTTTGTCGCCGCGCGCGCCGGGATCGAGGTGCACGGGGTCAATCTCCCCGGCCACTTCATCGCGCGCTGCGGGGAGGCTTACTTCGATCCGTTTCATTCGGGTCGTGTTCTCTCCCTGGCCGATTGTGCCGACATTCTTGCCCGTCAGCAGATCGAGTTGACCGACGAGCATCTCGAGATTCCCGGCTCACGGGAGGTGATTGCCAGGATGCTGGCCAATCTGAGCCATGCCTACAGCGTCGAGGAGGCGCGATGGCAGAGGGGAATGACCGACCGTTGGCTCGGCATCGTGACCGGGGCCGAGTCATGAGCGCCCTACGCCTCGAACTCCTGAACACGGGAAGCGAACTGCTGCTCGGCAATGTTCAGGACGCCCATCTCTCCTGGTTCGGAAAGGAACTCTTCCCTCTGGGCCTGAGGATCGGGAGGCAGGGAACCGTGCCCGACGGTTCGCCCATCCGCGATGCCCTTCTGGAGGCATTTCCCCGTACCGATATCCTGATCGTGACGGGTGGTCTCGGCCCCACGACCGACGACATCACCCGTGAGACCGTCGCTCAGATCCTGAGCCGCCGCATGGTGCATCACCCGGAGACGCTGGAGCGGATCAAGGAACGATGCAGGAGACGCGGCATCCCCCTGCAGGATCGCATGGATCGTCAGGCGATGGCGCCAGAGGGGGCCATCGTGATCCCCAATGAGAACGGAACGGCACCGGGGCTCCACATTCCGGCAACCGAGGGCATCTCTTGGGCCACACCTCATATTTTTCTCCTGCCCGGTCCTCCCCGAGAGCTCCAGCCGATGGCGCGTGCCTATCTCCTGCCTTTTCTCAAGGATCTTGCTGCGGGCGGCGAGCGGCACGAGTGCCGGATCTACAAGGTCGTCGGCATGGGGGAATCGATGCTGGAGGCCAAGATCGGCATGGAACTCACCAAGAGGGGTGATCTGGAGGTCGGCTACTGCGCCAGACCCAATGAGGTCGATTTCCGACTGATCGGTCCCAAGGAGATTCTCGATGAGGTGGAGCCATCCGTTCTGGCCGCAGTCGGTGACTACTTGGTCTCGGACGAGAATGAATCGATGGAAGAGATCGTGGTCCAACTTCTCAGACAGAAGGGGGCCACGCTGGCGACTGCCGAGTCATGCACCGGGGGGCTGCTTGCCAACCGTCTGACCAATGTGCCCGGGGCCTCGGCCGTCTTCCTTGAAGGATTTGTAACCTACAGCAATGCCTCCAAGACGGCTCTCTTGGGTGTTCCATCCGAACTGATCGCTACCCATGGAGCCGTGAGTGAGGAGGTGGTCCGTGCCATGGCCGAGGGAGCGCTCAGCAAAAGCGGGGCCACCTTTGCGCTGGCGACCACAGGGATTGCAGGCCCGGATGGGGGAACCCCCGAAAAGCCCGTCGGCACGGTATGGCTCGCGCTTGCACGCGATGGAGGGGAGACGGAGGTCTGGAAGGAAACCCGTCCATCAGACCGCCTCACCTTCAAGCAGGTGGTCACCCAATCAGCCCTCGACCGCCTTCGTAAATTTCTGAGATCCTGATTTTTCGCATGAGCCGCCCCAACACATCGGAACCCACCGCCGAAGCAATCCGTCTCGGCGAGGATGCGAGGCGTGAGCGTTTCTGGAAGCTCTGGGGAACCTACCTCTCGGAGCGTCAGTGGGGGACTGTGCGCGAGGATTACTCTGCGGACGGCGATGTCTGGAAGTCCTTCACCTTTGATCAGTCTCGCAGCCGTGTCTACCGCTGGGGTGAGGACGGCCTCCTGGGACTGAGCGACCGCTTCGGCCGTCTCTGCTTCGGTCTCGCCCTCTGGAACGGAAAGGACCCGATCCTCAAGGAGCGCCTCTTCGGTCTCACCGGCCCGCAGGGCAATCACGGCGAGGACGTCAAGGAGCTCTACTACTACCTCGACGCGACACCGACCCATTCTTACTGCAAAGGTCTCTACAAATACCCGCAGGCCGAGTTTCCGTATGAGAAACTAGTCTCGGAGAATGCAGGCCGAAGCCGCGATCTTCCCGAGTATGAACTGCTCGACACGGGAATTTTCGACGGGAACCGATACTTCGACGTTCAGGTGGAGTATGCCAAGGAGTCGATCAAGGACGTCCTGATCCGGATCACGGTCACCAACCGAGGCCCCGAGGAGGCTCCGCTCGTCCTTCTGCCGACGCTCTGGTACCGGAACACCTGGGCCTGGGGAAAGATCAGCGAGGAGTGCCTGGAGGAGCCGGAAATCTCGATCGCCTCGCCGGGATTGCTCTCGGCTAGCCATGCGGCGATGGGCGAGTATCTGCTCGCATGCGGAGACGCTCCGGACGGGAAGGCGCCGGAGTTTCTCTTCACCCACAACGAGACCAACTGCGAGCGACTCTACGGATCACCCTCTAGGAAGAAACACACCAAGGATGCCTTCCATGACGCGGTGATCCACGGCAAGGCCGATGCGGTGAATCCTGCCATGACCGGAACCAAGGTCGCCGCCCGCTACGATCTCTCCATTCCTGCGGGAAAAAGCGTGGAAATCCGCCTGCGCCTCGCCGCAAAGGGAGAGTGGCGCGATCCCTCGGTCGATCCGCTTGGCGAGAACCATGCGGAGGTCTTTGCGATGCGTCTCGACGAGGCCGAAGAGTTCCACGCGGCGACCATTAATCCCGCCCTCAACCCGCAGCAGCAGCTTGTGGCACGCCAGGCCTATGCGGGTCTGCTCTGGAGCAAGCAGTTCTATAATCTCGTCCAGAGCGAGTGGGCCCGCGGTGACGCCACCGAACCCCCGCCCCCCGCTGGTCATGCCGCGCGCAATGCGGACTGGATGCATCTCTTCAACCGCGACATCCTCTCGATGCCCGATACCTGGGAGTATCCCTACTACTGCTCCTGGGATCTCGCCTTCCACACCGCGGCCCTCTCCCGAGTCGATCCGGAGTTCTGCAAGGACCAGCTGATCCTGCTCCTGCGCGAATGGTACACCCACACCAACGGGCAGATGCCCGCCTACGAGTGGAACTTCTCCGACGTGAATCCTCCGGTGCACGCCTGGGCCGCTCTGCGACTCTACCGCCAGCAGAGGGAGTTGGGGAAGGATGACCCGGCCTTCCTGGAGAGGGTTTTCCAGAAGCTCCTGCTGAATTTCAACTGGTGGGTGAACCGCAAGGACAGCGACGGCAACAACCTCTTCGAGGGGGGCTTCCTCGGATTCGACAACATCTCCGTCTTCGACCGCTCCAAGCCCCTTCCCACAGGCGGACGTCTCAAGCAGGCCGACGGCTCCTCCTGGATGGCCTTCTACTGCATGACCATGCTGCAGATCGCGCTCACCCTCTCGGAGAAAAATCCCGTCTATGAGGATATGGGGACGAAGTTCATCACCCACTTCACCCGCATCGTCACTGCCATGAACGATTTCTGTGGATCGGGCCTCTGGAATGAGGAGGACGGGTTCTACTACGACCTGCTGCAGCTTCCCGACGGCGGGCATGTGCCGATCAAGGTCCGCTCCATCGAGGGATTCATGCCGCTCGTCGCCACGAGTTACGTGACCGGACTCCAGCGACGGAAGAGCCCTGGCTTCGAGACCCGTCTCCTCTGGTCGATCAAGAACCGACCCAAGATTGCCGGGCATCTTCTCGACGTGAACGGCGATATCATGGACATCGACAAGGATATCCTGCTCACGGTCACGCCGCGTGCCCGACTGGAGAGGATGCTGAGCTATCTCTTTGACGAGAGTGAGTTCCTCTCGCCTCACGGCATCCGCTCGGTCTCCAAGTACCACGAGAAGAACCCCTACATCTACACGGTCAACGGAACCGCCTACTCGGTCGACTACGAGCCGGGTGAGGGGAGGACAGGGATGTTCGGGGGGAATTCCAATTGGCGAGGCCCCGTCTGGCTCCCGATCAACTACATGATTATCCAGGCCCTCAAGACCTACGACCACTTCTACGGCGAGTCCCTGAAAGTCGAGTTTCCGACGGGATCGGGCAACCGGGTCACTCTCGGAGAAGCTGCCCGCCTCCTCTCGATCCGTGTCGCCTCCCTCTTTCTGCCTGATAAGACGGGGTCACGTCCCATCAACGGGGCGGAAACCCGCTACGCCGTGGATCCTCATTGGAAGGATCTCGTCCTCTTCTACGAATATTTCCATGGGGACACGGGGAAGGGCCTCGGTGCCTCCCACCAGACCGGATGGACCGGCCTCGTCGCGGAATTGTTTGCCATGGAAGTGATCGCTCCCGACAGGCGAGCATCGGTTTGATACGGAAAAAGGTGTGAGCGGGATATCGTGCATCCTTCATGAGGGATGCATATCACGTTCAAGCCTTGACGCGCTCGATGTGGGCGCCCAATCCATTGAGTTTCTCATCGATGGCTTCATAACCGCGGTCGATATGGTAGACGCGGTTGATCTCTGTCACCCCGTCCGCCGGGAGGGCCGCTAGCACCAGGGCCGCTGAGGCACGGAGATCACTGGCCATGACGGGGGCTCCGCTTAGGCGCTCAACGCCATGAATGGTGGCGCGATGGTCGGTCAGTTCGATGTCGGCACCCATGCGCTTGAGTTCAGCCACGTGCATGAAACGCTGGGGAAAGACGGTCTCCGAGATGACACTTGTGCCCTGCATGGTCGAGAGCATCGCGCAGAACTGGGCCTGCATGTCGGTGGGGAAGCCGGGGTAGGGAAGTGTCTCGAGATGGAGCGGTTTTCGAGAGCCGTTCGGTGAGATAGTGACGGAGTCCTCCGTATGGTTGAGGTCAAATCCTGCCTTGCTCAGGGCATCAATGACGGCACCCAGATGCCTTGGCATGGTGCGTGTGATGGTGACCTTCCTGCCGGCGATGGCCCCTGCCACCAGGAATGTTCCACCTTCGATGCGGTCGGCAATCACGGTGTGTTTGGCCCCATGAAGTTCCTTCACCCCCTCGATCTCGATACGCTGTGTCCCTGCTCCGCTGATCCTGGCCCCCATCGAGGTCAGGAAATCCGCAAGATCGACGACTTCAGGTTCTTCAGCCGCACCTTCGATCACGGTGGTACCCTCTGCAAGGGCTGCGGCCATCATGATGTTGCCGGTACCCAGAACCGTGGGGCCTTGTCTGCCCCGGAGATTGATTCTTGCCCCTTTGAGTTGCTTGGCCTCAAGGAGGATGTCCCCCCCCTTGACGGTGACCGTGGCACCAAGAGCCTCGAAGCCTTTGAGGTGAAGATCAATGGGGCGATCCCCGATGACACATCCCCCGGGAAGGGAGACTTTGGCCATCTTTTCACGGCCGAGCAGGGGGCCGAGGACGCAGACGGAGGCACGCATCTTGCGGACGATTTCGTACGGTGCCTCGGTCTTGATCTTTTCGGCACGGATCTGGACGACACCGCTGGCCCGCTCCACCTCTGCACCGAGTTGGCTCAGGATGGTCAGCATGTAATGGATGTCGCTTAGGTCTGGTACCCGGTCGATGACGCACTTTTCCTTCGTAAGGAGAGTTGCCGCCAGAATGGGCAGGGCGGAGTTCTTCGAGCCGCCGATGCGGACACTGCCCTCGAGGCAACGCCCTCCGTGAACGAGTATCTTATCCATATCCTGGTTTCTATCCTTTGACTGCTTCGATGAATCGAGGGATCCCTTGGTAATCGGGAAGGGCGACGATGTCGCGATAATTATGCCCTGCCAAGCAGGCCATGACGCTCCCGGACTGGCCGATGCCGATCTCAAGAAGGAGGTGTCCCCCGGGATGAAGGCGCTCGAAGGCGAGTGGTGCGAGACGGACGATCAGGTCAAGTCCCTCGGGGCCTCCGTCGAGCGCGAGGATCGGGTCGTTGCGGACTTCGCGGCTGAGGGAGGGGATTTCACCGGCGGGAATATAGGGGAGATTGGCGGTGATGAGATCAAAGGTTGTCTCTCCCAAGGGCATCAGGTCGGTCTCGTGGAACGCGACCCGGTCAACTCCGAGCAGAGCGGCATTTTCTGCGGCCAGACTCAGGGCCCCGGGGGAGATGTCGGTGGCTGTCACCGATGCTCCGGGCCGTTCCAGTGCGAGCGAGAGGGCGATCACACCGCTTCCCGTGGCGACATCAAGAATGGATGTCGGATCCGGGTAGGTGAGGGCTCGCTCGACCAGTTGCTCGGTCTCGGGTCGCGGGATGAGTGCGCGGGCATCGCTTTTGAATGTTCTGGAGCAGAATTCCGCGGAGCCAAGCAGATGCTGTAGTGGTATGCCGGCGCCGCGTCTGCGGACGAGATCACGTAGCGGTTCACGCTCCTTCTCCCCAAGGGGTCGGTCGAACTGAAGGTAGAGATCGAGGCGCTTGATCCCGAGAACATGGGCGAGGAGATGCTCGGCATTGAGTCTGGGCGATTCCACTCCCTGCTTTCCCAGAAAGTCGGAGGCCCCCTTGAGGACCTCAAGCAACGACATCATGGCCGTCGCCATCCTCAGTTGCCCTCGGAGGCTGATTGCTCAAGGCGATCCTGGGTGTCGGCGGCCTCAATGGCGGCGATCAGGTCGGAAATCTCCCCCTCCATGACGCGGTCCAAGTTATAGAGAGTCAGGCCGATCCGATGCTCAGTGAGGCGATTCTGCGGGAAGTTGTAGGTGCGGATCTTCTCCTCGCGGCCCCCGGAGCCGATCTGGCTCTTGCGGTGGGCGGCGTATTTCTGCGCCTCCTCTTCGCGCTTCTCCTCCAGTAGTCGGGAACGGAGAATGGTGAGCGCCTTTTCCTTGTTCTTCTGCTGGCTGCGCCCGTCCTGACAGCGGACGATCTTGCCAGTCGGGATATGCATCACCTGAACGGCGGAGTCGGTGGTGTTCACTCCTTGACCACCCGGACCACCTGCGCGGCAGACCTCGATGCGGAGATCCTGGGGACGAAGCTCGACATCGACCTCCTCGGCCTCCGGAAGCACGGCCACGGTTGCCGTGGATGTATGGATGCGGCCCTGGGCCTCGGTGGCGGGAACTCGCTGGACTCGGTGCACCCCGCTCTCGTAACGGAGCCTGCGGAAGACGTCGTCGCCAAAGACCTGGAAGATCACTTCCTTGAACCCGCCCGCATCGTTGGGGCTTGCCTCCAGCATTTCGGTGCGGAGGCCATTCGCCTCGGCGTAGCGGGTGTACATCCGGTAGAGGTCTCCTGCGAAGATCGCCGCTTCGGAGCCGCCGGCGCCGGCTCGGATCTCGACGATGGCGTCGCGGTCATCGTCGGGTTGGGGGGGGAGAAGTGTTATGAGGACGGCCTGCTCGAGTTTGGGGATGCGGGCGCTGATCTCTGCGATCTCAGCCTTGGCCAGTTCAGCCATTTCTGCATCACTTCCATTGGCCAGTTCCTCGTTTTCGGTCAACTGCCTGCGACACCCTTCAAGCTCGTCCCATGTGGAGAGGAGTTCCTTGACCCGTGCATGCTCCTTGAGGACCTCGCGGGCTTTCTTGGCGTCGTCAAAAAGAGACGGATCCGTGATGGACTTCTCCAACTCGTCAAAGCGCGCACGGCGCTTCGCGATGAGGGGAGTGAAATCTAAATTCATGGCGGTTATCTCGGGAAACCGCCAAGCCACGTGTCACCGTGTGCCGAGCTTCTCCCGACGTGTGTCGGGAGCATTCAGCTAGGCCTTGCTGGCCAGCTTCGGCTTGGTCGCGCGGGTGGCGCGGACATTGCCATAGCGGCGTGCGAACTTCTCGATGCGACCAGCCGTGTCGATGAACTTCTGCTCACCGGTGAAGAAGGGATGGCAGGAAGAGCATATGCCGATCTTGATGTTCTCGCGGGTCGAGCGGGTCTGGTAGGCGGCACCGCAGGCGCAGATGATCGTGGTGGCGGTGTAGTCGGGATGAAGGCCAGCTTTCATAGTAGCTCTGTAGAATGGCGGAACCGGATCGGAAAGGCAAAAGGAAAAATGAAAAAGGTCCTGAAATCAGACTCATCAGAGAGTTCTCGATTGGGGTTCCCGATCGGGGTTCCCGATCGGCTGTTTCTTTACTTTATCCCAAAATATGCATTAGGAATTTCTGGAACACATAGGAGTCCGAGTTAAAAGAGTTAAAAAGGTGAAATGTTACAACGTGGATCCGGCAGAGGCCTGACTCGGCAATCGGAAGGGGAGGTCAGGGAGAGTGCCCTCAAAGATGCCTTCATGCGTTCCATTCGGTCTCTGACTTCAGCCCCTTTTAACCTTTGGTTCTTCGCTATTTTGAGTGGGTGCCCTTTGACCCCAGAGGGATCCGAGGGGAGAGGTAAATAATATGGAACTCATGAACTCAGGAAGAGAGTAGATGGAAAATTCACGAAATGCAGAGGAGATCGGGGCGGAGGAGTCATGGGCCCGGTCTGGCCGGATCTGTAATGCCATTCCCTGATCTCCCTTCGGTCCCACTCTTTTTCAGATCCTTGGGTGGGCCTCGGTTGATTGCCTCGCGCGCTCCCTCTCACCTCGCCCTGAAGGGCTGTGCTACCGCGCAGGCTAAACCGTGCCTCCCGCCACTCGGCGGTCCTTGGTGGTACAAATCCTACTTCCCTCCGTTTCTTTTCCTGAGTTCCTGAGTTCCAGATTTTCCCCTGTCTTCCTTCTTTACCCACTGAAAACAGCGAGGAGCCTAACCTTTTAACGGTATAACGCTTTTAACCTTTTCGGGACTCACCATCCGGGTGAACCGCTCAAACCTGTCAATACCGCTCTATAGCGCAATCTGGGTTCAGCCTTTCCAGCCACTCCCTGTAGATCACGGGAGAGATCTCGGAGGGCTTGATCTCACTACGGCCACCCCAGAAGACGTTGGTGTAGAGAAGAGGGATGCCCGCCTCCTCCAAGTGGCGGTCCATGGCGGCCTTGTGCTCGAGGACCCGGCCCTTGTCGGTTCCATGGGCCACTCCCATGATGTTGACGTTGTTGAAGTCGGGGCCACCTTCGCGCCAGTAGCAGTGCGTCATGATGTCGTGCCGTCCGATCTCGGCTCCGGCCTCGCGTTCCCTACCCGGAGGGACCGCCCAATGGAAGAGGGCGTTGAACCGGGTGACGCGGACACCGGTGGCGGAAGGCTTCACATGTTCCAGGAACGTGGAGAACCGACCGAGAAGCTTTCTCTCCAGGAAGGATCGGGCCACGGAGTAGAAGACCTCCGGGGTGACCCCGGCAGCCTCGGCGCGCTTCAGCCAGGGGAGGGGGGTGATCTCATCCGGGGTGAATTCCCTCTTGAGTTCCAGCAGGACGCTCCACTCCAGATCGGTGAGATGCACGACGGCGGGCTGCATCATGGTCGCGGGCTCCTCGGAACGGGTCCCCGGCTCACAGTTCTTGCGCCGCACATGACCGACACCCAATGCAAAGATCCCCTTGGCCTGCATGATGCGGAATGAATCGGCACCGATCCGCTTGGCGAGAAGCTCGCAATGATCCGTGAGGGAGAATCCCGCCGGAACCTTCAGTGTGGTCCAGAGGCGAAAGGCCCCGCCCTCGATCCGTGCATCCGTGGAGCGGACAACAACGTGACCGGAGAAGGGGTCCTCCTTGAAGAGGAAGTCAAACGCCTCATCGAGCCTTCCTTCGGCAACCCTCCAGGCGACCAGCGCCCCCTCGGCAAGATTGTTGGCAATGAGTGTCTGGCGAACGCGGCGGATCGTTCCGGCCTTCAGCATGGCACGGATGCGTGCGATCACGGTCTCCAGCGGTTGGCCCGACTGCTGCGCGACAACGGTGAAGGGATCCTCGTGGAATCCCGGTATCTTGTCCTCGGAGATGGCGAGGATGGCCGCGTTGACGGGGTCGTTGTGCTCGACTGGAAGTGACATGCGACGTGGATGATGAAGGAAAAGAATGCCGTGTTGAAGGTTTTTACAGGATTCGCTTTGGAAAGACGGCAAGCGGGCCATGCGATCCGCATCCCGCAAGGCAACCGCGGTTCCCCTTCGGTTCAGAGCTTCGGGATTCCGATGCAGGGGAGATTCCGGTGGAGTCCCGCCAGATCCAGGCCATAGCCGACCACGAAACTGTCAGGAATCTCGAATCCGATGTAGTCGGCATGAAGATGATGCGCGTGTTCCTTGCGGAGGAGAACACAGGAGCGCACCGAGAGCGCTCCCGCGGCGAGGAGTCCATCCCGCAGGACCGCCATGGTTCTTCCCGTGTCGAGGATGTCGTCCACGAGCAGGAGATCCCTGCCACGAACCTCCTCGGGAATGCCCTCCGGCAGACGGACCGTGCCGCTGCTCTCGATACCCGCTCCGTAACTCGAGGCCCTGATCGGAAGGAGTGTGACTGGCAGGGAGAGTTCCCTCATCAGATCGGCGGCAAAGATCATCCCACCGTCCATGACCGGGACAATACAGGGTGAGAGCCCCGACATGTCCGAAGAGATCATGATGCCAAGCTCACGGACTCTTGTGGCGATCGTGTCACTATCCAGAAGAATTTTCGAGAGAGGGCTAGTCATGGGGGTCATAGGAACCGACGGCGCGGAGTCCCTTTTTGGAGATTTCGAAGAGTTCGGTTGAGACCGGCATCGGCGTGATCAAGTGATCATCCCTGATGGTTTCGGTCATGGCCTCAAGCCGGTTGGCCAGTTTGGGAAACACATAGATCCTGTTCCTGGCGGGGATGGCGACAAGGAGTTCCGGACCGAAGATGGCGCTGAAGCGCTTGAGGAAAGCCGGGGAGAGGATGCAGGAAGCGGTCCTGGGGTCATCTGAAACAATAACGGCCATCTGGATGACCCCGCTGCTGTCGCGGATCAGCGAGGGGTCAAGGGTCGCCAGTAGCAGCAGGGAACGCTCCTGCGCCTCCTTGAGAAAACGGTCCCACCCGGCGGGACTCATCCCGGCGGCGGTCGCAAGCGGGGTGCAGGTGCCGTCATTACGGAAAAGGGCCGGGTAGACGATCGTCCGCTTTGAACCGGGCAGGAAGGCGTGAACCGGGGGGCGTTCAAAGGAACCGCCGAGGAGGAGTGCCGGATGTCCACCATCCTCTTCACTGAGGGCCTCCGCGCTTGGTTCGCATGAGAACACGATCACGCCGAGAGCAAGGGCGTAAAAGATTCGCCACCACAACCGCTGGTCTTTCACGGTCGTCGCGCGTAGAAAGGAGGTTGTCATGATCACATTTGTCGAAGGAACGCTTGAGGAGGTGCTGCCGAGCATGATCGTCGTCAATGCGGGAGGCATCGGCTATCAGATTCTCATTCCTCTCTCGAGTTACAACACACTTCCCGCGACGGGATCGCGTCTCCGAATCCTGACCCATCACCATGTGAGGGAGGATGCGCAGATGCTCTACGGGTTCTCCACGTCCCAGGAACGGGATCTTTTCCGACTCCTGCTGGCCCATGTCTCGGGTGTCGGCACCAAACTCGCTCTGGCAATCCTAAGCGGGATGTCTGTCGACCAGTTCAAGGGTGCCGTTGTCACCTCCGACATCGCCGCCATCTCGAAGATCCCCGGCGTCGGCAAAAAAACCGCCGAACGCGTTGTCCTTGAACTCAAGGACAAGCTGGGCGTGGCGGCCGAGTGGGAGGCTGCCAGCCGTGAGAATGCGCCCTCGGGCATAGAGCGTCACCTTCATGACGCGGTTCTTGCGCTGATTTCGCTGGGTTACAAGCAGGCTGATGCCCACAAGGCGGTCAAGGCTGTCCTGCCTAGACTCCCGCCGGGTAGTTCTGCCGAGGATGTGGTGAGGGAATCGCTGAAACATCTGCTTTCGTGAGCTTTTCTGCTAAAAGCGTTTCTCCCATTCCGCTCGGGGACCTTAGGAGCCGCGTTCCCGACGGTGAGCTTTTTGCCGGAAAAGAGTGGCGCTGGTCGCCGCTACCGTACGCCATTTCAACCGGACTCGCGAAGGAACTGGAATCGATGGGCCACAGGCTGATGCAGTTTGCCGAGGCGTGCGACCTTCTCTACCGCCAGAGTGTCGACGGACGTCAGCCCTCGTGGATCGCGGATCTTCTCGACCGCGGAAAGCCGCCCTCCCTTGTGGCTCTCGGAAGGGATCCGGTCTTCCGCGGTGAGATTGCCCGAGTGATCCGGCCCGATCTCGTCGTCACGGAGGAGGGGTTTGCGATTTGCGAACTCGACCAGATTCCCGGAGGAATTGGCCTGACCGCCTGGCTTAACGAAACCTATGCATCATTCGGACACGAGGTGATCGGGGGACCCTCGGGGATGCTGGAAGGATTCTCCTCCGTTCTTCACCGAGGCGAGATCATTGTCTCGGAGGAGGCCGCCACCTACAGACCCGAGATGGAGTGGCTTGCGGCGCGCCTGAACCTGATGTCTGGAAATTCTGACTGGAGGGTTGTCGATGCCTCAAAGAGGGGGGCTTGGAGCGGTCATGCCTACCGGTTTTTCGAACTTTTCGACCTCGATCAGGTTCCCTGTTCGGAGGAACTCTTCCGCGATGCACTTTGCGGAAAGGTGACAGTGACCCCCCCTCCCAAGGCCCAACTCGAGGAAAAGCTCTGGATGGGGCTCTTCTGGATGCCGCCACTCCGCGAGTTCTGGCTCAGGCAACTCGGCGATCGCGGCGTGCAGGCTCTGAAGCGCTGGATTCCCTACACATGGATCCTCAATCCGGAGCCGCTGCCGCCGCAGGCGGTTTACCCGCGTCTCGATATCCAGAACTGGAAGGAGTTGGCTGCATTCAGCCAGAAGCAGCGCGAGCTGATCATCAAGATCAGCGGCTTTGACGGCCGTGCCTGGGGTGCCCGCGGCGTCTCCCTGGGATCCGATCTTTCCAGGGAGGATTGGGAAAAATCACTGCACGACGCCCTCGATGAATATCCTCATCATCCTCACATCCTGCAGGTTTTCCGGCAGTCGATTCTCACGGATCAGTCCTACTACAGCCCCTCCGGGGAGATTCTTTCCATGAAGGGAAGGGCGCGACTCAGCCCATATTTTTTCGTCCATTCGGGAAAAGCCAAACTGGGCGGGCTCCTCGCCACGGTCTGCCCCGCAGACAAGAAAATCCTCCATGGCATGTCTGACGCCGTGATGGTTCCTGCCATGGTCGCTTAACCTCCCCATTGCGGATCTAATCCACCTGATTATGGACGGATTGGATGGCTTCCTGCCATCGTTCCGGCATGGAAACGCTCAGCCAGGGGTTGTTTGGCAACCGATTTTCCCCACGGCCGCGCAGGGAGCCTTTTCCACGATCATGAGTGAGGCGTTGAACCGGCATGCCCGCACTGGACCCCATTCTTAGGAAGCTGATCCGCAGGGGATCGCTCCGTGTGATCGATTGGAAGGGGGGATCGCAGACCTATGGCGACGGTCATCCTCCACGGATCACGATCCGGATCCATGATCGTGCCACCACTTGGCGTTTGCTGCTCAACCCCCAATTCGAGACGGGTGAAGCCTTCATGCAGGGACGTCTGAGCATCGTGGAGGGGACGCTGTACGAATTTCTCGATCTTCTTTTCCTCTCCATCGGCCTTCGCCCGCTCAGCTACCCGTTCAGCGGGATCACCGAAAGCATCCTGGATGCGATCCGACGATTCAGCCAATTCAACCCGGTCGGACGCTCCCGGCGGAATGTCGCGCATCACTACGATCTCTCCGATCAGCTCTACGACCTTTTTCTCGATGCCGACCGCCAATATTCATGCGGGTATTTTCTTTCCGGTGAAGACTCCCTGGAAAAGTGCCAGGAGCAAAAAAAAAGGCACATCGCCGCAAAGTTGCTACTCAAACCCGGCGACACGGTGCTCGACATCGGCTCGGGTTGGGGAGGGTTGGGGCTCTATCTTGCCAAAATCTTCGGGGCCGATGTCACCGGGCTGACACTTTCCGCTGAGCAGCATGCGCGCTCCAATCGCCGTGCCGTCGACGAGGGAGTGGCTGAGCGTGTCCGCTTCAGGATGCTCGACTACCGTCTGGAAAAGGGGCTCTATGACCGGATCGTCTCGGTCGGCATGTTCGAGCATGTCGGTATCGATCATTACGGGGCGTTCTTCGGGAAGATCTCCGATCTGCTCTCCGATGACGGAGTTGCCCTGCTTCACTCGATCGGTCGCCCTGACGGCCCCGGTCACACCAATCCCTGGATCGCCAGACATATCTTTCCCGGTGGCTATGCACCCGCGCTTTCGGAGGTTCTGCCTGCAATCGAGCGTGCGGGATTGCTCGTGACGGACATCGAGATCCTGCGCATTCACTATGCCGAAACGCTCCGGATCTGGCGTGAGCGCTTCGAGAGCCGTCGTGATGAAATCCGCCGTCTCTACGATGAGAGGTTCTGCCGGATGTGGGAGTTCTACCTCATCACAAGCGAACTCTCCTTCCGTCATCAAGGAATGATGGTCTTCCAGATTCAGCTTGCGAAGCGAAACGGGACGGTTCCGATCACTCGTGATTACATCGAGCGCTTCGAGGCTGATCATCCCGTCCCAACGCTCGGGCAGTAGTGCGGAACCAAGCCTCTGGGGAGAGGCGCGGAAGATTGCCGCTCTTGCTCCCGCAAGCGGCGTCAAACTACAGCCGCTTTGCCTGCTCCCTGCCCACTACCCCATGGCATCCGCAAATCCTTTGTCTACATCTCAATCAAAAACGCTCTAAAGATTAAGCGATCCCGAGTTCTCCAGACGGGTGGCCTCGGCCGTGGTTTCCGAGTCATCAACGATAGGTGCTTCCGGGCGGGCAAGTTGTGCGAGCATCCGGTCCCATTCCTCGTGCCCCTTGAGGATCTCGATTTCTATGCGCAGGTAGAGGACCGGAACCTCCTGGTTGAGAAGGCGGGGCATCCTTACCGCATCCTTTTCCGTTGTCAGGATGAAGGGGACGCCGCGACGGGAGCAGCGCTTGATGAACCTCTCCAGTTCACGTTTGGAAAAGCGGTGATGATCCGCGTAACTCTGAGTCAGTTCCAGATTGACCCCGAGTCGCCTGAGACCTTGTTCAAAGCTTTCAGGTGAGGCGATTGCGGAGAGGGCCCCCGCGCGCATTCCCTGCAGGGCGCTGAGGGGAATGATTTTCCCGGTGGAGAGATCCTGCAGTTCCACCGGGCGGTGACGGCATTCGATGATGGGGGCGGTGCGGTTCAGTTTCCTGATCTTGGCTCGGAGCTCCGTGAGATCACTCCCATCGCATTTGGTGATCAGGATATGGGTGGCGCGGCGGAGATGTTCCGGAGGTTCGCGAAGCGTGCCGCGCGGGAGGAGATGCTCGTTGCCGAAGGGGGCTTCCCGGTCGACGAGGACGAGATCAAAGCGCCGGTGAAGCTTCAGGTATTGAAGCCCGTCATCAAGGATCAGCAAGTCGCATCCGATGGCTGAAACGGCATGGCGTCCGCAGTCTACACGGTCCTTGTCGACGACGACGGCGACCCCGCGGAGGTTTTTTGCCAGCATGAACGGCTCGTCACCCGCGGTTTTGGAATCGAGGAGAATGGCCCCTCCCTCCGAGACCACACGGAGATGTGTTTTCTCCATCCCCGATCGCCTCCTTCGGACGCTTTTGTATCCACGGCTCAGGATGGCGACGCGTCTTCCGCGGGCTTGGAGGTCGCGGGCCAGTTTCTCAACCACGGGAGTCTTGCCAGTTCCTCCGACGGTCAGGTTTCCGATGCTAACCACGGGGCATCCGATCTGATGCCTCCGCAGGAGATGTGATGTGAAGAGGCGCAGTCTCAGGACAACGATCGCCAGATAGAGATAGGAGACCGCCAGTAGAATGGCCCGGAGAATTCCGGCACGTTTACCCGCACGACGCTCAAGGATCACGTCAACGGCGAACTGTTCAAGACTGTCGAGGAGACGGCGCACTGTGAAAACAGGGTGAAATTACGAATGAAAGGAGGCGGCCGCCTGGCTGAACATCATCCAACTCACTTGACGATGCGGGCTCCCTGGTTGTCAGGGGAGCAGATCACGATTCGGGAACCCTTCGGTGCGGAACGCCTCATGGCCGTGGAGGCTTTTTTTGCGGAGAGCGGATCCGATGCCAGGCAGCAGATGGTCGAACCGGATCCGCTGAGCCACCCTCCGATCGCGCCGGCATTCACTCCAGCCTCCACGACGTCGTTGAGAAAGGGAACCAACTTGGATCGATAGGGCTGATGAATTCGGTCCCCGAACGCCCCCTTGAGAAGCGAGTAGCGTTTCGTCGCGAAGGCGGCGGCAATGACGGCCGCATCTGCGGCATTGGCTGCGGCATCGGAAACACTGACGGACTTGGGCATCACCTTGCGGGCGTCGGGCGTGGCCACTTCAAATCCTGGGATCAGCAGGATGAACGATATTCCGGGGGCGACGGCATAGCGCAGGGGATCGTGGTGGGATCTGGCGATTGTGAACCCCCCGAACATGGCAGGCGCGGCATTGTCGGGATGTCCCTCCAACTCCGCGCAGAGACGGAAGAGTCCGTGGCGGGAGAGGGGTTGCCCTGTGAGTTCGTTGAGACCGAGCAGGATCCCCAGCCTGACCGTCACACTACTGCCGAGTCCCCGGGCCTGGGGAACGCTTCCTTTGATCCCCCAGGTGAAGGGGAATGGAGTCAGGCAACTGCCTCGAAAAAATGTTTCCGCCGTCTTTACCACCATCGGGGGGAGGGGGAGGGCACGGCGCTCCGTCGGCGTCACGGTCACCAGATTGGAAAGATCCAGAGCAACGCCGAAGGAATCAAATCCAGGGCCAAGATTTGCTGATGTTCCGGGAACCGAAACGGTGACGGAGGATCGGGCGAGGGTCCTTGGTTTGGAGTCGGCTCTCATGGGGCGAAAGTATTCCCGCTTCCGTGTAGGGGCGCAATATCCTAGAGGGGGGTGGAATATCCGATAGGGCCTCCCTTTTTTGCCCTTTCTGCCAGAAACTGGCGGTGAGGGAGGGATTATCCCGAGCGCTGCTCGGGCTCTGCAGTCAGGCTTCGCTGAGTGCTGATGCCGCTGATCGCGGCATGGCGTTCGAACCGAGATTCTCATCCCTCCAATTCAGAGAGAGAGGGAATTGAATTATGGAGTTGCAGACAGGGAACATTCTTTCGTCTGAACCATGGCGGTGAGGGAGGGATTCGAACCCTCGGTACCCTTTTGGAGTACGGCGCTTTAGCAAAGCGCTGCTTTCGACCACTCAGCCACCTCACCTGATGAAGAGGTGAGATTGATTCAGGCAAGGCCGATGGTCAACCGGAAAGCTATCCGTTTTCCACGTTATAGGAGATGCCTCAGGAAAATCACGGCGGCAACGGAGATGGAAACGATGGCCGCAATCAGCACCCCGCCGGCGGCGACATCCTTGGCCTTCCCGATCCGGTCCCGTTGTTCCAGTGAAACTTCGTCTGCAAGAAATTCGATGGCTGTGTTGAGAGATTCCCCCAGCCAGACCAAACCGATGCAGAGGAGAATTGAAACCCATTCCCACGGCTCAAGATGGAGTGAAGCACCTGCGGCGATGACCAACGCCGTGGCGATCAGATGAAGCTTCGCGTGGGGTTGGGTCTTCAGGAGTGTGGCGATTCCCTTGAAGGCATAGCCGAAGCTCCTGATGCGTGCCGCTAGGTAGTTTTTTATCATGGGAGGAGGGACTTCACCCCATCGTTTCCACTTCGGGTCCCGGAAGGAAAGCGGATAACTTCTCCCACTCTTCCAGGGCGGCGGACAGGCGCTCTTGGACGGTTGCCAACTCCCTGTTGAGCGCAAAGGCTCGGTTGGCATTCATTCCTTCGGGACTCTCCAACTCAACCGCAAGTTCCCGCTGACGCGACTCAAGGGAGGAGATTTCATCCTCCGCCGCTTTAAGGCGAGTCTGGGTCTCCCTGATGATCCTGTTGGCGGCCTTCCTCGCCTCCGCCTCGGCCCGCCGCTGTTCCTTGATCTCCCTGAGTCCCATCTTGACGCGTGGCGCAGACTCACCGGTTCCCGGGCTTTCGGGACGGTAATCACCGGGTGCAACGAGCGCCGCGCGTTCGGAGGACGACCCCGATTTATCGAGGTAGTATTGGTAGTCACCGGAGTAGGGGGTGATCTTGCCGGCGCTGATGTGGATGACAGTGGTGGCGATCGAACGGATGAAATGCACATCGTGACTCACGAAGAGGAGAGTCCCCTCATATTGTCTGAGTGCGCCGATCAAGGCATCGATGCTCGGCATGTCGAGGTGGGTGGTCGGTTCGTCGAGCAGCAGGAGATTGGGCGGATTGAGCAGTAACTTGACCAGGGCAAGGCGGCTTTTTTCTCCGCCGCTGAGGACGCCGACCGGCTTGAAGACATCCTCCCCGCGGAAAAGAAAGGATCCCAGGATCGTGCGGACGGTCTGCTCCGGCACTGGGGTCTGTGTCTCCATCGCCTCCGCAAGAACGCTTCTTTTGACGTCCAGCATCTCGCTCCGGTGCTGGGCAAAGTAGCCGATCGAGAGATTGTGCCCCGGGGTCACCGTTCCAGCATCCAGGGGGAGCAGTCCCGCCAGGATCTTGAGCAGGGTCGATTTTCCGGCTCCGTTGGGGCCGACCAGAACGGTCCGCTGCCCCCGCTCCACCTCGAGGTCGAGGCGCTCGTAGACGACATGGGTCCCGTAAGATTGTTTCACCCCCTCCAGGGTGATCGCGCGCTGGCCTCCCCGCCTCGGTTGGGGGAAGGAAAAGGAGACCGTCGCCTCGTCACGCTCGGGCGGTTCGATGCGCTCCATGCGCGCAAGCTGCTTGATGCGGTCCTGTGCCTGCGACGCCTTGCTGGCTTTTGCGCGGAAACGGTCGATGAAGCGCTGCAGTTCCGCGATCTCCCTCTGCTGGTTCTTGTAGGCAGCCCATTGCTGCTCCTCCCGGGCGGCCTTCTGGGCGAGGTACTCGTCGTAGTTGCCCCGGTAGCGGTTGAGCTTCCGGTTGCGGATCTCGAGGATCCCCAGGCAGATGGCGTTGAGGAACTCCCGGTCGTGCGAAATCGCCAGGATCGCCCCTCCGTACTTGGAGAGATGGTTCTGGAACCATCCGAGCGACTCCAGATCCAGATGGTTCGTCGGTTCGTCGAGCATCAGGATATCGGGCTCCATGACGAGGAGTCGCGCCAGGTGAGCCCTCATGATCCAGCCGCCGCTTAGGGTGCGGGCGGGCTTTTCGACATCACCGTCGCGGAAGGCCAACCCGCTCAGGATTCGTTTTGCCTTCACCTCAAGGGAGTGGCCGTCGAGTTCGGCGAACCGGGCGAGCGCGTCATGGTGGACCGGATCCTCATCGGAGGGATGCTCCCTCAACATCGTGCGGACTTCCTCCATGGAGGGGGAGACATTCGTGGCCAGTTCAAGGACTGTCTCATCACCCGATGGGGCGCTCTCCTGCGGGAGAAACCCGATCGACACGTTCTTTTCCAGGGCAATGGTTCCCGAGTCAGGGGAGGCCTGCTTCAGGATCAGGGAGAAGAGCGTCGATTTGCCGGCCCCATTGGCTCCGATCAGGCCGATGCGGTCACCTCGGTTGATTTGAAGAGAGGCCTCCTCAAAAAGGGACCGTCCGCCGTAGGATTTGGAAAGACCGGAAGCTGTCAGCATGGGAAGCGAAGTGGTGCGAAAAGATGCCCTTGATGGGCCGCGAGCGAAAGAAGAATTGGTTGAAATGGCCACTTCCTCCGGCCACTGCTATACACAAGGGCATGTCAACGATTGAGATTACGGCGCTTCTGGCAGCAGCCTGCGCCGCGGGAATGATCAATGCGATCGCCGGCGGAGGCACCTTGGTCACCTTTCCCACGCTGATCCTCTTCGGGGTGCCTCCCGTCATTGCCAATGCCACGAGCACCCTGGCCCTGGTTGCAGGAACCTCGGGAAGCCTGTATGGCTTCCGTTCCCAACTCCGGGAAGTCCGGCCCTGGTTCAAGACATTCATTCCCGTGAGCGTGACCGGTGGTCTGCTCGGCAGCTTTCTCCTTACCCATTGGGGTGAGGGGGCCTTCACGGCACTGGTTCCCTATCTGGTTCTTTTCGCCACGCTTCTCTTCATGCTTCAGGGGGTGGTCAGGAGGCGGGTGGCTCACCGGACGGTCGCTTTGCAATCACCGCCAAGCGGCAGATGGCATCTTGCTGCGGCCCTCCTGTTCCAGTTCCTGGTCTCTGTGTATGGAGGTTACTTCGGCGCGGGGATCGGCATCCTGATGCTGGCCTCGCTCGGCTTTCTTGGTTTTTCGGACATCCACCGGATGAACACGCTGAAGAACGTCCTCGGCTCCCTGATCAATCTCGTGGCCGCCCTCTGGTTCACCGCCAGCGGGCTGATCGACTGGCCCCGCATGGGGGTGATGACCCTCGGTGCCGTGGCTGGATATTATCTCGGCTCCACATTTTCCCAGCGGATTCCCCAGCATCACGTCCGCCATCTCATCACGGCGATAGGCCTGATCATCACGGCCGTGATGTTTTGGAAGCTGCGTTAGGGATGCGTTCCCTCGCTATGGGTGTGATTCCTTCCCGGGTGGCCCCTGATCACCCATGCGATGAAGAAATTCGTGAGTTTTGTCAGGTAAAAAAGTAGGGCCAAGGTCGCAAGGAAGACAACCATCACTTCCTGGGAGTGATGCAACTGCGCTTCATGGAGGGACTGATCCAGGACCCTGGCCGGATCAGTCGCCACATTCCAACTGTTGAGGCGGTCGAAGCGACCCAAATATATCGCGAAGGCGCTGAGCGCCAGTGTCAGCAGTTCGATTGGAAAAATCAGCCATCCAAGGCCTCGATGCTTCAGGAACCTTCCCCAGATCATCATCGAAATGGTGAAGCTCTGCATGCCGATTGAAAAATAGAGAAAGTATTCGATCAGCAGGAGGCTCAGCGCCCACAGAGGGAGGGGAGGGGTCACCCTGATCTTCTCAACGAAATGAATCACGTCGGTTAGGACGTAAGGGGCATTGGGAAGAAAGAGCAGGAAAACTCCGAGGAAAGGCCACCAGAGCCATGAGGGAACTTTCCGTGAATGCCTGAACAGGATCCAGCCGATGAGTAACGGTAGTAGTGCCAGAAAAAGGTCCCAGCCGAGGTGGAAGTTGGGACGAATGATGGAGAGGGACTGTTCGATCGTCTCTTCGATCAAGGGATGGGCCAGAGTCAGGTCGTGTGCTGTGGGGATGTCCGTCATGGATTTGCTCGATTCTTTCTGTGATTCTTTAAGGAACCTGGTTCCTTAAGGGATGGATAGTTTTTTGACAAAAGCCTTCGGTCGTTCCTCGTAAAAACGAAATCCCTCAGAGATAGATTTTTTACGAAGAGTTACTATAATCTTGTTTATCCTATTAACCAGCAGGACACTGCATGGATCGTTATGGAGCCCAATCAACCTCTTGCCGAGGAGGGTGTAGTCCCGTTCCTTTCCAGCAAGTTCCCCGATCAGGTCGGTATCACGGATCCTATTGAGGGCATGATCGGGCCAGAAGCGTGAGGTGATGCGGAGTTGATACCAGAGTTGTTTGACGAGCTTACGCCAGAGGTGAAAATCCACGGAATTTCCACTTGAGGAGCAGAGATCGAGTGCGATGCGTCCGCGCCGGTAGGTGCGCCTCACTCGGCGGATGATTTTTTTACCATCCATCTTGTCCAGTGGCCACGAAGGGATCGATTTACGGATTTCACGCAGAATGCGCTCGACTCGGGGGATCTGCCGCCGGTCCTTGGAGCGTCGTTTTCCGCTGGCATCGCTCAATCGCCTTCTGATGGGGTCAAAACGAACCGCGGACAAGCTTGTTTTCCTGATGAGCTCATCAAGCGACTGGACCCTCACGTCGGAATCACGCATGGGACCGAGCACTGCGGCGGCCTCCCGAAGTTTCTTCCGGAGCCGGTCGCGACACGCGCTACCCATTGTCGGGGCCCCCAACTGGATCAGGGAGCGGATCTTCTTGATGTAAGTGCGCGCATTGTGGACCGCATCGGGGGAGACATTTTTACCGCGAAGCTCGGTCAGGGCGGCATCGAGTTGCAGTGTGGCCAAGGTGCGTAGCGCCTCCCCGGTCGCTTCCCGCCTGCGGATCCAGAGACGCGGTTTTTTCCCGATCCCCTTCCTCTTTCCGGTCTCTCTGCAACGTGTTGTCATGTTCGGAACGGTCGACTTTCGGGATCTCCGCGTCTTTTGCCTCATCAAGGGCGAGGGGGGCCCCATTCCCGGTAGGGGTGGTGCGTCAGGTTGGAGTTGTAATAGCGCGGTTGCCCCGTCACCTCGGTTCCGATCCACGGAGGCAGGGAGGGTTCTTCGTTGGCATCGCTCAATTCCACCTCGGCGATCACAAGACCGGCATTCTCCCCGTGAAACTCGTCGACCTCCCAAAGATGGTTTCCGAAGGGAATCCGGTAACGTTCTTTTTCGATGATCGGTCCCTCGCAGAGTCGGAGCATCCGGTGTGCATCCTGAAGCGGAATGGGGTACTCGAACTCCTCACGGCTGAATCCGCTCACAGGGCCCTTGACCGTAAGCCAGGCCTCCCCGCCGGCGATGCGGACCCGGACCGTGCGTCCACTACCGCGTGCAAGATACCCCTGCGCGTAGGCAATGCCATCGGCTCCGGCGCGCCATGATTCGTCGGTGACGAGAAACTTCCGCTCGATTTCCATTCCCATGACATAACGGATGCCTCATGCGCGGCTTCTCGGCAAGAGCAACAGAGCCCTCTTCTTGTTTGCATCCGGTTCTTTCAACGGTAAAATTACGGCATTTATGTGGATTGCTTACGCCATCGCCGCCTCGATCTGCTGGGGGATGAGTTATGCAGCCAGTGGACCCCTCCTGAAAAAGGGGTTCAGTCCGCTTCTCTTTTTCTTCGGGTACACCCTCTTCGGGCTATTGGGCGCCTCCATCTCGCTTCTCTGTTCCGGCAGATTTTCCACCCTCTGGAAGTTCCCGGGGCTCGAACGTTCCGATCCATTCTGGTTTTTCTTCTCCATCGCGACCGGAGCGCTCGGCGCCTACCTGACTTATGTCGCCATGGGAGCCAAAAACCCGACACTGGCCTCCCTGATCGAGATTTCCTATCCCTTCTTCGTTGTGCTCTTCGCCTGGCTCTTTTTCAGGGAGATGCAGCTCAACGTCATGACGCTCTGCGGGGGAATCCTTGTTCTGGCGGGGGTTGCGGTGATCGTCATCGGCGAGCGTTGAGAGGAATTCGTGCTCCAACATCCCGGCCTCCACAGAGACTCTCCAGCATGGGTATGAGACAATGAAAAAAAGGGAAGAAGCTGGTTTGTCACGGGCCTTCAGAGCTGACCCGATCAGCCGCCGCGACTTCGTCACGAGCCTGGGGGCGTTTTTCACCGCCCAGTTGATTCTTCCCCCGATCCTGCGCGGGGCTGGGCTTCCGAAGGGACTCACTCCTTTGCGTCTCGGGTTCCTCACCGATTGTCACGCGATGGCTGAATTGGACGCCCCTGCATGGCTGGATCGCACCGCCGCCCTGATGAATTCGCTCGAG
>JBIIGI010000024.1:0-30733 GCA_044236545.1 Chthoniobacterales bacterium
AGGGTCGCCCCTTCGGATGCCGCACCCATTTCTGCGACGCTGCGGGAGGCCCCTACGCCCGGCGCGAGGTGCTCGACCTGATCAGGCGCCTGGAGGAGGTCGATGAACGTCTCGGCGGTGAAGGTCCGAGGGAGCTGACCGCCGCCATCTCGGACGCGCTGGAGGATATCCGCTAGGGAAGCGCTGATTAAACCGAGGCTGTTGGGCTGTTGGGCTGTTGGGCTGTTGGGCTGTTGGGCTGTTGGGCTGGGCTCGCACCATTGGAACGGAAGTTCTGATGGGTAGGCTCCCTTTTTCATCCCTCATAATTCATACTTCATCCTTTTGGCTGTTGGGGTGGCTTGGTTCGACTCAGTCCCAATATCCAAACTCCTATATCCTATCTTCCGCCTCTCTGCCCCATCTACCAACTCCTGCGCCTTCGGCGCATCTCCTATCTTCCCAATGCTTCCCGACCGGAGTCCTCGACGATTTTTTCCACGCTGAGCAACCACTGGTGAAGGAAGTAGAGAAGTGATGCCAGGATGATCCCGATCCACATCGCCTCAATGATCGCGAGGGGCTGATGAAAGTTCTGCATCGGACCCGGAAGCATTCCCGTGGGAATCATGAAACTGACGGCGAACTGGGCGCACCCGGGCTTGAACGAGGGAAACCGGAATCCCAAATATCCGATGGTTCCCATGATGAGGCAGATCACGACCATGTAGATCGCGACATTGTTCGTGGAGGCGGACAGAACGGAGATGGTGAAAATCGCGACAATGCTTCCCGACACGGCACCCGTGAGGCGTGCCATCAGGACTGGTCGTGACGCCGAGAGCAACTGAATGGCCCAAGGGATACCTCCCATGATGACAAAGACCTTGTTGTCGGTAACAAGGGTATGTCCGGCGATCAGGCAGGAGACACCCACAAACCCCAGGAAGAAGGTCTCGCGGCTGCCGAAATTCACCGGTTCGGGAAGCTGGGGGCGGTATCCCTTCCTCAACGGAATGATGGAAAAGGCGGCCGCAGCCGCAAAGATCCCGATAGTCACGGCCAGGGTTCTGTAAAATCCCCCCATGATCGGTGCCGAATCGGCGATTTTCCCCGAAATGAGGGATCCGCTCAGGCCGTAGACCAGAAGCGTCATCGTTGCCGCGTCACGGCTCCTGGATGCGAGCGCCATCGTGGCAAAAATGAGAAGCAAATAGGCCGGGACGTAGAGCCAGGGAGCATCGAGAAACAAGGCCTCCACAACGCTCCCCATGGCACCTGCAACCCAGACCAGGATGAGCCTCTGGCGCATCGTGCTCCGGCGGAAAGTGGGAAGATTGGCCAGCAGGGAGACGGCGAGCATCGCCCTGAAAAGGTGGGGAAACTTCAGCGTCAGGATGGTCAGCATCGCCAGCGCAACCCCCAGGGCCAACCTGCACGCGGGGCGCCAGGCGTCGCTCATTGAAGCGGAATCCGCCCGGCATTACCCAACGGGGAAACAAACTCGGCATCCTCCACCTTCTGCAGACGTTGGATGACCTGCATCCCCTCCTCGATATCGCTGCCGGTATGGACAATCACCGAGGCCGTTCCACCCATCCTGAAGGAATGCTCTTCCTTCTCGTCCAAAATAATCCTCACGGGATAGCGCTGGGCCAGGAGGATGAAGTCGATCGTCGGGGAGACCCGCGAGAGAATCCCCTCCCCTCCGGGAGCATTGTTGGAGGGACTGTTGAGCGCCACGACGGCCTTGGGAACCCCTTGGACGATCCCCTTCAGTTTTTTTCCGGACTCGGCCAACAGGTAGACATCGGCGCTCATTCCGGGGCGCATCCTCTTGAGGTCCGTTTCCCGGAAATTCGCAAGGACATACCAGATCTTCCTGTCGACCAGAGAGAAGATCTGCTCACCCACGGCGGCATAGGCACCGGGTGTGATCTGAAGGTTGGTCACATAGCCGTCGCATGTGGCGTAGACCTTGCAGTAGGAGAGCTTCAGTTCGGAATCCCTCAGCGCGGCCTGAGCCGCGACCCGGCGCACATTCACATCACCCTGTTCCCCGAGAAGATTACGGGCACGCTCCAGGGCCGCCTTGTCTTGGGCGACCTTGTCGGTGGCGGTGATCGCCTCGGTCTGGGCGAGTTGGTTTTTATCGACCGTCACGTAGAGATTGCCGACAAGGGCCTGCACCCGCTTCGCGTAGTCGACGGCGTAGGCCGCCTTGGCCTCGCTCTGCTTGAGCTGGGCCTCCGCTGCGGCGATCTGGTCCTTGTAGGCCTGAATCTCAAGCTCGGTAAGGGCCAACTGCGCCTTGGCCTTCTCCGCTTCCGCCGCATAGGGACGCGAATCGAGTTCGAAAAGCAGATCCCCCCTGCGGACAAGTTGATTGTCCTTCACATGGATGGCCGTGATCGTGCCACCCACCTGAGGGGCGACTCCGATCACGTTGGCCCGCACCTGGGCGTCCTCGGTGCGGGGATTGGTCCTGATGTTCGCATCAACCTTCATTGCCAGCACAGCGGCCGCCAGAAAGGAGCCAATGGAGATCAACAACCCGAGAATCCGCCGGAACGTCTGCTTCGGACGACCGGACGGCCCTTTCGCGGGAGAGTCCGGGGAGATGGCGGGATTCTCGCTCATTTGACGGCGAAGAAGATGAGCCAAAGAATGCAGGTCAGCGAAGTGATCAAGGCCCCGTAGACAAGCGGCAGAGGGATCAGGTAGGGAAGCAGTCCCGCCTTCAGGAACAGCAGATGCAACCCCCAAAAAAGAATCAACCCGCCGAGGGTGCAGGCAAGCCAGGCAGGAAAATAGGCACCCGCAATGTTGATTTGCGGGTCACAGCCGGTCATCGTCAGCATGACGAAAACAGCAGGCAACAGGATCCACCGTGACATCCCTTCATCCTAAAAGAGCACTGAGAAGCGCGGCAACGCTAATTGCCACGCTGGGACTCCTTTGCCAACTGGCTGCCAAGCAAAGCGACTCTCCCGGATCTGTGGTCACGCGGAGACTGATTGTCAAAAAACCGTATCCGCTTGCCGAGACGGCCACCTCCTTCGACCCGGCGCGATCCTACGAGCTTTCCTCCCTGATTGAGCTGGGACTGGCCAATAATCCGCAGACCCGCTCCGCCTGGTTCGGAGCCCTGGCATCAGCCGCCACGGTCGGTGAGGCCAAGGCGGCCTACTATCCTCAACTTGGATTCACTGCCACGGGGGGATTTGACAACGGATACAACCCCATCCAGACCGGCCCCGAGACCTACGGCCGCGTGAGCATCAACCCGGGACTCGAACTCGAGTACCTCCTGCTCGATTTCGGAAGGAGGAGTTCAGACGTGCGCCGTACCGTCGCTCTCCTCGACGCCGCCAACCTCACCTTCAGTCGCCGTATCCAGACCACCGTCTTCGCCATCCAGCAGGCCTACTTCGCCCATGTAGCCGCCCTCTCCCAGCAGCAGGCCGCCAAGGCGAACCTAGAGCTTTCCAGGACGATCCTTGCCATGGTGGAGGCACAGGTCGCCAACGGACTCGGCACCAAGCCCGAACTGGATGCCGCGCGCAAGACGCTCGCGCAGGCGGATTTCGACATGGCGGCCGCCGACCGGAACGCCGAGGTCTCGCTTGGGAATCTTCGCATCGCCGCCGGACTGCAGGCGAACGCGCCGCTGAAGGTCGGCACTCCCGGTGGAAAGAAAGACCTTCAGGGCATCTCCGGCAATGTGGACCGCCTGATTGATATCGCCATCGCCAAGCGCCCCGATCTCGCCGCCAGAACCGCCGAGATCAAGGCCAGCCGCGCCGCCGTCCAGCGGGCCAAGGCCGACTTCATGCCGAAAGTCTCGCTGGTCGGCTCCTCGTCGATCGAAACCTACGGATACGGGGCGGATCTCAACAATGTGAGCGGCAACTTCAACGGCACCTACACCCATGCCGCCGGTTTCGCGGTGATGAGCTGGGACCTCTTCGACGGATTCCAGCGCGTGGAGCGGGTGAAGAAGCGCCAAGCGGAGGAGTCGGAGGCGCGGGCCAATGCGGAATCGACGCGCCTGCAGACCACGCAAGATGTCTGGACCTCGTACAACGACTCCCTCAAGGCCGGCAAGCGTGTTGCCTACGCCGACTCGCTGGTGGTTTCCGCGGAGGAGAACTTCCGATCCGTGCAGGCCGCCTTCCAAAACGGACTGGCAAACATCACCGATCTGATTTCCAACCAGAGCGCCCTCGCTGCGGCGCGCTTCGAGCAAGCGGGGGCGCAGGCCGACTACCTGACGAGCCTAGCATCGCTCTCCCTGTCGATGGGCCAGTTTGCGCCACCCGCCGGGACCCAGATCAAACCCGCCGCGCTTTAGGGATCCGCCGATCCCTGAGATAGCGCAGGAAGACCTCCCCGTCGCTCTGCTCGATCGCTTTGAGGCGGAAGCGGCGCTCCTCCGGAAGAAACCCCGATGGCATGCCGGTGAGGCCCGGAGCCCTCTCCCCCCCGATGAGCAGGGGGGCGATCGTGAGGCGAATCTCATCGACGGCGTCGGCCTCCAGCATGGACTTCAGGAGCGTGGGGCCGCCCTCGCAGACCAGGGTCTTCACTCCCCAGTCCTCGCGCAGTCTCTCCAGCAGGGAGGGAATCGGGATCCCCGTTCCAGGAAATTCCAGGATCCGGACAAAGGGCGGGAATCTTCGTGCCAGTCGGGCGGGGATTTTCCGCGCGGTGCAGAGGATCACGGGTGAGTCGGCGCAGGTGAAGACCTTCCATCCGGGATCAAACCTTCCGCGCTCACTCACGATCACCCTCAGCGGCACCGGAGGCCTGCCCTCCCCCACCCGCCGTGCCCTGAGATCCGGGGGCGAGATCCCCATTGTCATGGAGTCGGCCGCGACGGTGTTCCGCCCGACGATCAGGGCGTCTCCGAGGGCCCGGATCTCGGAGAGGCGGCGCTTGTCGGCCTTGGAGCTGAAGGTGCTCGGGGTGAGGGCGCGCGTGGAGATCTTCCCGTCCGCGCTCATCGCGAAGTTCACGATGACTTCGGGACGCGATCGTGTGGCACGCATGGACGCGGCGGTTCTCAGGACCGCTCCTCCTCCTCGATCTGCTGCCCGATCGCGCCGATCTCACCCTCGATGCCAGCCCTCGAGACGGCCGAGCCGTCACTGGGCCGGTAGAAGATGCTGACCACGCCCCCGAGCAGTCCCCAGAGAACGCCAAGGGCGAATCCGGTGATCGAGATCAGGACGGCGAGATCCTCGGGGGTTCCGTAGAGGGGGTGGAGCATCATGGCGAAGAGTTTCTCCCGGACACCGATGCCGGCCAGGCTCAGCGGAAGCGAACTGATGGTGTTCACGACGGGAATCACGGAGGTCATGGCGGCGGCCCCGGGATTCCCCGGGAAGGCAAAGGCGGCGAAGATGCCGGTGCCGAAGATGAAGAGATTCAGCGGCAGGGAGATCAGGACTGCGGCGACGACAGCCCTCCAGTCCCTCGCGTAGACGGAGAAGGCGCGGGCGATCTCGAGGATCGTGCCGTGGCCCGGAAACCGTGCTGGAAGGCGGTTGGCCAGATGGAAGCGGTCGATCACCACGGCCAGCAGGATGAGCCCCAAGAATGCGCCGAAGATGATCGCCACGGTGATGAGGAAGGCGCGCATGATCGGCAGGGCCATGAGCGTTTCGCGGAACCAGAGAAAGACTCCGGTGGAGACGAGGATCAGCGCGACCATCCCGGAGACGCGGTCGACGACGACGCTCAGGAAGACGGCGCTCTTGGATTTGGGAGCCTCCCTGACGGCGTAGAAGATCTTGACGAGGTCGCCGCCGGTGCCGCCGGGGAGGAAGAGGTTGTAGAACATCCCGATCATCACCAACTGCCAGACCCGGAACAACCCGAGTCGGATCCCCTGCACCTTCATCAGCAGTTGCCAACGGAAAGCACCGCAGACAAGAACCAGACCGAAGCAGAGGAAACCGGGGATCAACCAGAGCGGGTCCGCCTTTCCGATGGCCTGCACCATCTGGGCGCGCTTGGAGGGATCGTGAAAGATCCACCAGAGGAGCAGCAGGGTGACCGCCGCCTGGAGAAGGGGCACGAGGGTTTTTTTCAGATTCATGGCGTTGGTGTTGAAACGAGATCCCTCCAGCGATCGGCGGCACGACGGATGGACTCCGTCCTGGCGGAGGATGAGAGTTCCAGGACGTAGGACAGCGAGGGGGGCAGAAGCGGAACCAAACGCCCGAAGGGTATCTCCCCCTCGAACGGGATGAGGTGATCCTCGTCGGGCCAGCGGGCATCCTGGAGGTGGGCCCCCGCCGCATAGGGGGCGATCTCGGCGAGCCATTGGGCATGATCCAGAAGACCGAGGCTCTCCCGCATCTGGGCATGCCCGAAATCGTGCCAGTAACGCAGGTGGGGCGAATCAAATTCCTTCAGCAGGGCCAGCAGTTCCCTCTCCGTCGGGATGGCCTCGTAATCGCTGCGATTCTCGACAACCAGAACAAGCCCGCACTCACGGGCCTCCTCCACGAGTGGCTCGAGATAGCTCTTGGCACGGTTCAGGAAGACGGCCGCCGATTTCTCCCTCTTCCTCACCGCCGCCAGTTTCTTCGCGGCGTGATCGCGGCTGGAGACTCCCTTTTCCCGGAGTGTCGCGAGCAGTTCCGAGGTCATCCCGCGGAGCGGGGAGATCCGGCCGAGGTGCAGAACCACGAAGCGGGCCCCGAACTCCCGGGCGGTGGCCAGCGTCTGGTGCGTGAGCCGCATGGCCCGCTCCCTCTGCTCCACGCGATAGGAGGTGAACTCGTAGCAGTCGGGATTGTCGGTGAGGATTTCCACCGGCATCGGGCAGAAATTATGGACACTGATGACTCTGAATCCGCCCCGTGCGTGGGCCTGGCGGATCCCATGCAACTGAGAGACCGAGAGTCCGTGCCCGAGTTCGATGGTTTCGAAGCCCATGCCGAGGATCTCCTCCACGAGGGCACCGCCGTCGTGATGACGGCCGGCATTCCAGTTGGTGGAAAAGGCAAGCATGGAGCAATGAATTTATACGGAACTCAGAAAAGCAGGAAGGATGGAAACGAGGCGACCCGGAGGGGGAATGGAAAATGAAAAATGATGAATGGAGCCAAGCCGCTCGGAAGCGGCGCGGGGGACGCTTTCGACCTTCGACCTTCGACATTGACGCCACTTCCTCCCGTAAGCCGTGGCGCCCCTTGCGGGGTCCCGCAGTTGCGGGATCTACCGCGCCGCTTCCCAGCGGCTTGGTTCGACCTTCGACCCACCGGCTTGGTTCAGCGTTCCTCCCAACTTCCCCCCACGGGCTAAACGAGTTTTTCCACCACGTCATCGGCCGTCCGAAGGCCGCTGGCCAGGGCGGAGTCGATGCCGGCCGTGGAGACCTGATCCCCGGCTAGGAGGACATTGGCGGCTGGTTGGAGCGGAGGCCGAAGACTGTGAAATCCGGGCGTCTGGGAAGGGATGGCCCGGCGGATCCGGAATTCCTTGAGAAAATCCCACTCTTGGAAGGCGGGAAAGTGAGCCGTGATTTCAGCGCGGGCGGCGGCCTGCGCGTCACCCTCCGGGTGGTTGAGGATCGTCGCCGAGAGGAGTCTGCGCCCGGGAGGGGCATACTCGGGGGCGATATTGGTGAGGTCGGTGAAGTGACGCACGATCCGTTCCCTACCCTCCGGCAGGACGATCAGGGCCCCATCGTAAAGTGGTTCCGCTCCGGTGAAGTAGAGTGTGGATGTCGAGCACCAGGATCGGCCGGGTGGGAGTCCGAGAAGACGACGGGAGGCCTCTTCATCGGTCGCCAGCACCACGGCGTCGCAGGGAATCCTCTCCCCCTGATGCAGGATGACCGCGGCGACGCGGTTACCCTTCCTCTCCAGTGACGACGCGGGCGAATCGTAACGCTGCCTCCCTGCGGGGAGACGCGAGGCGAGTTGTCGCGGGATCTCCCCCATTCCCTTGGCGGGAAGGAGGGCACGACCGAGGGAGAACTTCTTGAGATCGTAACGGAGAACCGAGGAATCCGTTCCAAGATCATTGTCGAGGAAGACACCGGCAAAGAAGGGTCTCAGGAACTTTTCCAAAACGGCCCCATCAAGCCCCAGTCGCCGCAGTTCCTCCATGGAGGAGCGTCCGGTTTCACGGCGGAGCAGGGCCTCATCGGAACGAAGGATCTGGAACGCCGCATGAATGGCCAACGATGCCTTTTCACGGAGGGAGAAGGATCTTCCCGTGATCGCAGGGAGCAATCCCTCCGGATGGCGGAGCGGATTGAGAAGGCGCTCCGCCCTCCCCTCGCCGACCATCAGTGCTCCGCTCTGGAAATGCCGCGGTTCCAGCGCGGGGAGATCAAGCAGGCGACGCGCGGTCGGATACGAATCGAGGAGGACCTGAAAGCCCCGGTCCAAGCGGTATCCCTCCGGGGTGACCTCCGTGGCGACGCGCCCTCCAGGCCCTGAAGAGGCCTCGAGCAGGAGCCAGTCGACACCGGCTTGCTGCAACCGGTTGGCACAGGCAAGGCCCGCAAGACCGGCACCGACGATGATCACCATGGGATCGCGCGCTTGATGAGGAAAGGGTGCTACACCCTGACCGGGTTGAGATGCCAGATATCCCGCGCGTATTCCGCGATCGTGCGGTCGCTGGAGAACTTGCCCATCCTGGCGGTGTTGAGGATGGCCATCTCGGCCCATTTCGCCTTGTCCCTGAATGCCGCGTCCACCCGCAGTTGGGCGTCGCTGTAGGAGCGGAAATCCGCCAGGCAGAGGTACGGGTCGCTGTGAACGAGGTTGTCCCGCAGCATGGTGAAGACTCCGGGCGGTTCCTCGGGCGTGAAGTAGTTCGAACCGACCCAGTCGACGACGGCATTCAGTTCCTCGTCGGCGGCGTAGACATCGCCGGGCTTGTAACCCTTCCTCCAGAGTTCCTCCACCTCCCCGACGGTCATGCCGAAGATGAAGATATTCTCCTCTCCGACCTCCTCGCGGATCTCCACATTGGCACCGTCCAGGGTGCCGATGGTCAACGCGCCGTTGAGCGAGAGCTTCATGTTCCCGGTTCCGGAGGCCTCCTTGCCGGCCGTGGAGATCTGCTCGGAGAGGTCGGCGGCCGGCACGATCCGCTGGGCGAGCGAGACGCGGTAGTTCGGCAGGAAGACCACCTTGAGCCGGTCGTTGATCCGGGCGTCGGAGTTGATCCTGGAGGCAACGGCATTGATAGCCTTGATGATGTTCTTGGCCAGGTCGTAGCCGGGCGCGGCCTTGGCGGAGAAGATGAAGACGCGGGGAGAGATGTCGGTCTCCGGGTGCTGGAGGAGGCGGCGGTAGAGGGCCAGGATGTGGAGCAGGTTGAGATGCTGGCGCTTGTACTCGTGGAGGCGCTTGATCTGGACGTCAAAGAGGGCGGACGGGTTCACGTCGACCCCGCATTCGCGCTTGATGATGCGCGCCAGGTCGACCTTGTTCGCGTGCTTCACCGCCATGAACCGCTCCTGGAAATCCGGATCAGCGGCATACGGTTCCAGCCCGCGCAACTGTCCGAGATCACGTTCCCAACCCCTGCCGATCTTGGAGCTGATGAGTGCGCTCAGGCGCGGATTGCAGGCAAGAAGCCAGCGGCGCGGAGTGATGCCGTTGGTCTTGTTGTTGAATTTTCCGGGATAAAGCGCGTCGAACTCGGGGAAGAGATCCCTTTTGAGCAACTGGGTGTGAAGAGCCGCGACCCCGTTGACGGAATGGCTTCCGACAACCGAGAGGTTCGCCATGCGGACCATCTGATGGTGCCCCTCCTCGATGAGGGAGAGATGGCGGACCTTCTCCATGTCTCCGGGCCACATCCTCTCCACCTCCATCAGGAAGTGTTTGTTGATCTCGAAAATGATCTGAAGATGGCGCGGAAGGACCTTGTGAAAGAGACCGACGCTCCATTTCTCGAGCGCCTCGGGCATCAGGGTGTGGTTCGTGTAGGCGAAGGTCCGCGTCACGATCCCCCAGGCCTCGTTCCAGGACATTCCGTGCTCGTCGTGCAGGATTCGCTGGAGTTCGACCACGGCGATCGCCGGGTGGGTGTCGTTGAGCTGGATGGCGACCTTCTCGGGGAACGCCTCCCAGCCGGAGTTGTTCTTGCGGAAGCGGCGGATGATGTCCTTGAGCGAGCAGGCCACGAAGAAATACTGCTGGATGAGTCTGAGTTCCTTCCCGCTCTCGTTCTTGTCATTGGGGTAGAGAACCTTGGAAACGGTCTCGCTGAGGTTCTTCTCCCTCACCGCCTCCTCGTAACCGCCACGGTTGAAGGCCTCGAAGTTGAATTCCTCGGATGCCTTCGATTCCCACAGGCGTAGGTAATTGACCGTATTGGTCCCGTATCCGGCGATCGGGATATCGTAGGGAACACCGGTGAGCTTTTTCGTATCGACCCACTTGGGGACGGAATTGCCGAGGTCATCGAAGATGTTCTCCACACGGCCGTAGAGTTCGATTTCGGTGGCGTGCTCGGGACGGACGATCTCCCAGGGCGTGCCGTATTTCATCCAGTCATCGGGAAGTTCCACCTGATACCCGTTGCGGAACTCCTGCTTGAAGAGGCCGTATTGGTAATGGATGCCGTAGCCGATGGCGGGCAGGTCGAGGGTCGCCAGGGAGTCGAGAAAGCAGGCGGCCAGGCGGCCCAACCCGCCGTTGCCGAGCCCCATGTCGTACTCCTCGCCGCGGAGCACCTCGATGTCCAAACCGAGTTCCCGGACGGCCTCCTCCATGTTGCGGTAGACGGAGGCGCTGTGAAAGTTGTTGATGTAGAGGCGTCCCATCAGGAACTCGAGGGAGAAGTAATAAAGCCGCCTGGCGTTCTCGCCGTAATGCCTGGCCTGGGTGGCGATCATCCGTTCGACGATGACGCGTTGGACGGCCTTGGAGGTGGCCAACCACCAGTCCCGCTGAGTCGCGGTCTGCGGATCACGCGCCAATCCGAACTTGAGGTAGCTCTCGATGAGGGCCTTGAGTCCGGAGACGGAGGTGTCGATGCTGGATTGGAATTCGGCGTGTTCGTTCATGTCGGTTGAAATTGGCGTGATGATCCGGGGGATTGCACGGGTTTTCGAGGAAGCGGTCAGGCTTGTCCACTCCGCGCATCACTGGATGCGCAGGTTGTAGCAAACCCCGTTCCAACTTACGAAGCTTGGATTACCGGATCCCCTGATGGTAGGATGAAAATCACATGAAGCATCGCAACCTGCAGGGATCGGATCTCCAAATCAGCGAGATCGGGTTCGGACTCTGGACCGTTTCCACCGGATGGTGGGGCACCTACACTGATGAGGAGGCCGTCAGGCTCATGAGGCTGGCCGCCGATCAGGGGATCAATCTCTTCGACGCCGCCGACACCTACGGTAACGGACGCAGTGAGGAACTCATCGCCAAGGCCTTCCCCGGCAAGGAGCGGGACCGCATCGTCGTGGCGACCAAGGTGGGATATGATTTCGTGAACCACGGGGACGGTCGCCGCGGACAGAGGGAGATCCCTCAGGATTTCTCCCCCAAGGGGATCCGCCATGCCGTCGAGGCCGCCCTCCAGCGACTCGGTACCGATCACATCGATATCCTACAGCTTCACAATATCCGCGAAGAGCAGGTCCTCGACGATACCCTCTGGGAACTCATGGAGGACCTACGCGCCGAGGGGAAATTCCGCCACGGCGGCATCGCGCTGGGTCCCGCGATCGGCTGGATCGGTGAGGGAGCCTCGGCCATCGCCCGGAGGAAGCCCGATGTCGTGCAGCACATCTACAACCTTCTTGAGCAGCACCCCGGATCGGATCTTCACAGGGTCGCCGAAGCGACCGGCGCCCCGACAAAGTTCCTGATCCGCGTTCCCCACTCCTCGGGTATGCTCGAGGGCAAATACACGGCCGACACCGTCTTCCCCCCGAACGATCACCGCAACCATCGCCCCAGGAGCTGGCTCATCAACGGGGTGAAGAAAATCGACCAGCTCCGCTTCCTGGAGCGTCCCGACAGGACACTCGGTCAGGCTGCCATGCTCTGGCTGCTCCGGGATCCGCGCACCCTTTCCATCCTCCCCAACATCTACAACGAGGAGCAGATCCGTGAATTTGCCGCGACTCCGGAGTGCCCGCCGCTTCAGGATTCCGACATGGAACGGATCAGGGAGCTTGTCGCCGCCCATTTCGGACTTGAGCCCGAGGAGCACAAGTTCAAGGGCGAGATGGAACTCCCCGCCGACCTGGCAGCGCTGATAGGAAGCGCTGATTAAATCTCCTGACTTTTCACACCCGTGATGAACCTCTCCCCGCATCCCTCCACCGGGGAGTCACTTCCTTCCGGAAGCCATGCCGGAAGCCATCCCGGGAAACCTCCGGAGCTTCTTCTTTTTGATTTTGACGGGACGGTGGCCGACACCTTCGAGGTCTCCCACTCCATCCTCAACGACCTCGCCGCCGAGTTCCGCTTCAAGCAACTCAGCCGCGAGGAAATCGAGGAGGCGCGGTCCATGGGAACACGGGAGTTCATCCGCCATCTCGGGATCAGCAGCTGGCGGGTTCCGAGGATCGCCAAGCGGGGGTTGGAACTGCTGCACGAGCGGATCGAATCGGTGAATCCCATCGAGGGAATGCCCGAAGTCCTCGCCCGGCTCCATGGGCGCGGCCATCGCATCGGCATCCTCACCTCCAACTCCGAGAGCAACGTCGCCTCCTTCCTGAGCAGGCACGACCTCCCCTACTTTCACTTCGTGCGGACCTCCTCCAAGCTCTTTGGCAAGGCCTCCCAGATGAGGAAGATCCTCAAGGCGGAGAAGGTGGCCCCCGCCGATGCCCTCTATGTCGGCGACGAGACACGCGACGTGGAGGCGGCCAAGGAGAGCGGCCTCCGGATGGCGGCCGTCACCTGGGGATACAATTCCAAGGCCGCTCTCGAGGCGATGTCACCCGACCACCTGCTACACAAACCCGCGGAACTTCTCCTGCTCGGTGGAGGAGAGTCATGAAGACGGCCACAGCCGCACGCGTCAGGCTCGACCAGCACCTCCACGAGGCGGGCCACTTCGATTCCCGCGAAAAGGCCCAGCGGGCCATCCTGGCCGGTCAGGTGACCGTCGGGGGAAGGATCGCCGACAAGGCCGGCACCAAGGTATCTCCCGAGAGCGAGATCCTCATCACCGGACGCGACCGCTATGTCGGCCGCGGCGGCCACAAGCTTGAGGGTGCCCTGACCGGATTCGGGATCGAGCCGACCGGCATGTCGTGCCTCGACCTCGGCTCCTCGACGGGGGGCTTCACCGACTGCCTCCTCCAGCACTGGGCCTCCCATGTCACGGCGGTCGACGTGGGCCGCGGGCAGCTCGCCTGGTCCCTCCGGCAGGATCCCCGCGTCGAGGTCCGCGAAGGGATCAACGCGCGCTACCTGAACTCCTCGGATTTCGACCGCCGGTTCGACCTGATCGTCGGGGACCTGAGCTTTATTTCATTGACGAAGATCCTTCCCGCCGCGTTTGAGTTGCTCCACCACGAGGGCGTCATGATTATGCTGATCAAACCCCAGTTCGAACTCTCCCGCGCCGATGTCGGCAAGGGGGGCATCGTGCGCGATCCCGTCGTCCGTCTCCGTGCCGTCGAGTCCATCCGCACCTGGGTTGTGAATGCAGGCCACCGTTTTGACAACGTGATCGAATCCCCCCTCCCCGGCACCTCAGGCAACATTGAGTTCCTTGCACTCCTGCGGCGCGGCGACTCGTCAGCACCCCTACCGGCATGATCATCGGACTCATCGCCCACGCGGGCAAGGAGGGTGCGGAACCCCTCGTCCGCGCCGTTGCCAAGGAGCTGACGGGACGCGGGGCCCGGTTCCTTTACGAACGCGCCACGGCTGCCCTCATCGGCGAGGATTCCCCGCTCGACGAGGCGGCCCTTGCCGAACAAAGCGACATCCTGCTGGTCATGGGCGGTGATGGGAGCATCCTGCGCGCCCTCCACCGCTCGGGAGGCCATATCCGCCCGGTCTTCGGCATCAACATAGGCTCCCTCGGATTCCTGACCTGCGTCGGTTCCGACGAATACCTCCGCGCGATCGACACCCTCCTTTCCGGAACCTACCTGCTCAGCCACCGCAGCCTCCTCGATGTCGAGATCGAGGGGCCGGAAGGAATCACCCCGCTGGAGAGGGCACTCAATGATGTCACCATCAGCCGAGGCGAGCGCTCCCAACTCGTGAAGCTCCAGGCTTCCGTCTCCGGCGCCCCGTTGACCGAATACCATGCTGACGGACTCATCGTGGCGACACCCACCGGCTCCACCGCCTACTCGCTTGCCGCCGGGGGCCCCATCCTGATGCCCGACAGCGGGGCGCTTGTCATCACCCCGATCTGCCCCCACGTGCTCAGCAACCGTTCGCTGGTGATCTCCGACAAGAGCGGGGTCGAGATCGGCTCGGTAGGCAACAAGGAAGTCTTCGTCTCCATCGACGGAAGGGCGCCCCACGCTCTCAATCCCTCCCAGCGGGTCATCCTGCGACTCTCCCCGCAGACCCTGCCGCTCGCGATGATGCCCGGCACCACCTTCCCCGACATCCTCCGCCAGAAGCTCAAATGGACCGGAAGCAATATCTGACATCCTGACATGGGCATTTTGACCGACTCCCTATTACCCAAGGACATCCGCCTCGACCTCAGGGCCTCCGACCCTCAGGACGCATTCGAGGAGGTTCTCTCCTCCCTGCGAAGCGACTCCCGCGTGAGGGACTGGGAGAAACTCCGGGCCTCCCTCCATGAGAACCGTCCGACCGAGGCCCTCCGGGAGCCCCTCGGAACGATGTGCCTGCATCACGGACGCACGGACAGCGTCTCGGGATTGGTCCTGGCCGCGGGGAGAAGCGCGGAGGGGATGACGGTTCCCGGGTCTCAGACGAGAATCCACCTCGTGTTTGTTGCGGCCATTCCGGAGGCGCTCAACAACGAATACCTCCGCATCCTCGGCGCGATCTCGCGCGTCTGCAGGGAAGCGGCCTCCTTGGAGGAACTCCGTACGGCGCCCGATGCCGGGGCATTCCTCTCCATGCTGGAAAGGGGGTGCCGGGCATGAGCGTCCCCACAGGCCAACCGCTGCTGGAAGTCCGCAACCTCAAGGTCCACTTCCCCCTCAGGGGCGGAGTGCTCCAACGGAAGACCGGGGTTTTCAAGGCGGTCGACGACGTCAGCTTCACGGTTCCCGCCGGCAAGACCGTCGGGCTTGTCGGGGAGAGCGGAAGCGGCAAGACCACCATCGGAAGGACCCTGGTCAAGCTGATCCCGGCAACCTCCGGCAAAGCCCTCTGGAAAGGGCGGGACATCCTCCCCATGACGGAAAGGGAATTCCGCCCACTGAGGCGCCGGATCCAGTACATCTTCCAGGACCCGTTCGGCTCGCTCAATCCTCGGATGACCGTGGGGGCGATCATCGGCGAGGCGTTCGAGATCCATTTCCCGGAACTGGACCGAGAAGCACGGCGCGAACGCGTCGCCTCGCTGCTCGAGCGCGTCGGCCTCAAGGCGGCGATGGCGGAACGCCACCCCCACGAGTTCAGCGGCGGACAACGCCAGCGCATCGGCATCGCCCGCGCCCTTGCCATCGGGCCGGAGTTCCTCATCTGCGACGAGCCGGTCAGTGCGCTGGATGTCAGCGTCCAGGCCCAGATCGTCAACCTTCTCCAGGACCTGCAGGAGGAACTGGGCCTCTCACTCCTCTTCATCGCCCACGACCTCGCGGTGGTGGAGCACATCAGCGATTCCGTCATCGTCCTCAACCGGGGCAGGATCGTCGAGTCGGGTCCCGCCCGCGAGGTTCTCGGCAACCCCGTCGATCCCTACACGCGCGAACTCCTCGCCGCCGTCCCCCGCATCGAACCGTAGCCCCTTCATGAACACCCTCCTGCTTGCGCGCAAGTTCCGCGCCCTCAACAAGCCGCTCTTCTTCCTGATGCTGGGCCTCCTGGTTTTCGGTGTCTACGCCATCTACAGCGCCTCCTGGATGCGCGACACGCCGTTCTGGACCAGCCAGATCCGCTGGATCCTGATCTGCCTCCCGGTCTTCTTCCTGGTGGCCTTCAACGACTACCAATGGGTCCGGATCGGGGCCCTCCCCCTCTACGCCTTGGGAGTCATCCTGCTTGTCCTTGTCTTTTTCATCGGCGTCAAGGTCTTCGGCGCCCGCAGTTGGCTCAATCTCGGATTCGGCAACTTCCAACCGTCCCAGTTGGCGATCTTTGCCGGCGTCCTCATCTTCGCCCTTTTCCTGAGCGACTACCCCGACCTTCATCCCGCCCTGCGCATCCTGGTCTGCCTGGGCATCACCGCCATTCCGTGCGTGCTGATCCTGATCCAGCCTTACCTCGGCGGAACCCTGGTCTGGATGCCCGTCCTCTTCTCCATGCTCTTTGTGAGCGGCGTCCAGGCCCGCTACCTCATCACCATGATCCTCATCGGCGTCGCCATGATGCCGCTCGTGGTCAATTTCGGGCTCAAGCCTTACCAGAAGGACCGCATCCTCATCTTCCTCGACCCCTCCCTCGATCCTCAGGGAGCAGGATGGACCATCAACCAGTCGCTCAACGCCATTGGCAGCGCCGGATTCTGGGGCAAGGGCTTCAAGGCCCCCAACACCCTCACCGAGCTCGGCTACCTCCCCGTCACCATCGCCCACACCGACTTCGTCTACTCCGTGTTCGGCGAGCAGCACGGTTTCCTCGGTACCGTACTGCTCATCTCGGCCTTTGCCATCCTTCTGATGACCGGCCTCCACATCGCCTCCCAGGCGCAGGATCAGCTGGGAAAACTTCTGGCCGTCGGCATGGTGATGCTCCTCTTTACCCATATCTTCATGAACATCGGGATGACAGTGGCCGTCACCCCGATCACCGGCCTTCCCCTCCCCATGGTCAGCTACGGCGGATCCTTCCTGCTCATCACGATGGCCTGCCTCGGCTTGCTCCAGAGCATCTGGATCCATCGGAAACTGGTGTATTGACCCGCGATACAAGTTAAAAGGGTTGAAGCGTTAAAAAGTTAAAAAAGCGCCAACCTCCTCACTCCTTAACCTTTTCACTTTTCACATTCTCTCCCATGCGCATTCTCTCAGGTATCCAGCCAACGGGTCTTCCCCACCTCGGTAACTACTTCGGCATGATGAAGTCGGCCATCGAACTTCAGGAGAAGGGAGAGGCCCTCTACTTCATCGCCGATCTTCACGCCCTCACCACGGTCCGTGATCCCGAGGCCCTGCGTCGCAACTCGCGCGAGGTGGCGATCGACTTCCTTGCCTGCGGCCTCGATCCGGCCAAAGCCTGCCTCTTCCGCCAGAGCGACATCGCCTGCATCCCCGAGCTCGCCTGGATCCTCTCCACGGTCACCCCCATGGGCCTGCTGGAGCGCTGCCATTCCTACAAGGACAAGCTCTCCAAGGGTCTCCATGCCTCCTTGGGACTCTTCTCCTACCCCGTGCTCATGGCGGCCGACATCCTGGCCTACGACAGCGACGTGGTCCCTGTCGGCAAGGATCAGAAACAGCATCTCGAAGTGACGCGCGACATCGCGGTCAAGATCAACGAACTCTATGGGGAGATTTTCAGACTGCCCGAGCCGATGATCCGTGACGAATCCGCCGCGATTCCCGGAACCGACGGTGCCAAGATGAGCAAGAGCTACGGCAACACCGTGGAACTCTTCCTCGAGGAGGGGGCCCTCAAGAAAAAGATCATGGGGATCCAGACCGACTCCACCCCAGTGGAATCCCCGAAGCCCCTCGAGGGCTCAGCGATCCTCGGCATCTACCGGCATGTCGCCTCACCCGCCGACTACTCCGCCATGGAGGCCGATTTCCTCTCGGGAGGCATCGGCTACGGCGACTTCAAGAAGCGCCTCCTCTCGGCGGTCCGCGATTACTTCGCCCCGATGCGTCAGCAGAGGGATGAATTCGCCGCCGACCCCGCCGAGGTAGACCGCATCCTGGCCAAGGGGGGAGAGCGGGCCTCGGCCATCGCCGATCCCGTCATGGAGCGCCTCCGGAAAGCGATCGGACTGAAATGAACCTATTTGCTTGCGGCGGCGCCGGTGTCTGGTAACTTCACTTCATTGACGCGGGGTGGAGCAGCCCGGTAGCTCGTCAGGCTCATAACCTGAAGGTCGTAGGTTCAAATCCTACCCCCGCCACCAATTTTTTCATGGAAAACTCCAGGTGTGCATCCTGAATAATCCAGAGGGTAAGCGGATTTTTCCCCATCCTCCAGTCAGGCTCATAATCCTGCAACTGCGGGATCGTGATTCAATTCCTACCCCCGCCACCAATTTTTCTCCGGTATTTTTAGCCGTCGAGTCCTATAAAAACTAGCTCCACAGCTCATCGGCGGGTTTTTCCCATTGGATCCGCAACCCCTGCTTCGGTCAGAAATCCCCGTTCCTGAGTGAACGGGTGGCCTCGCCCAGACGAGCGATCACTGAAGTGGCGGAGAGTGATTCCTGGGAATCTGTGCCGTTGAAGATTGTAATCTCGGCGGCACGTCCGCAGAGCCAAGCTCCTAGCATAGCAGCCTCACGGCAGGAATGCCCCGATCCGATCAAGGCGGCGCAGACACCCGTTAGAACATCCCCCATCCCTCCGCTTCCCATACCCGGATTGCCCGTGCCGTTGAAAACGGCCGGCCGATCCTTCTGCGCGACGAGCGTTCTCGACCCCTTGAGCAACAGGGTGACCGGGTGAGCGTTCACGAATTCCGTCGCCCACTCGCGGCGTGAACGGCCTCCCTGCGGCAAGAGGCGCTCCATTTCTCCGGGATGCGGCGTGAGCAGGCGCGGGGCGGGACATCCGGCAAGGATCGAAGGTTCAGTGGAGAGGGCGTTCAGGCCATCCGCATCGACCACGCAGGGAATCGGGGCTTTGGTCACAAGCTCACGGATTTCGCCGTCGTGCTCCCTTCCGAGACCGGGACCGATGGCCAGGACATCATGACGCTCCCGGAGCACCTCGGCGTAGGAACTCACCTGCCTCACCATCACTTCGGGAATGCAAGTGGATGAGAGCATGTCATGGCATTCGGCCGTCGTGTAGAGGGTGACGAGCCCTCCGCCGGCATGGACCGCAGCGGCGGAGCAGAGCCGGGCGGCCCCGAGGAAGCGCGGGGAACCGGCCACGATGCCAATCCGGCCGTAGTTGCCCTTATGGGTGTCGAAATCACGAACCGGAAGAAGTGATCTCAATTCCTGGGCCGTGGAGAGCAGGGCAGGATCAGCATCTGTGAATGAAACTCCCGGCAGGGGCACCAGTGCCAATCGCCCTACCACGGCGGTTGCCCCATCCTCAACAAGACCGGTCTTCACCGCGCCGAGGGTCACGGTCAGATCGGCCCGCACGCAGGGATCCGCCGGAACTCCGGTGTCGGGATCAAGTCCGGAAGGAAGATCAACGGCCACGGTGAACCCTCCCCTCTCCCTGCGGGTGCGGTTCATCTCGCCGATCAGACCGGCGATCTCGCCGCGTGGCGTGCCCGAGGAACCGATTCCGAGAAGTCCGTCAAGGAGGAGGAGCGTGCCGTGGACCTTGGGAAGATCATGGACGCGCACACCTTGGATGTCTGCGAGATGGCGCCGGGTCAGGGGAGCTAATTCCTTCGGGTCAAAGGGGCATCGGACCAGGATCCTCCATCCGCAGGCACCCAGGAGGCGCGCGGTGACCAGGGCATCACCCCCGTTGTGTCCCTTGCCGCAAAAGACAACCAGCGTTCCCGGGGTGGGAAAAAACTGCCGGATCACCCCGGCGATCCCCTCACCCGCTATCTCCATCAATCCCTCGGGAGTCTCACCCTCACGGAACGCGGCCTCCTCGGCCGATTTCATCTGGGAGGCGGTCAGCATCATGGGAGAAAAAAGTGACTGCCCGGCGGTTCAAATCGTCAGGCAAGGGAAACATCGCCCAAAAGCCCCCGGAAAGGCAAAGACCAACAACAAAAACACCCCGCTTCCCAACACCGATCAAGCCGGAATTCCATCCCCCCGCAGGGCCAGGACCCTCGTGATGACCTCCTCGATGAGGTTGTTGGGGCAGGAGGCGCCGGCGGTGATGCCGATCAGCGCCTCACGACCCGCGATCGGAAGCCAGCTCGTCCGGGAAGAAATCTCCTCTTTCCGCGAGAGGTCGAAATGGCGAATCAACTCCGGCGACTCGAGGCACTCCTGGTTGCGGATGAAGTAGGTCGGCACTTTTTCCACGCCCATCTCGGCGAGGTGCGTGGTATTCGAGCTGTTGTAGCCCCCCACGACGAGGAGGAGGTCAAGTGGCCGCGCCAGCAGTTCCTTGAGGGCGTCCTGTCGCTCCTGGGTGGCGCCGCAAATCGTGTCGAAGATGCGGAAGTTTCCGGCCGTTCCATCCCTGGCAATGATCGCTTCGCGCAGCAGATTCTGCACCGCCTCGGTCTCCTCCCGGAGCATGGTCGTCTGGTTGGCCACCCCGATGCGACGCAGATGGAGTTCGGGGTCGAAGCCCGGGGAAAACCTGCCGTCAAACTCCCGCAGGAATTCCTCCCCCGTCATCCCCCCCCCGATGAAGTCACGGACACGGGAAGCCTCCTCCAGATTGAGCACGATCAGGTAACGGCCATTGCCGTTGCCAAGGGCGCGGGATGCGGTGGCGAGGGTCTCCTCGTGGGAGGCCTTGCCATGGATGATGGAGGTGACCTCCTCGGAGGCATTCTGGCGGACCCGCTTCCAGACGCTCATGACATCACCGCAGGTGGTGTCGACGATGCGGCATCCATGCTGCTTGATCTCCTCGACGAGCGGCACGGTCGCGCCGAATGCGGGAACGATCACGACATCATCGGGACCGAGATCCTCGACATGGGGGCGTCCGGAGGCATCAAGAAGATTGCGGATCCCTAGGGCCGCGATCTGGGCGTTGACCTCGGGGTTGTGGATGATCTCCCCGATCAGGAAGAGCCGGGCATCGGGAAAGACCTTGCGCGCCGCATAGGCCAGGTCGATGGCCCGCTCCACCCCGTAGCAGAATCCGAACTGCTTCGCGAGCCGGATGGTGGTTGCTCCGGACACCAGGAGGGAGCCCTCCGAGCGGATCCGCTCCACCAGACTGCTGTGATAGTGATGCTCGACCTGCTCCTGCACCCGCTCCATCACCTCCGGGGTCCGGAGGTTCACCTTGGCGACGGGGACGGTCACTCCCTTACTGAAGGACGGCGGCCTTGATCTTCTGGAAGTAGCTGGGCGAGGTCATCTCGCCGTTGGGGAGATCGGGATCGTTGTAGTCCTGGGGACGCGGGGTCTTTGCACCGAGGGTCGCATCCTCAGGTTGCGTGTTGGCGATCCTGATCGGCGTGCCGACCTTCACGAGTTCGAAGAAGTCACCCGCGTCATTGGCGTGGAGACGGATGCAACCGTGCGTCTTGGGCGTGGGCCAGACCCATCCCTGATGGAATCCGTAGCCGGGTGCGAACTCGACCCAGTAGGGCATCGGGTAGCCGACATAGCGACCGCTGGACCTTCCGGCCTCGCACGGCACGATGGCATCCTTGAGTACTGCGAATCCATAGCTTCCCGAGCGCTTGTTGCGCTCCTTGCGGGTCACGCAGAGAGATCCCCGGGGGGTCGGCTTGGATGGTGTGCCGACACAGCAGGCGGTGACCAGAAGCGGCTTGTTCCCCTCCAGGACGTAGACCATCTGCTTGTCGAGGGAGACCTTCACGACCACCTTGGAGGGATCCTTCGGCTTGTAGGCCGGTTGGTCATAGGTCGTGCGGAATCCGGTCGTGGCGCAACCACCGAGAAGAAGGAGTGAGGTCAGAAGGAAGGGCAGTGATCGTTTCATCCCCTTATGGAAACCGGAAAAGGTCCGGGTGTCAAATCGCGGGGAACCTCGGGCCTTGGGCCCCGGGTGTTGATGTCCTTGATCTCCTTCATTCTTTGACCTTTTGAGCAAGGGGCTTTATCCTTGCCGGAAGATCCCATGATCAAGGCAGATGATTTTAACTACGCCATGGAGAACACCCGCGTCGTGGTGGCTCCGGCCAATGCGATCGAGACCTACGGGCAGACCAGCTTCCGATTCAGCCTGGTGACCGAACCGATGGATGAGATCGGCACCGTGCGCCTCCGCAGGGGCATGATCCACGCCGAACGTCCGAGGATCCTGGCGCCGCAGTATGTGAGCCGGATGCTGCTGGAGGGATTCGGCGAGAGGGCCAGGGAATTCGCCGGATGGGTGGAGGAGCAGAAGGACTTCCACATGCTCCGCTACGGGTTTTCGCTCCGGAAGACCGACCTCTCCGAGCAGGTCATCCGGGAACCCATGGAGAGCGCGCTCGAACGTCTCGAGGATGAAATCCGCAGCGAGAGCGACCCGATGGCGGCCCTGATCGAGGGGATCGACGACGCCTGGGAAGTCTGCCTTATGAAGTTCACCATGGATCTCATCCGGCGATCCGCCGGGGAGAATGTCGCCGAGTGGAAGCGCCGGGGCTTCCTCTGATCACCGGAGCGATCCGAACTACCATGAAAAACTTCAAACTCATCATCCTGATCTTCCTGGGCACATCGATCTTCGGATCGGCCGGATACTTCGGCTACCAGCTCTTCATCAAGCCCGGCCGCGTTGAGAAGCGCGAGCGGACCGCCGCGGCAAACGCACCCTCACCGACCCCGACACCCGACCCGGGGGAACCCGAGTATCGGCGGATCAAGGCGCTCCAGGATTCGGGGAAAACGGCCGAGGCCCGCGATGCCTGGCGGGTCTGGATCGAGGCCCATTCCCAGTCCACCCTGCTTGCAGATGCCCGGCGGGCGCTTGGAACCGCCAACATGGCGCTTCTCTTCCAGCCCGACGGAGGCTCCGTCCTGACCCCCTACACCGTGGTGAAGGGGGATGCCTTGGCCAGGATCGCCTCCAAGCACCAATCCAGCGCCGAGTTGATCCAACGCGCCAACTCCCTGCCGACCATCAACCTTCAGATCGGCCAGCAACTCCTCATCCCCTCACTCGGCATCACCCTGGAGATCGACCGGTCCACCAAGACCCTCACCCTGCTTGGGAACGGCGTGTTTCTCAAGGAATACACCCTCCTCTCCGCCCCCTCGGCTCCCGGGAAGCCTCAGGAAATCAAATCCAAGGTTCTGGAAAAACTCGCCCTCGATGGGAACAGGAAGGTTCCCTTCGGCGACAAGGCCTACGACAGGAGCGAAAAATCGATCCTCCTCTCCCAGGCTCCCGCGATCACGGCGGCCCCCGCACCACCCCCGCCCGCCGCCGCCTCCACCCCGGCCGAACAGACCGATGCCCGGCCCCCCTCACCAGCCGTGACCTCACCCCTTCCCCCGGCTTCCGGAGGGTATCTCCTCTCCCGGGACGACCTGCTCGAGATCTTTCCCCTCATCTCCCGCAATACCCCCGTCGTCATCCACTGACGCCTTGCGGATCCTTGTTGCCTTGTTCCAAACTCCCACCCGTCATGACCGTACAACCTCTTGAATTTGAACTCCCAGTCGCCGAACTCGAACGCCGCGTTTCCGAACTGGCCGAAAAGCGCAAATCCGAGGATCCCCTTCTCATCGCCGCCCGTGAGGATCTCGAAAAGGAGCGCAGGGCACTCTACGGCAACCTGACTCCCTGGCAGCGCGTCCAGATCGCCCGTCATCCCGCCCGCCCCTACTTCCTCGACTACGTCTCCTCCTGCGTCACCGACTTCGTGGAACTGCATGGCGACCGCTTCTTCGGCGACGACAAGGCCATGCCGGCCGGCATCGGCCGCATCGGCGGACACCGCTGCGTCATCATCGGCCAGCAGAAGGGACGTGACGTGAAGGAGAACGTTCTCCGGAATTTCGGAAGCCCCCACCCCGAGGGATACCGCAAGGCGCTCCGCCTCATGCGCATGGCGGAGAAGTTCGGCCTCCCCGTCGTCTGCATCATCGACACCCCGGGCGCCTATCCGGGAGTCGGCGCCGAAGAGCGTCACATCGCCGAGGCGATCGCCGTCAACCTGCGTGAAATGATGGCGCTGAAGACCCGCATCATCGCCGTCGTCATCGGCGAGGGCGGCAGCGGAGGCGCGCTCGGCATCGGGGTCGCCGACCGCGTCCTCATGCTGGAAAACTCCTACTACTCCGTCATCTCACCCGAGGGATGCGCCGCCATTCTCTGGAAGCACCGCAAGCACGCCCCCGAGGCGGCCGCGGCCCTCAAGCTCACCGCGGATGACCTTCAGGAGCTCGGCCTCATCGACGGCGTCATCGCCGAACCGATGGGCGGGGCTCACCGTGACCCGGCCGCCATGTCCGCGACCCTCACCGGGGCGATCACCGCCGCCCTCGAGACCCTCGGAGAGATCCCCTTGAAGAAACTGCTTGAGGAGCGCTACGCCAAGTTCCGCGGGATGGGAGTCTTCTCCGAGTAATCCTTCGCGGATTTTCTCTCCGCGGCTTTTCCCACCATGGGATCGATCACGAGCGTGATTTCCCCACGGGGAGGATTCACCCCGTAGTGCGCCGCCAATTCCGCGGGGCTGCCGAGGCGGTATTCCTCATGGATCTTCGTGAGCTCCCTGGAGACACAGACCATGCATCCGGGGGCGATGACCGACAGATCCTCCAGACAGGCGACGAGACGGTGGGGTGACTCAAAATAGATCGCCGTCATCCCCAGAGCAGTCCCCTTACGGAGCTCCGAACGTCTTCCCGAACCGGAGGAGGGTAGGAATCCTCCGAAGAAGAAGGGCACCGGAGGCAGACCGCTCCCGACAAGGGCCGTGGTGACGGCGCTCGCTCCGGGCAACACCGTGTAGGCGATGCCTTCCGCGACACAGGCGCGCACCAGACGGAATCCGGGATCACTCACCGAGGGAGTCCCCGCATCGGTCACCAGCGCGAGCCTCTCGCCCGAGCGCAGACGCGCAATCAACTCGGAAAGGCGGCGCTCCTCATTGTGCTCGTGGAAACTGACCAGCGGCTTCCGCACATCCAGATGGGCCAGCAACTGGGAGGCACGCCGCGTGTCCTCCGCGATCACCGCGTCACAGCTTCTCAGGGCATCGGCCGCCCGGAATGTCAGGTCCCCGAGATTTCCGATCGGCGTCGCCACCAGCGTCAGGGGCGGAAAGGTCTCCCCGCGGGAAGGATTCGGGACTGCACTTAACTCCGGACTGCCGGCATCATCATGGCTCATTCACCCCGATTATCGCGCCGGCCAAGCGCGTGTCGACTTCTTGTTGGGGCCTCCCTCCACCCCCGCACGGAGAACCGGTTCCCTCCCCCTCGTTTCACTCCATGCCGCGAGCACCCTGGAGTCCCATCAGCGGACGGAGGATTTCCCTGACCGCAAAGGCGCAGGTCACCCCCAGCAAGGCCCCCGCGAGCACATCCCCGAGGTAGTGGAAGCAGAGCAGGACCATCATGGCACCCAGACCGCATCCGGCCAGCAGGCACCACGGCTTGCTCCTTGGAAAAATCATCATCACCGGAGTCAGGAAGGCAAACGCCACCGCCGAATGCCCCGAGGGGAAGGCACCGGTCCCGTCATCCATGAGCGAAAACCTGCCCGCCAGAAAATGAAAGCCGTCCGCCGGATTCAGGTACCATCGCGAGTGATCCGCCGCCCACAGAAACGGCCAGTCCCTGTGGAAGAACCACTTCAGGTCGTTCTTCAGAACGAAGGCCACCAGAACGCTCACCCCTCCGAGCATCATCAGGTCCCGCAGGCGACCCGGTCGCATCAGCGCCACCGCGAGCAGAAGGATCGGGGCGCAGGCCGTGATCAGGGGGACCACATCCAGTTCCATCAACGACGGATGAAGGGACGAGGGCGTGGAAGCAGGCAGATGCAACAGCTCCCTCGTCCAGGAAAGAAGATTCGTCGGTATTCCTTTTTTGAACAGAAAGGTGCTCAGCGCGCGGTCCAGATAGAGAACACCGCACAGGATGAGGGGAACCATCACCAACCAGAGCCTGATTACAAACGACATCTTCTTATCCTAAGACAAATCGGGGCGGATGACCATCCCTCGGTTCCGGGTTATGCGGCCTGCCGGGGGATGAGGATCACCCCGCTCGACGAACTTCTACCCCTCGTTGAATCCGGGAGGTTGGTACGAGGTCTCCCCTCCCCTCTTCTGCCATTCGGCGTAAAGGCGCCTCAGGAAAAAAAGCGAGGCAACCGCACAGGCGATGAACCAGAGCGGGATGAACCGGTAGCAGTAATCCTTCGCCGGGAAAACCACGGCCAGGTGGTCAAGGAGCAGTCCCAACGCCAGACCGCCCACGATCACGGCGAATGAGCGGACCAAGGCATTGGCAGAGCTGAACTGGCCGTAACGGGATTTGGGCAGGATCCGCATGTACATCGGAAGCTCCGCCGCGAAGTAAAGGGCCATCGCGGCGTAGGTGATCATCGTGATCACGGTGAAGATCGCACGCGAAGTGGACGGGCTGAAGTCATGGAAGAGGAAGACCAGCCAGAGCGGCTGGATGAGCAGGAGGGCGATCGTTGCCCAGATGAGAACTCTCAGCGGATGACGGCGGTCCGAGATGATCCCCGCCGGATACATCAGCACGGCGGTCACGATCCCCGCCACGGCGGCGACCTTCCCGAAGTAGTCGAGATCCACGCCGATCGACTTGGCCTGCAGGATGACAAAGCTGGCCGTCACGCCGGTCAGGGCCCAAAAGGTGTTGGCCAGGAAGAAGAGCCAGTAGAACCGGATCGAGAAGGATTCCGTGAAGAACGTCTTGATCCCGCTGACGAAGCCGGATCCGCCATCGGGATGAACCGGTGGCGGGGGGTATTCCCCTTCCTTCACCCGCCAGCACATGAGCAGGAAGGCGACGCAGTAGAGACCCGCCGCGATCAGGTAAACCTCGGTCATGTGAGAGACCGCATACTTGAGGAAGAACCAGTTGAACGCCGCCCCAGAGAGGACCCCCACGATGCGGAAGAGCGACATGAATCGGGCCAGCACCACGGCGGGGACCACATCGTTGAAGAGGTAGTAGTAGACCGAGGCCACCACCATGTTGAAAAGCTGGAAGCCGAACACAAGGACGCAGACCACCGTCACGGTGACCGCTGACTGGGAGAATCCCCCCGGATGGACCAAGGCATGGAGCGCGGCACCGATCTGGCGTGAGAACCCGAGCAACCCGAGGAAAAGGGTCAGGGGGATCGTGGCGGCGAAGAGGAACGGGATGCGCCTCCCCCAGCGGCTGCGGAACCGGTCGCTGTAGAAGCTCGATGCCGGGCAGACCGTCATGTTCAGGATCCCGGGGATGGTTGAGAGGATGAGGCCGAGCACCCAGTTGGGCGCCCCCATGTCATTGAGGTTCACCTGGAGCACGGCGGGAGCAGCCGTCTCCATCAGCATGAAGCAGAAGTCACCCCAGAGCAGCCAGATGAAGAGCGAGAAGAGGGCCGCCTTCGTGTAGGTCAGGGTGCCGACGTGGAAGGCCTCGTGTGTTGAGGGGGCGGGAGAAGCGGCGGCAGGTGTCATGGGGAGGCGTGGCGTAAAGGGGTGAGTATGGAGGATGAAGAAGGCCTGGGAAACTGAAAAAAGCCCGAATCAGCGGGCGGGCGTAGCAAGCACGGTGTGCCGCCGGCGATGCGAAGCGGGCGGGCGGGAAAAACAGGTCACCGTTGCAGGGTGTTCAGTTTTTCGATGGATAAAAACGTCTAAGGAAACGCTGATTAAATCGCATAGAGGCCGTTGCGGGAAGAATGGGCCGCGGGCAAGGCGGCTTCGCGGGCGTATCCCCGCAGCGGGCTGCCGTAACGGATGCGAAGCAACGGCCGGGCAAGCAAAGCGCCAAGCCAACACAGTTGGCCCCCGTGCCACGCCACGAAGCCAAAGGCTTTGTGGCCTTTGGCTTGGATCTCCGCAACCCGGAGGTCTGAAGCCATTTGTCGATTTTTGCGGCGTTGCTCGCTCGGGCGAGACCGCTGCGGGTATTGACTCGCTCGCTCCCGCGAGGCTCGCCCTGACGGGTTTGCCTGCGGCAAATCTACCCAAGCCGCTCCCGCAGCTACGTGTTACCCAGCACTCGCGTCTTCAACCAAGCCTCTAGGGAGAGGCGCGGAGAAGCATGCCGAAGGCATGATCCGCCATACCAATGGGGGACGGCACTGCTTCTCGGGAGAGAAGTGCCGTTCAAAAATCAGCAAATGCTCTTCAGCGGCCTTCATGGGATTTCATCAGCGCTTCCCTAATGAAAATCCAACTCGGCCACACGCACCACGAGATTGACGCCGTAATCGTAACCCGTGCAATGCAGCGTGGTGATGTCACCCTTCTCGTTCTGCAGGATTTCGATCGGCTTTTGAGAATCGAGCCATCGGCCCGCCTTGATCGGAATGCCGAGGCCTGCAATCGAGCGGGGGCCGTTGCCTCCGCCCTCCGCAACAACGTGGGCGCTGCCTTCCTGGCTCAGTCCATGCGCGAAATAATAGAGATGCTTCTCGGTGCGTAGCAGGAAGTCCTTTCCCTGGCACTTGGCCTCCACGGGCTTGCCTTCGTAGATCGCCTCGCCGGCACCAGCAACCCATCGCCCGATCACGGCGAGAGCCGCCTGTTCGTAGGCCCCGATCGAGCCATCGGCCAGGGGGCCGACATTGAGGAGGTAATTGGCTCCGGCTTTCCGGCAGGCGCAGAGATTTTCGATGAATGTGGCGGGGCTTTTGAAGAGTAGGTCCGCGTCGCCCACCCCCCAGTGCGAGTTGAACGTCTCGCACATCTCGCCGGCCAGATACTTCGGCCAACCGGAGCGATCCGGAGCAGTGGGCAAACCTTGTTCGAAGGTCGTGCTGTCGAGTTCGGGATTTCCGAGCGCGCCGCGAGCCTGGAGACCCGTGTTGTTGACGATGATCGCCTCGGGTTGGTGCTTGCGGATCGTCGCATAGAGGCGGTCCTCCTTCCAGTCCGACTGCGGGCGCGACCAGTTGCCGTCGAACCAAAGTCCGCCGATCTCACCATACTGCGTGCAAAGGATTTCCACCGAGGAATTCAGGTAATCGAGGTATTCCGAGAACTTTTCCTCGCTGCAATGTTCGCTGTCCCAACGCCAGTCCAGGGTGGTGTGATAGAAAAACGGCACGATTCCCTCCGCGCGGCAACCTTCCGTGAACTCGGCCACCAGATCACGGCCGGCGGGACTGTGGGGCGCATCAAATTCATTGAGACCCCGGGTGTCGTAGAGCGAGAATCCTTCGTGGTGGCGGGTGGTCAGGCAGGCGTAACGCATCCTCGCCTCACGCGCGATGCGGGCGATGGCGCGGCCATCGAATGCCTTGGCCGTGAACTGCTTGAACAGGAGGGCATACTCGTCGTTTGGGATCTTGCGGGCATGTTGAATCCACTCCCCCGCTCCCATCAGGGAATACAATCCGTAGTGAAGAAAGAGCCCAAACCCCAGTTTTTCAAAACGGGCGATCCGGGGAAGTGGTGTCGGGATGATATTGGTTTTCATGGAATGGTGGAAGGTGTGTTCAGTCGGTCACCGGAGTGGCGCAGTTTGGAGATTCCGCATCCGTGCGGGTCGTGGAGGTTGTTTCCATAACCCGCAGCATACGGACGATGGGAGCTTAGCGGAGAACCCAAAATGCTCCATTGCAATTCCGGGTTTCAGAGGTGGATCACTGCGGCTTGGTGGAGGCGCTTGTCAATTTCTCGATCGCCCTGGCCAGTTCTTCCCGCCGTCATCGCGGAGCGGGGCTCGACCCGGACGGATTTCGGCGGTGACTTGATCCTCACGAATGCTTTGTCATTGATCCGTAAGAATCTCCAGAGTCCCTTAAAGATCTACGATCTCGCAAGAAGTGTCGGAATCTCACGCCGCGGACTCTACCTGCGGTTTGAAAAACATTTGGGCAGTTCCCCGCTTCAGGAAATCCTCCGCCAGCGCATCGCAAAGGCGAAATCTCTCCTGACGGGCACCACCCTGCCCCTGGCAAAAATCGCGGAGCTCTCCGGGTTCGGCGATCCCTACAGTTTTTCCAGGGCCTTCCGCCGGGAAACCGGCATGTCACCGCGCGAGCACCGGCAACAACACTCCGGCACACACGTTGGCTAGGGAAAATCCCTAGCGAACCGCTGATGAAATCCCATAGAGGCCGTTGACCCCGCATCTGACAGCGGGGGGCCAGGTTTCTCAGCTCGAACAAGCCCTCCCCTGCCCTCTTACGCCTGCCTCAGGGAAAGGACTGTTGCCCGGAATTCGCCGCTCAGGTCGAGCTTCAAGGATTTCCCTTTCAGGCTGCTCTGGAGGCCCGCCTTTGCAGGCCAGGATTCCTCGATTTTCCAACCCGTGCCAGCGAGCGGGATCTCGACGGATTTCGGAAACGACTTCCCGAAGGTGTGGGCGACGAGCAGGGCCCGCTTGCCGTTTTTCGATGTGCGCAGGACGGCTTGCCAGCCCTGGGGATGGCGCCAGCTTTTGCCGGTCTCGCCGTGGAAGGTGGAGTGACCGTCGCGGATGATCGGATAGACGCGGCGGTAAAGCTCCATGGCGGAGACGGTGAGTTGCCATTGCGCCGTGCTGAGGTCGTGGACTTCGCCGGAGAGGCACATGCGGCCGAGGAAGGTGGCGGCGAGGGAGTAGGCGAGGCGATGCGCGGTGTCACCCTTGCGCAGAACAGCCCAGATCTGAGACTGGCGCGGAAGGATGAGGCGCTGGACATTGGCCGCGATGATCGGGATCTCGCGCGTCTCGTGCGCATCGGAGAATGATCCCATCG
>JBIIGI010000088.1:0-8956 GCA_044236545.1 Chthoniobacterales bacterium
GGGCCGGCATGCCACTCAAGCCAGCTTGATTATGCAGTTCCATCCTTCAACCTACTTAATTTACTCAATCTCTCACCATTCATTCCTGAGTTCCTGAGTTCCATATTCAATATCTTCTCTATTCTTCCACAAGAGGAAGGGGTCTATGGCTACGACCTCTGAGAACCCACTCAAAATAGCGGAGAGCCTGATTTCTTGAGTTCCTGAGTTCCAGATTATTTACCTTTTCCCTCGGATCCCTCTGGGGTCAAAGGGCACCCACTTAAAATAGCGAAGAACCGAAAATATTGAATATGGAACCCAGGAACTCGGGTTCAACCCGAATAAGAGTGGAGATGGTATTGCTTACCCAAGTGCGCGGAGTGCCTTCCACCCCATCACCTGCACACCATTGCGCTCATAGGATTCCCCTCCCCCGTGGATCAGCCATGGCGCCAGCGCCTCATCGGGAGCGAACCGTATGGATCGTTGAGCCGCGCGAATGTAATCAGAAGTTACGGTTTGTCCGGATTTGATCTCTACCATCTGCAACCTTCCCTCCTTCTCAAAAAGGAGATCCGCCTCCAATCCGCCATTGTCTCTCCAGAAATAAAGATCCGCCGGTTTCCCCTGATTGAATCTCCCCTTCAGGAACTCGCTCACGACCAAAGTCTCAAACAACGCACCCCTGCTCGGGTGCATGGACAGCACCTCCGCCGAACGAATCCCCAAAAGCCAGCTGGCGAGGCCCACATCGAGAAAATAGAGTTTCGGAGTTTTCACCAGCCGCTTTCCGAAATTCCTGTGATAGGGCGGGAGCAAGTAAACGATATCACTCGACTCCAGAACAGACATCCAGGCACGGGCAGTCGAGTGGGAGATGCCTGCCTCTCCGGCCAAGGAATTCAGATTGAGAAGCTGGCCTGTCCTTCCTGCACAGAGTCTCAGAAACCATTGAAAGACACTCAGATCCCGCACCTCCAGCACCTGACGCACATCCCGTTCCACATAGGTGGCGACATAACTGGCCAGCCAGTCACCGGGATCCACTGATCCGGAATAGAGAGCGGGATAGCCTCCCCTCAGGATCATTTCATCCAGAGAGCCCACCCTTTCCTCAGGGATCTCAGACAGCGACAGAGGAAGTAATCGAGTCATCCCCACCCGGCCGGCAAGGGATTGGGTAATCCCCGCCATCAGACCAAACTGCTGCGAACCCGTGAGGACGAAACGGCCCGGCTTCCGATCCTCGTCGACGATCCCTTGCAGGTAGGAGAACAGATCCGGCCATCGCTGCGCCTCGTCAAAGATCGCCCCCTTGGCAAACCGGGCTAGAAACCCCCTTGGGTCCTCCGTTGCAAAGGACAACTCTATCGGATCCTCCAAGCTCACATAATCCAACCCTGGGAAAAAGGCTCGAGCAAGAGTCGTCTTTCCCGACTGCCTGGCGCCTGTGATCGCTACAACAGGGAATGACTTCGAGAATCTCTCTAAAACCCTCTGTAATTCTCTCTGAAACACCTCTTTTTTTTACAATATGACGATTGTTTCGTCAATCTGTAATACTATTTGCGCGATTAGTCGGCTTGATTCGGGCCATCTCCCATCTCCCATCTCCCATCTCCCATCTCCCATCTCCTAGCTCCCAACTCCCAGCGCCTTGTGCCGGGCAAATAGCTCCATCGTCCGGTCACGCTCCTCGGCGTGATCGAGCATCGGGGCGGGGTAGCCGGGTGCGATCGGTCGCCCGTCCGCCGGAGGCTCGAGCAGGGAGGAGTTGGAGACATTCTTGAGCTCGGGGATCCAGCGGCGGATGTAGAGCCCCTCGGGGTCGTACCGCTTGGTCTGGCTCCAGGGATTCTGGATCCGGAAGTAGGGTGCGGCGTCGGCACCGGTCCCCGCGCTCCATTGCCAGCCTCCGTTGTTGGAAGCGATCTCGCCATCCACGAGCGACCTCATGAAGAAGGCCTCGCCGAGCCGCCAATCGAGGTGGAGATCCTTCGTGAGGAACATCGCGGTGATCATCCGGGCCCGGTTGTGCATCCATCCCGTGGCCGCAAGCTGGCGCATCGCCGCATCGACGATCGGGAAGCCGGTCATGCCGGAGCACCAGCGCTCAAAGGCATCAGGATGAGCCTTGAGTCCCGGCCACTCCATCCCTCGCCAGGTGGAATTGAATTCCTGTTCCAGCAGTTCGGGGTAATGCCAGAGGAGCTGCATGTAGAATTCCCGCCAGACGATCTCGGCGAGATATTTCATGACGCTCTTGCGTCCCTCGGGCGGAAGCCCCTCCTCCAGCTTCTTGGCTGCGGCATAAATCTGGCGCGGCGAGATCAGGCCGAAGCGCAAATCCTGCGAGAGCTGCGAGGTCCCCGCGAGGGAAGGGATGTCGCGGGTATCGCCATAGCTGGCGATCGGACCGGAGACGAACGCTTTGAGCCGTTCCCGTGCGGCGCGTTCGCCCGGCTCGGGGATCGACGCCGAGGGACTCAGCCCCCAGTCGGAGAGTCGCGGCAGGGGAAGCGAGGGCGGAGCGGAGGGCGTCGAGAGCTTTTTGACCGCAGGTCCGGGCGTCGGCTTTGGCAGACCGAACCAGACTTTGGAATAGGGGGTGAAGACGCGAAACACCGTTCCCTGCCCGGTCAGCGCCTCATCGCGTTCATGGATGCAGGCATCCTTGTGGAGTGACACGGTGATGCCACGCTTTCCGGCCATCGTTTCCAGAGCCGCCTCGACAGACCGGCCGAAGGGATCGGGATCGCGGTTTGCAAAGATCTCCGTCGCCCCGGTCTCACCGGCAAGTTTCTCCAACTCCGCCACGGCATCGCCACGACGGATGATCAGGCGGCCGCCGGCCGCCTCCAGGTTCTTGGCCAGGGAGGCCAAGGAACCGCAGAGAAATTCCTGACGCGCGGGCCCGGTCCATTCGTGGGATCCCTTCCAGTCACTCGCCACGTAGACGGGGATGACTTCACCATCCGATCCCGCGGCCGCGACGGCGGCGGAGAGCGCCGTGTTATCCATGATCCTGAAATCCCTGCGAAACCAATGGATGATGCGCTTCATTGAGCGGAGGGGCGGATGGTGACGGGCCAACGGAGCGTCCTGACGGGAGGGTGACCCTTCTCCCAGACGCGGGCGTAGGAGAAGGTGAGGGTCAGCGTTCCTGCCCGTTCCGCGCGGAACCTCCAGACCTCGGTTCCCCCGGCGCCGACACGTCCCTTGGCGGATTTGGGAATCTCACAGATCGCCTCCCCTTGCTGAAGCAGAAGTCCCGGCTTGGAGGCGGCGACACTCCACGAGTAGCCCGTCGACGGGTTGGCAGGGAGGTGGAACACCAAGAGATCCCCCCGATCCATCCAAAGATCTTTTCCATTCTCCTTCTCCGTGAGATCGAGCTGAGCGGCCGCCGCGAATCCGGAAAAGAGAAAGGTGAGGAACATCCCGCGGAGAAGAAGCGTCATGGAGGCGATCATGGATTCCCCAACCCCTCCACGGGAAGGCGTTTTTCTAGCTGTCTGAAGGAGGGTGTTACGGGTAGGCTCGGGGATCGTGCAGAAGCCAGAGACACTCTTCCTGATCGCCGGCAACGGCTCCTACCCGCAGCTTGCGGTGAAGGGGGCGCGCGAGGCGGGCGTGGGCCGCGTGGTCGCCGCAGCCTTCGAGGGGGAGACCGACCCAGCCCTTGCGGGATTCGTGGATGAGATCCACTGGATGAGGGTCGGGCAACTCGGCCGCCTCCTTGATGCCGCCAAGAAGAGCGGGGCAACCGCCTCGATGATGGCGGGCCAGATCGCCCCGGGGAACCTCTTCGACCTGCGCCCCGATTTCCACGCCCTCCTCCTGCTGGCCAAGCTGAAGGAGCGCAACGCCGAGACCCTCTTCGGAGCAATCGCCGGCGAGCTTGAGAAAGCCGGCGTCCCCCTCCTGCCCGCGACCACGTTCCTGGAGAAGCATCTGGCCGGCGAGGGACTCTTTGCCGGGCCCAAGCCGAAGCCCCGCACCCTGGAGGACATCGCCTACGGCCTCGGAATCGCCAAGGAGGTGAGCCGTCTCGACATCGGCCAGACCGTTGTCGTCAAGAAGGGGACCGTCCTCGCGGTCGAGGGATTTGACGGAACGGACTCCACGATCCGTCGCGGCGGCGAACTCGGGAAAGGTGAAGCCGTCGTCGTGAAGGTCTCCAAGCCGGATCAGGACATGCGCTTTGACGTTCCGGTCGTCGGCCCCCGCACGCTCGAGACAGCGGCGGCCGCGGGCGTCACCGCCATCGCCATGGAGGCCGGACGCACCCTTCTCCTGGAGACCGACCACCTCAAGGAACTCGCAACCACCCACCGCATCACCCTCTGGGGCACCATATCATGAAGACCATCCGCGCCGGCGTCGTCGGCCCAGGCAGCATCGGCATCAACCATGCCCGCATCTACAGCGAACTCGAAGGCTGCGAACTCGTCGCCATTTACGATGCCGACAGGCGCACCGCCGAGAAGGCCGCCGCGAAATACGGGGGCAGGCCCTGCACCGACCTCAATGAGTTTGCCGACCTGGTCGACGTCGCCTCGGTGGCAACCCCGACGGAGTTCCACCACGAGGTGGGGACCCTCCTGCTGAAGAAAGGGAAGCATCTCCTGATCGAGAAGCCGATCGCCACCAACACCGCGCAGGCCCTCGACCTCGCCGACACCGCGGCCGCGAACAACTGCATCCTGCAGGTCGGCCACATCGAGCGCTTCAACCCCGGCCTCGAGGCGCTCGAGCAGCAACTCCGCAACCCCCGCTTCCTGGAGGTCACGCGCCTCTCCCCCTACCCGAACCGCAGCATGGACATCGGAGTCGTCCTTGATGTGATGATCCATGACCTCGAGATCCTCCTGCACCTCGTCCGCTCGCCGGTCATCAGCGTCGACGCCGTGGGCATCGCCGTCCTGAGCCGCGGGGAGGACATCGCCAATGTCCGCATCCGCTTCGAGAACGGCTGCGTCGCCAACCTCACCGCCAGCCGCATCAGCCGCGACAAGGTGCGCAAGATCCGGATCTTCCAGGAGGACACCTACCTCTCGCTCGATTATCAGAGGCAGAGCGGCTACATCCTCCGCCTCAAGCAGGGCTCCATCAAGCGGGAGCGAGTCAAGGTGATCAAGGGGGAACCGCTTCAGCGCGAGCTCGCCGCCTTCGTCACCTGCGCCCGCGAGGGAATCCAACCCCGTGTCACCGGCCGTGAGGCGGCCGCAGCCCTCGATCTGGCGATCCGCATCACCAGGCAGATCGAGGAGGCGGATCCCCGCAAGCAGAACGGCTCGAATCCGGGACTTCCCGCCTGATCCGGCTTCCGCATGAGCAGCCCTGCACGGCATCTTGCGATCGTTGCCGGTGAGGCCAGCGGCGACACGCATGGCGCGGCCCTGATGCGCTCTCTTCGGGAGTGCGATCCCGGCATCCGTTTCACAGGCAAGGGCGGCCCGAAGATGTCCTCGGAGGCCGCAGCCTCCGGCGGCTCCCTCGACAACTGGATCGCGGAAGCGGGTGTTCTCGGCCTCTGGGATGTGCTCCGCCACTACGGCTACTTCAAACGGAAGTTCGCGGCCCTGCTCGACGACCTCACGGCCGATCCGCCCGAAGCAGTGATCCTGGTCGACTATCCCGGCTTCAATCTCCGCCTCGCCAAGGCGATCCGGAAGCGGAGGATCCCGACCCGGATCATCTACTACATCAGCCCCCAGGTCTGGGCCTGGAACCGCCGCCGCATCCCGGAGATGGCAAAGGCCCTCGACCTGATGATCTGCATCTTCCCGTTCGAGAAGGCGATCTACGAATCCTCCGGCCTGCCGACGGTCTTCGCCGGTCACCCGATGGCCGAGGAACTGAGCCACGTTCCCGTTGCCGACCGCGACGAGACCCTCTTCGGCCTCTTCCCCGGGAGCCGGGAGCGGGAGGTGCGTAGGATCTTCCCCGCGATGCTGGGTGCCGCGCGCCTGATCGCCCGATCCCGACCGGAGATCCGGTTCGAGGCAGCGGCGGCCACAGAGGCCCACGCGGCGCTGATGAGGGAGATGGCGACCAGCGCCTCCGTGACCATCGCGATCACCACCGGCGCATCACGCGATCTCATGCGCCGGGCGGGTGCGGGACTTGTCTGTTCCGGCACGGCGACACTCGAGGCCGCCTGCCTTGGACTCCCCTACGCGCTGGTCTACAGGGTCGCGACCCTCACCTACGAAGTCGGCATCCGCGTCATCCGCGTTCCCTACCTCGGAATGGTGAACATCCTCGCAAACCGCTGCGTCATCCGGGAGTTCATCCAGCATGACGCCACCCCGGCCGCCCTTGCCGACGAAGGTCTGCGCCTTCTCAACAGCACCGGGGCGCGGGAGCGGCTCTCCTCGGAACTCGCCTCCGTCACAGCCATGCTCGGGGGAGAAGAAGGCAACCCTGCCTCAGCACGCGCCGCATGCGCGGTGCTCGAATGTCTGGATCAAACGGCCCGTTCGGTTCATTAAAGAGCCATGTCATTCCCCAAGGAACATCTCGAGTCACTCTGGGCCCCCTGGCGTGTGGAGTATTTCAGCCGCGAGCGTTCCAGCGGCGAGGACTTTCTAGCCGAAGCCGCCACCTCCACCGATGACGCCGCCCACCTCGTGGTCTGCCGCCGGAGGAACTCCTTCCTGATCCTCAACAAATACCCCTATGCCTCCGGCCATCTGATGGTGGTTCCCTACCGCCGGACCTCCCGCATGGAGGATCTGACCGACGAGGAGGCACTCGATCTCTGGCATCTGGCGACCCATGCCCAGCGACTGCTTCGCGAGGTGGTCAAGGCCGAGGGCTTCAATGTCGGATTTAATCTCGGCAGCACGGCCGGAGCCGGATTCGAGGAGCACCTCCACCTGCACATCGTCCCCCGCTGGACAGGAGACCAGAACTTCATGCCGATGATCGCCGGAACGCGGATCATCCCCGAGGGACTGATGCCGCTCTACGAAAAACTCGTCGAGGCCGACCAGGCAATCAAGTGATCGCAAACAACTCGCGCAGCCGTAACGGATGCGAAGCAACGGTCGGGCAAGCAAACGCAGAGGCGCGGATAGAATCCGAAAATCTCATGAATCGGCGAGACTCTGTTCCTCCTTCATCCCTCATCCTTCATCCCTCATCCTTTTCCCCCCTCCCCCCCTTCACCTTTCAGCCATGACACCTCTCCATACCTCCACACTTTCCCTGGAGCAGTATCTTGCCCTGAATCTCCACCCGGTCGCGCTGGGAGCCCTCTGCATCCTCCTGCCCGTGCTTCTCTCATGCCTCGGGCTGGTTGTCGTGCGCAGGATCGTGCCCTCGGACTTCCTGCAACTCCACCACGATATCACCGGTCCGTTCTTCAACACCATGGGGGCCGTCTACGGCATCTTCCTCGCCCTGATCGTGGCCAATACCTGGCAGTCCTACGCCTCCACGGATGACAACATCGTCCAGGAGGCACGATGCCTCGGCTCTCTCTATTCCGACGCGGAGGCATTCCCCGCGCCATTCCGGGAGGAAGTCAGGCAACTGATCACCGGATACCGCGACTCCCTTGTCACACTCGATTGGCATACCCTCGGACGGGGGCGGGAGGATGCGGGGACGTCCGAACTGCTCTCCCGTCTGAAGGGATCCTATGCCCGGTTCAAAGTGACCGATCGCTCCGAAGAGGCCTACTTCAACGAATCGGTCGGCAACCTCAACAGGATGATATCCCTCAGGGCCTCACGGCTCCAGGATGCGGGGAGCGGACTCGTCCCCTTCATGTGGTGCATCCTCTTCGCAGGGGCGTTCGCCATGGTCTCCTTCTCCTACCTCTTCGGAGCCCAGAACTTCCTGACCCATGCCACCATGACCGCCCTGCTCACCAGCGTCATCGGCCTGGCCTTCTACACCATCGTGACGCTCGACTTCCCCTTCCACGGGCTGGCGGCGATCACACCGGAGGCGTTTGCCAAGCTCAGACTGCAGTAGGGGGGATCGCAGTCATCTCGCGCAGCCGTTTCATCTGAGTTCCATAGTAAAATTGCCTCCTCGCTGTTTGAAGTGGGTGGAAAGGGGAGACAGGGAAAAATATGGAACTCAGGAACTCATGAAACAGAGGCTGGAAAAGGCGGGTACCGAACCAACGAGGGATTAACTGCGGAAAACCCAAGGCTTAGATATACCGGGTCTGTGATAGATCGGCAGGTATCAGGACGGAGGGAACCGACCGCAGATTGGAAGGACGGCATGCCACACAAGCCAGCTTGATTAAGCAGTTCCAGCCTTCAACCTGCTCAATGAACTCAATCTCTCACCATTCATTCGTGAGTTGGCTGGCCCGGCCGTTGCTACGCATTTGAACTCGGGCTTTTCCCAAGCCATTGAACGGCACTTTGCTCCCGCAAAGCGGTGCCGCCCTACCGGGTTCCGCTACGCGGACTTCTCCGCGCCCGATCCCTCAGGCTTGGTTCGCCCCTACCGGGGCTGCTTCGCAGTCCAATCAGCTCCCGCCAGTCGCTGATTTGTTGCATCAGGAGGGGAAATGCAGAACCAAACCGACAATTGGGTGGAAAGCATGCCAAGAAGGGAGACAATCTCTGGTTCTTCGCTATTTTGAGTGGGTGCCCTTTGACCCCAGAGGGATCCGAGGGGAAAGGTAAATAATCTGGAACTCAGGAACTCAGGAAGAGAGTAGATGGAAAATTCACGAAATGCAGAGGAGATCGGGGCGGAGAAGTCATGGGCCCGGTCTGGCCGGATCTGGAATGCCATTCCTTGATCTCCATTCGGTCCCTCTCCTTTTCAGATCCTTTGATGGGCCTCGCTCCCGCTCACCTCGCCCTGACGGGCTGTGCTACCGCGCAGGCTAAGCCGTGCCTCCCGCCACTCGGCGGTCCTCGGTGGTACAAATCCTACTTCCCTCCGTTTCTTTTCCTGAGTTCTTGAGTTCCAGATTTTCCCCTGTCTTCCTTCC
>JBIIGI010000089.1:0-8941 GCA_044236545.1 Chthoniobacterales bacterium
TCCCGAGGCAGCACCTCCTGGCCGTTGGCCAACGCCGTGGGTCCGTGGAAGCAGACATGGGAAATGCGGCGCACAAATTTGGGATGACGGCCCTCGGTGACGATGCGGAGACCGGCGTCGTCCAGGGCGATCCCGAGTCCTCCGGCTGTGAACGTGCAGCAGAAGACAAGGCGGCGCGCATTCTGGGCGATGTTGACGAACCCACCGACCCCGGCGAAGCGCCCCGCGAAGGATGTGACGTTCACGCTTCCTTCCGGATCCACCTCGACCGCCCCGAGCACGGCGATGTCGATCCCCCCTCCGTCGTAAAAGTCGAACTGTGACGGCTGGTCGATGATGGCCTCGGGGAAGCTACTGCAGCCGAAACTGAGTCCTGATGCGGGAAGGCCTCCGGTCGGGCCGCTCTCAACCGTGAGGGTGAATTCATCAAGACGCCCCTCCTCGGCCGCAACCGATGCGACGGCTTCCGGAAGGCCGATGCCAAGGTTCACAATCTCCCCGGGAAGGATCTCCATCAGGGCGCGGCGAGCGATGATCCTGCGTTCGCAGAATCCGGCCGGCGCCGGCTCGGCATGGCCCTCAGATGAGATGACATAGTCGCCGTTGAACTGTTCCCCAAAGGTCTGTGCATGCTCCTCAGGGGATGCCACAACGATCATGTCGACCAGCGTTCCCGGGACGCGCACCGACTTCGGGTCATCGATGCGACCGACTGTCCGCTCGACCTGCGCGATGACGATGCCGCCGTGGTTCCTGGCCGCCTGCGCGATCGGAAGGACATCCCCGATGATCCCCTCCCTCTCCATGGAAAGATTCCCGCATTTGTCCGCACTGGTGGCCCGGATCAGTCCGACATGGATCGGGAAGGATCGGTAGCGGAGCCACTGTTCGCCATCGAGTTCCAGCCTCTCCACGAGCGGTTCGATGGTGCGGGCATTCATGCGGCCGCCGCCATTAAGGGGGTCGATGAATGTGTTCAGCCCGACCTTGGTGATGACGCCCGGGCGTTTCGCGGCAATTTCGCGGAACAGGGCGCACAGCACGCCCTGGGGGAGATTATAGGCCTCGATCTCGTTGGCGAGAGCGAGTTGTCCGAGCTTCGGAGCGAGATTCCAATGCCCGCCAACGACCCGTCGAAGCAGCCCCGGATGGGCAAGGTGGTTGAGTCCCCGATCCCCGCGGTCCCCCTGCCCCGCAGCGTAGAGGAGCGTCAGACCGAGGGGGGTCCCGGTTCCGAGATGGCGCCTCTCGAGTGCGGCGGTGAGGGCCTCGGGATGGCCTGCGCCCACAAATCCGCCCACTGCCACCGTGGCCCCGTCGGGGATCGCGGCAACCGCCTCATCGGCGGTAACGATCCGTGCACCTCCCCTCATCCGCGCCAGCCTCCGTTGACTTCGAGTGTCTGACCCGTGATATAGGATGCCAGGGGGGAGCAGAGGAAGAGAACGGTGTTGGCGATGTCCGATTTCTCGCCAAAGCGTCCGAGGGGGACATTCTTGAGCATTTCAGCACGGATTCCCTCGGGAATGGTCGCGGCCATCGCCGTCTCGATCACCCCGGGGGCGATGCAGTTGGCGCGGATGCCGCGCCGGGCGGCCTCGCGGCTGATCACGCGCATCATGGCCTCCACGCCGGACTTGGCTGCCGCGTAATTCGCCTGGCCGTAGAACCCGAGGATGGCGGCGATGCTCGCCATGCTCACGATCGCGCCGTTATCCCTCATGATCTCAAGGGCGAACTTGGAGCAATGGAAGACACCGGTGAGGTTGACCCCGATCACAGAGTTCCATTCCTCGAGAGACATCTTTGCGACGGTCCTGTCACGTAAAATGGCGGCGTTATTGACGAGGTAATCAAGGCCCCCGAAGAGACTCTTCACCTCCCCCATCATTGCGCGGACCGATTCCGCGTCGGCGACATCGGCGGCGAGGACATGGGCGCTGTCCGGACGGTTGCGGTTGAGTTCCTCGGCAAGCGCTCCGGCATCCTCACGCGTGGTTCCCAGATCGGGATGGTTCAGGATGACGGTTGCTCCAGCCCGCTGGAGCGTGCGGGCGATCTCAGCACCGATGCCTTGGGAGGCTCCTGTGACGAGGGATACTTTGCCCTTCAGGTCGATTTCAATGGCCATTGGTGATCAAGGTGCGGGGGTTAGGAAGAACGAGGGGCGTGGATATCATTCTCATTATCGAAGAAGGGTGAACCCGCCGTCGATATCGTAGGCGGAACCGGTGATGAAGGAGGCTTCGTCAGAGCACAGGAAGGCTACCAGGGAGGCAATTTCCTCCGGGGTTCCCATGCGTCCGATCGGTTGGGCGGCGGAGAGACGGGCAAACATCTCGGCCTCCTTGCCGGAATAGTTTTTGGCCAGAAAACCATCCACAAAGGGAGTATGCACCCGGGCTGGACAAACGCAATTGCAACGGATCCCCTCCCCAACAAAGTCGCGGGCCGCCGAGAGCGTCATGGCCAGAACAGCACCCTTGGTCATGCCGTAGGCAAACCGGTCGGGAAGCGCCACCTTGGAGGCCACGGAGGCCAAGTTGACGATGGAACCCCCGGCGTGTTTCAGCATGAGGGGAATACCGAAATGCAGGCAATGGTAGACCCCGCGCACATTGATGCCGTAGAGGCGCTCAAAATCCTCGGGCAGGGTGGAGACGGCGGTACCGACATGTGCGACGCCGGCATTGTTGACAAGGATGTCGAGTCGCGGGAGGGCGGCAAAGGCGGTTTTCACGGAGAGCGCATCCGCGACATCCGCGGGGAGAATCCGGACACTACCCCCTCGGCTGTGCGCAAGGGATGCCGTTTCCTCCCCTGCTTCCATGGAAAGCTCCAGAACATGCACATCAGCCCCTTCCGCGGCGAGACGCAGGGTCACGGCCCGACCGATGCCGGAGCCCCCTCCGGTCACCACGGCGACCTTCCCGATGAAACGATCAGTAGATGGCATCGCTGTTTGGGCGATTAGCATTCGGAAATAACCGGATTGGTCAGTCGTCCGATACGGTCGATCTCGATGGAGACCTCGTCGCCGGGCTTGAGCCAGCGCGGGGGCTTGGAGGCCATGCCGACTCCGTGCGGGGTGCCGGTGAGGATCACGGTGCCGGCGGGCAGGGTGTTGCTCCCGCTCAGGAAGGCGATGATCTGGGCGACGGAAAAGATCATGTCGTCCGTATTCCAGTCCTGCACGGTCTCGCCGTTGAGGATGGTGCGGATGCCGAGGGTCTGCGGGTCGGTGATCTCGTCGGCGGTGACGAGGCACGGGCCAAGCGGGGAGAAGGTGTCGAAGGTCTTGCCGCGGCACCACTGTCCCCCACCCCACTTCAACTGCCAGTCGCGGGCGGAGACGTCGTTGGCACAGGTGTAGCCGAGGACGTGATCGAGGGCGTTCTCCACGGTGGCGTTCTTGCAGGGCTTGCCGATCACGACGGCCAGTTCGCACTCGTAGTCCACCTCGTGGCTTGCGGCGCGGACGGGTATCTCGATCGGGTCACCGGGGTTCTGGAGTGTGTTGATCCCCTTGGTGAAGAGCACGGGCCGTTCCGGCGCTGCCATGCCCGACTCGGCGGCATGGTGGCGGTAGTTCAGACCGATGCAGAGGATCTGGCTCGGCTGAATCGGTGCGAGCAGTTTCTTCACGTCGGCTGCCTCACCGGTTTCGCTCAGCCCGGTATGGAGGTCGCCCGTACAGCGCACGGCGGATCCGTCGGGACGCAGTGCCCCGTAGTGGAGTGTTCCAGTGGAGTCGGTGTAGCGGATGATTTTCATCGTTTTGAGGAGGTAGGGTGGGTTTGGTTAGGAATGGTTAATAGGTGGCCCTTCCACCGGAGAGGTCGAAGGTGAATCCGGTTGTGAAGGAAGCCCCGGGCGAGAGAATGAAGCCGCAGAGGGCAGCAACCTCATCCTTGGTTCCGCACCGCCCCATCGGAATCTTGTCGGTCATGTATTTGACCTGATGCTCCGGCATTTTGGCAACCAGTTCGGTAAAGATAACGGCCGGTGCGATCGCGTTCACGGTGATCCCGGTCCCCGCGTATTCCTTCCCCTGCACCTTGGTCATGCCGATGACTGCCGCCTTGGAGGTCGAGTAGGCGAGCATTCCGGCATTTCCCTCCTTCCCCGAGATCGAGGCGAAATGTAGGACCCGACCGTAGCCTTTCTCCAGCATGTGGGGAATGACTGCCTGGAAGGTGGTGAGGCATCCGTTGAGGTTCACGCGCATGACCCTGTCGAAATCGGCCATGTCGACCTCGTGACTCTTGATGCCGGTCCGTCCAGTGATTCCGGCGGCGTTGACAAGCATGTCGATCCGCCCGGTTTCCGCAACGATTGTTGCGATTGCGGCGCGGACTGCCTCCTGATCGGTGACATCAACCCGGGCGATGAGCGTCGCGGCCCCGAGTTCGTTTCTCGCTTTTTCAAGCAGGGTGTCGCTGAGGTCGAACAGTGCGACGCGGACGCCGTTGGCGACGAGGTGTTGCGCCACGGCGAAACCGAGGCCGTCGGCCCCTCCGGTGATGACGGCCGTTTGACCGGCCAGGTTGGTGTGTTGGTTCATGGTAAAAGGGCGTCCGGTCGAAGGATAAAGAGGCTTCCGGAATGCGGTGCCGACTCAAGCTCGGCGTCATCCAGACCCAGTCGCGAGGTGGTGATAAAGAGACTGCCGTGCGGGCCCAGGCAGCAGGAGGAGGTGTGGGGACATCCGGTATGAATGCGGCTGAGAAGTTCCCCCGTGGAGGGATCCCACCGGCAGACGCATCCAGCGCCCCAATGGGCGACCCAGAGGGTTCCGTCAGCCGCCACCTCCATGCCGTCAGGGATCCCCAGGTCGGGGGGGACGCTGACGACGGTGCGGCGGTTCCTGATCGAGGAGTCGGAGGGATCAAAATCATAGGCCCTCACCTCGCATGCCGGGGAATCGATGAAATACATCGTGCGCATGTCGGCTGACCAGCCCATGCCATTGGAGATGGTCAGTTGGTCGAGCACGCGGGTCAGGGTCCCGTCCTCCTCAAGACGGTAAAGGGAACCGGCCCCCGCGACGGAACCGTCGCCCGACATGGTGCCGATCCAGAAACGGCCCGAGGGATCCATCTTGCCGTCGTTGCAACGGTTTCCGGGAAGTTCCGGTTCAACCTTGCAGATTTCCTCAATGGAAAGGTCGGACAGCCTGACGTAGGCGAGGCGCTTGGCGAATGCGACGAGCAAACGATCCTGCGCAATGGGGGTCACGGCGCAAACGGGCTCCTGAAATTGATAGGTCCGCACCATCCCCTCGCCGTGCGTCCGGGAGTGGAGCCGACAGGCGGTCATATCCACCCAATAAAGAACCTGCTTGGAATCATCCCACACAGGCCCCTCTCCATGGGTGGCGCGGTTGTCGACGAGGAGTTCTGCTTGGTAAACGGAAGCTTTCACGGGAGGAGGAGTTCGTTGTTATCTGTACCCTGGGACATCACGAAATCCAGCAACAGGGCAAGCGGGATTTGCAGGGGCGAATCATGGTCTCCCTCAGGGATCTCTGTGTAGTGGCATCGGGTGCCGAGCTCCCGGAGTTGGCTGACAAGGATCCGGCTGTGGTCGACTCCAATGATGGCGTCCGCGGAACCATGGACAATCGCCATCGGCAGCGAGGCAAGCGCCTCGATCCGATTGCGACTCGTCCTGTCGGAAAATACCTGGGGAACTTTTTCGGGTGAACCGCCGTAGGACTCCACAAAATGTTCGGGGAATACACCGAACATCAACGCCGGGTCGGTCGCCGGGCAAAGGGAGATCACTCCATCCACGGCCTTCGGATGTCGGCTGGCAAAAATCAGGGCCGATGTCCCGCCCATGCTGCCCCCTGCGAGAATCAAGCGTCTTCCCGGAAATCGCTTCGTCAGGAAGCTGAGAATATCGAGAACATCGGCCTCGGCGGCCGGTCCCATCCAGGAGTTTCCACGATACTCGGGGCAGACATAGATGGCATTGCGCCTCGCCAATTCCGCACCCCACTTTTCAAAGGATCCGTTGTAAATTCCAGCGGTCACCCCCTGCTCCTGATGGGACAAAGCGCCATGCAGGTAGACAAACACCAGGCGGTTCACGCCGGAGTCCTCGTCACCAAAGTCCTTTTCCAGAAAAGTTTGCGCTGATCCGTCAAACGAGGACTTGAACTCATGCTGGAGGATCCCTGCGGCAATCGGGTTTTCAAGTTTCACCGGAATCGTGATCGTGTTCATGGATGTCGTTATCGTTGCGACTTGCAATAAACATCACCGCCGAGTGCCTCTTCCAGCGGTTTGAAGTCCTCGGGGCAATAGCCCCGCTTGTCATGGGGAGTGAAGGCTTCCGCACTCGGGAACACTCCGCTCAGTTTTCCCACAGCCCTCGACTCGGCGAGCACCACTTCCTCCAGGCTGGTCATCGTCTGCGTCTGCCTCAGCCAATCTATCTGGCTCTCATGCGCCAGAAGCATCCGGACTTTGTCCTGCACCACCGACCCGATGTTGACGAACAGGGTCGGGGATACCGGCTCGTTCATGCCCGTCCTGCAGCCCAAGGGGGGGGCATGATACAGGGCCACCGGCCCGTGCTTTGCCTCGCGTGCAGGATCGACTGCAAAGTTGGGAATCCCTTTGGCAATCGCCGCCGTCACCAGCAGGCGGCAGGTATTCTCGTGATCCTCCATGTAATCTGATGGAGGATGGGTCAGGATGATGGAGGGATCGATTTCGCGCACGAGCGAGGAGACGCGTGCGAGCGACGGGGCATCGTAAAAAATGCCCAGATCCTGAAAAAGCGGAGGATGCAGGGTGGCTCCCAGAATCCGGGCAGAAGCTTGAGACTCTTCCCAGCGCTTCGCCGCGATCGCCTCCGGCCCCAGTGTCTTGGATCCCGCGCTGCCATTGGCCAGATTCCACATGTGAATGTCCCAGCCCTTTTGCTTCAGAAGCAGCAGGGTGCCGGAAAAGAGAAACTCGATGTCATCGGGATGGGCTCCGACGGCCAGGACTGTTTTCCTGTGACTCATCGCGATTTCACGGCTTCATTGCGTTTTCCACCCTTGGCGGAGGGAGAGGTCCCCTTCTCATCACGCAAGGTGAAGGTAATTCGGCTCGCGTCACGCGGCAGTGCGAAGAGATTCCCACCGAGCGAACGCAGTTTGCTGGTCACTTGGAAATGTTCCGGCAGGCGGATTTTTCCGAGGTGGCTTGGCGCAGCGTCGAAGTCCACCGTCACATTGACCTGACCATTCTTGCCACGGGTCGCCCCAATCGAAACGCGCCCGTGAGGCAGGTAAAGCCCCTTGAGCGAGAAACCTTGCGCTTCGATCCACTGCCATGGGATGCCTCCCAACAGTGTGGCGGTGTCGCCATCTTCGAAATAGACCGACTTGACCATCATCTCGAGGATCTTGCCCGAGCCGCTGCCGTTCGGCTGCCACGGAATGAATCCGGGATTGAAGCGCGACATGCGCTCCTGCACCTGCAGGGTGTCCCGCGTCATGCCGTATTTGAGGTTGGTCTGGTTAGCAAGGAAGGCCTTCTTCCATTCGCCTGCTTTCAGATACGCATCCTGCCAGAGCCACTCGCCGATGCCCATGTAAGCGACATCACTGTCGATGTTGCCGAGGAATTCGCCGGTGGCGCAGTGTTTTTCGAAGTAGGCGCGATAGCGGCGGAAGCGCTCGCTGCGGGCGTCGAGCAGACCGGTGTAAATGAAGTGGATCGCGCCGGCCACGTTCTCGAAACCGGTGTAGTAGATCTCCCCTTCCTCGCCGGTGACGATCTTGCGCTCGATGAAGCCATCCTTGCGTGTCAAAGCCACGATAGCGGCCTCAATGTCGCGTTGATAAAGATCTGCTTCTCTGCTGACTTCGTCCGCCCGTTCGTGGTCGATCACGGCCAGCAACTCCGCCGCACGGCGCAGGCCCAGATAGGTGTAGGTGTCGGTGAAGGAAACCACCCGACCATTATCACAATCGGTTGAGTGTCCAAAGGGCATGAGGCCGTATCCCAAGGGACGCTTGGCGCCCTTGGAAGTCTTCCGGGTCGCCCGGATTTCCCCGATGATCCAGTCCGCCGCCCGGAGGATTTTCGGAAGGTATTCCTTCAGGAACGCGGTGTCGCGCGAGCAGAGATAATACTCGGCCGCGATTTCCAAGGCCGAACCGGTGGAGTTCATCCAGCGCGGGCCGGTGGTGCCGACCGCCCCGGCGAGCGTCGTGAATCGCCCGTCCGGCGGAGTGCCGCCATCCTGCAGGCTGAAGATGAAGTCGAGCGCGCGGCGCACCGGGGCAAAGTGACCGAGGCGGATCATCGGACGCAGCATGCAGGCGGCTTCCTGCACCCAGACGAAATGACGCTCGCTGCTTCCGCCTTGCGTCGGGATCAGATCTTGAGTGCCCGGAATGCTGATGAGCATCTGCAGGATCGAGGTCTGCATCATGCCGAAGATCTTTTCCCAGTCGTTTCCGGGAAGGCTCAAGGTGGTGGTCTTGCCTCGGAATGGTTTTTTGAAATGCTCCAGTGCCGCCTTGCGGGATTTCGCGTTGGTCGCCACATCGAGGGCCGCCAGATGCGAAGCACTCACCTCCTCATAATTGATCAAAAATGCCACGCTGCAGGTGGCCTTCGCTCCCGGGGCCAACTCGGCTTGGAAGTGCAGCGCATTCTCCACCTCCTTGAGGCGGTGCGCCGCGGATGGTGCGATGCCCTGACCCTGGAGCCAATAGTCGTCGTCGGTGAATGCCGATCGTTTCTCACGCACGATCTGGCAAGTTGAATTTCTGAAGGTCTGCACCGAGTCTGAGAGCTTCGCTTCCCAAGCGCATGAGAAATCCCCCGGAATAACACGCCCGAAGGGCTGCTTGCCGCGCAGGATTCTATCGCCCTTCAAGCGGGTGAGCGGACAGTTCTTCCACTTGCTCGCGTCCCACCAGAACGGGAAA
>JBIIGI010000025.1:0-29279 GCA_044236545.1 Chthoniobacterales bacterium
CCCATGTGGTAGTAGGCCAGGGAACCGAGCCGCTTCCCGCGGACGAGGCGGTCCAGGGCGACGGAGGTGCGGGCCGCCCGCAGCAACTCCTCCACGGGGCAATCCTCCCGGACATCGAACTCCCTGCGGAATTCCTCCACCCGCGCCTCGGCCTCGGACGCGCTGACATCACGGCGCAGGGCGCTGAGTTCCTCGACCTCAAGGATCTCGATGTGCGTGCCGAAGACCGAACTCTGAAGCGTGAGGTCGGAGTAGATGTCGAGCATCCCGTTGTAATAATGGCCCATGACCCCGAGACGGTTGTGCTCCATCCCGTGGACCACCCGGGCGGCGTCGATCCAGTCGCCGATCTCCCCCCAGCACACGGGATCCTCCTCGAGCCTTCCGGTGACCTGATGAAACGGTATCCGGGCCCGCGTCAGGACATTGGCGATCTCGGGCACGGGACACGCCCCGCAGTGGGCCAGCCATTCGCCGGTCATCGCCGTGCGGTCGCCCATGCGGTTGAAGGAGGCGTAGTCGATGGCCGCCTCCGGGGAGAGGTTCAGCAGCACGACCGGCACCTTGGCGCGCCGCACCATCGGAAGGACGGTCGAGGAAAGGGCGTAGGTGGCCGAATGGATGAGCAGGAGATCGATGTCGGCCACCCTCAACTCGTGACCCGCGGCAAGCGCCCTCTCCGGGGAATCAACGAGGCCGAGATTCACGATCTGCACGCCGGGTCGCCCGAGCTTCGATCCGATCCGCGCCGTGTAACCCTCCAAGCGTTCCTTCAGGCCCGGAAACTGGGGCCAGTAGGTGTCGAGTCCGATTCCGACAAGTCCAATGCGGACGATGGAGGTGTGATCCATCCGGCCAAAGTAACAGATGGCCTCCGTCGGGGAATGCGGATAATGATCTTTTTCATACAGAATATGACCAACCTCTCCAAGAAGGATGAGCGGAAAAGGGATGACTATTTCCGCTATTTTCCCGACACCAAGGACCTCGAACGCTGGGGCATCTGGGTCTCCGCTTCCGGCATCGCCACCGTGGCGCCGGGGAACCCCTACCCTCCGCTCCCCCACCCCGGGGACCATCATTTCGAGTGGGAACGGGGACGGGTCCTGGAATCCCTCCAGATCGTGATGGTGACTGCGGGCGAAGGACTCCTCGAAACCCGGCAGACCGGCGCGAAGCGGATCGGCGCGGGGAGCGTCGTCCTCCTTCGTCCCGGGGTATGGCACCGCTACAAGCCGGACCGGGAGACAGGCTGGAGGGAAAGCTGGATCGAGATGCGGGGGCGGGTCGTCACGGATCTCCTGCAATCCGGAACCATGCCCGAAGGCCCCCTGCTCCGGGGCAACCGTCTTACGTCGCTTCTCGAGGAACTACTTGAAACGATCCACAGGAGGACGGGAGCGAAAATCCCCACCCACCGGCCGGAACTCTCCGCGGAGGCGCTCAGGATACTGGCGCTCCTCTGCGGCATGGAGGCGGAGGAACCCGCCGGGGAGACCCTCCGCGCGGCCGTCACGCGGGCCGAACACCACCTGGCCGAACATCACGCCGAATCCCTCGACATGCAGGATATGGCAAGGATGCTCGGGGTCTCTTACTCAAGCTTTCGCCGCGCCTTCCGGAAAGAGACAGGCCTCTCTCCCTGGCAGTATCTCATGAGCGTCCGCCTGAACCGTGCGCGCCGACTGCTCTCCTCACGGGGGACCAAGCTTGAGTCAGTCGCGGCCGCCGTCGGGTTCAGCTCCGCCTTTCACCTCTCCGCGGCGTTCAAAAAGGCCTACGGAGTTTCCCCCGGCAACTGGAGAAAACAGGATCGGTAACTCGGGTTAGAGCATCTTCTGGTCAAACTGTCGCCCGAGGAGAGACTGCATGATGAATATGGAATTCCATATTCCTTCCCTCATCGCATTCATTTTCAGAGCGTCAGAAAAAACCGAAAACGCTCTAGCCGCCATTGCGTGTATCAATGCTCGGATTTTTGCGTGCAGCCAGACCCGAGGAGCGAAATGACAGCAACGCACTTTTTAGAAAAGCCGCTTGGGTGATAGCGAAGGTATTTTGGATACGGAGCCAAGCGCGTGAGCTTTAACCAATGACCGCCTCGGGTGGATGGCGAAGGGATTTTTGGATGGAGAGCTAGGCGGACAAGCGCCGCTGTAGTGAACCTACTGCAAGCGCAGTCCAACGACGCTATCCGCCAAAAACCCCAGCCAGCGCCAAAGAGATGCCCCGCGGTGCCGTTAGGTCGCGATCCCGTTCCCAATATAGGTTAGGGTGGAGACCTCCGAGCGGACCGCTGACCTCCAGTGAAGGCCTGTCATTGTTCCGCCCGGTTCAGCCTCCGGTTTGATCACATCGGATCGGGAGCATACAGACCGAATCCCGAACACCGCAGGGCAAATTCAAAAATTTAGAGAACGACAACCATGTTCATGGTTCGAAGATTAACCGCGGATTTCGGCACCTGCCGATTCCCGAAGCCGGGTGACGATCCGCGCGAGCGCATCGTTCACCTCTTCCGTGGTCAAGGTTCGTTCGGCGTGCTGGAAAGTCAAGGCGACGGCAAGGGACTTTTTGCCGAGGGGAACCTTCTCACCCTTCGGATCGCTGAAGATATCGAACGGAGTGATGCCGGTCAGCAGCTCCTCCTTGGCGGCGAGGGCTGATTCCTCGACAACGGCGTAAGGCACGGCGGCATCGAGGAGCAGTGCGAGATCGCGGCGGACGGAGGGGAACTTCGGAAGGGCGGCGGTCCCCTTGGAGAGGGCGGTGGAGGATTTCTCCAGAGGGGCGAGATCGAGTTCCGCGACAAGGATCTGCCCCTGGTGGCCGCCGACCATCACCTCGCGGGCATCGGCGGGTGAGAGGATGCCGAGGAGGCCGGCGGGCTTGCCGCTGATCAGGATCTCGAGAGCCAGAGGAAGCCTAGCATGGCTTGCGGCGCGAAAGGTGACGGCACCGAACCGGGAAAGCACGCCCTTCAGGTCAAAGAGGTCGAGCGGGCGGGCGGGCTCGCCGCGCCAGTTTTCACCATGGTCACGCCCCGTCATCACGAGACCGAGGCGGAGGCGCTCCTCTGGCTTGTTCTTTTCGGGGGTCTGGTAGACGCGGCCAATCTCGAAGAGTCGGACCGATTCGGCACCGTGGCGGAGATTGCGGGAGACGGCATCCAGAAGTCCTGGAATGAGGCTGGAGCGCAGGGTCGAGTGCTCCTCACCCATCGGATTGCGGACGGCGATCACGCCTCCGGTGGAGAAGGCTTCCTGGTCACGGCTCCCGGTCAGGGTGCCGCTACGGGCCTCGTGGAATCCCGCTCCGGCAAGGCGGCGGCGCAGGCCGAGCGCGAAGTCGTAGGAACGGTCGGCGTCACTGGAGAGGGCGGCCCCCGCATGGAGACGGGAGGTGATGTTGCCGATGCCATGGAGTCGGGCAACCTCCTCGATGAGGTCGACCTCACGGGTCAGATCGTTGCGCCAGGCGGGGATCTCGAAGCCATCCGGGAGCTGCCTGAGACCCAGCTTGGCAAGAAGAGCGGCGATGCCGTCATCATCAAGATCGATGCCGAGGAGCGAGCGGACACGGTCACCCCGCAGCGCCACCACGCGCGGTGCGGGAATCGATCCGGCGATGGCCAGTTCGGAGGCGGCGGTTCCACCTGCGATCTCCAGGATCAGTGCGGTGGCGCGCGCCGAAGCGGCAAGAGCGCCCGCGGCATCCACGCCGCGCTCGAAGCGGTAACTGGAATCGGTCGAGAGTCCGTGAGCCCGGGCGGCGCGACGAATGATACCGGGCGTGAAGACGGCGCTCTCCAGCAGGATGGAGGTTGTGCCGTCGGAGACCCCGCTCGCCTTGCCGCCGGTGATTCCAGCCAAAGCCTGCGCTCCCTTGGAGTCGGCAATGACGGGATCGCAGGGCGTCAGCTGATGCTCCGAGCCATCGAGGGCGGTGAACTTCTCCCCCTCGGCGGCCATGCGGACGCCCAATGCTCCCGCGACCGTTCCGGCGTCAAAGGCATGAAGCGGCTGTCCCGTCTCGAACATCACGAAATTGGTGATGTCGACGATGTTGTTGATCGGACGCAGTCCGACGGATTCAAGACGCTTGCGGAGCCACTCGGGACTGGGGGCGACCTTCACACCGTCGATGCGGCGGATGCTGTAGAAGGAGGAGGCGTCGGGAGCGTCGATGGCGGCGACGGAAGCATCCTCTTTCGTGGGAGGAAGGGCGGGGGTGGGGCTGATCAGTTCCCCGCAGCCGAACGCGGCGGCCTCGCGGGCGACACCAAGGTGACCGAGCCAGTCGGGACGGTTCGGCGTGATCTCGATCTCAAAGACCTCCTCGGCGGGAAACAGCTCGGTGAGCGGTGTGCCGATCGTGGTCGCGGGATCAAGAATGAGCAGGCCCACATCACCCTGGCCCCCCTCGCCGAGACCCAGTTCCTTGGAACTGCACATCATTCCCTCGCTCTCGACGCCACGGAGCTTGCCGACCTTGATCTTGAAATCCCCCGGCATGACGGCGCCGGGTTGCGCGAGCGGCACCTTGTCCCCGACTTTGTAGTTCTTGGCTCCGCAGACGATCTGGCGCGGCGCTCCGCTCCCGTCATCGACCTTGCAGACGCTGAGGCGATCGGCGTTGGGATGCTGGACCGACTCGAGGATCCGGGCGGCGACCACCTTGGCCGTCGTGACGCCGTTGGACTCGACGGCACCCACCTCCAGACCCGCATCGGTCAGGATCCGAGCGATCTCGGAGGCCGGCTTGTCGGTGCGGAGATGTTCCTTCAGCCAGGAGAGGGAAATTTTCATGCCGTGAATCGCGAAAGGAAGCGAAGGTCGTTCTCGGTGAGCATCCGGATGTCGGAGACTCCGGTCAGATTCATGGCGAGTCGATCGAGGCCGAAGCCAAAAGCGAAGCCGCTGATCTTCTCCGGATCATAGGCGGAGTCGCCGCGCTGCTTGTTGACCTCCTCGAAGACGGCGGGGTCAACCATGCCGCATCCGGCAAGCTCCATCCACTTGCCTCCGAGCGCCTCGGTGCGGAGATCGATCTCGTAGCTCGGTTCGGTGAAGGGGAAGAAATGGGGGCGGAACCGGATCTCGGTGCCGGATCCGAAAAGTTCGCGGAAGAAGAATTCGATCGTCCCCTTGAGGTCGGCGAGGCTGACGCCGGGGGCAACATAGAGTCCCTCCATCTGGGTGAACTGCGCGAGATGCGTGGCATCGACCTCGTCGCGGCGGTAGGCGGCCCCGGGTGCGATGATGCGGATCGGGGGAGGATTCTCCACCATCGTGCGGATCTGAATCGAGGAGGTATGGGTGCGGAGAAGCCGCCCGTCGGGAAGATAGAAGGTGTCCTGCTCGTTGCGCGCGGGATGGTCGGCGGGAGTGTTCAGCGCATCAAAGCAGTGCCACTCGGTCTCGATGTCGGGGCCGTCGGCGATGGCGAAGCCGAGCCGGCGGAAGATCTGGACGGCGCGGTCGACCAGCAGGGTGAGCGGGTGGAGCGACCCAGCCTCGGGAGCCGTACCCGGGAGGGATGCGTCGATGGAAGCGAACGCGGCCGAGTCGGCCTGTGCGGTGAGGGCGCTTTCCTTCTCCTCAAGCGCGGCCGTGACGGCGGTGCGCAGGTCGTTGAGAAGCTTCCCCATGACGGGTCGCTCCTCTTTGGTGAGGTTGCGCATCCCTTCGCTCAGCAGGGAGACCGATCCGGTCTTGCCGAGGAAGCGGACGCGTGCCTCCTTGAGTTGCTCGGCGTCGGACGCTCCCGCGATTGCGGAGAGCGCCTCGACACGGAGTTGCTCGATCTGGGTTTCCACGGAAGGGTTCCGGGGGAAAGCCCGGGATCTGTCTTAGGCGGCTTTGGCTTTCGGTGCCTTCGGCTTGGCCTCGAGGGAGGACTTGGCCTTGGCAACGATCTGGGAGAAGGCACCCTCGTCCTGGATCGCGATGTCCGAGAGGACCTTGCGATCGAGCAGGATGTTGGCGGCCTTGAGGCCCTCGATGAAGCGGTTGTAGGTCATCCCCTGAGCACGCACGGCGGCGTTGAGACGCACGATCCAGAGGGAGCGGACGTTGCGCTTGCGGGTCTTGCGGTCGCGGTACGCCCAGTACTTGCCCTTCATCCGGGCATCCTTCGCGTAGCGGAAGAGTTTGGAACGGCGGCCGCGGTATCCGCTGGCCTCTTTGATGACCCGCTTGCGGCGTGCGCGACTGGCGGGTGAATTGGTGGCTCTAGGCATCTGTCATTCCCTTCGCTGTGACACGAAGGGCCTCGTCGGGCAGGCTGTTTGTTATTGTTCGATCCGGGATCTCACCCGCCCGGGCAGACCGGAAAACTTCCGGCCAGATCCTCGGATCGTATGGTTACTGGTTGTGACCAGTGGTTTATTTCAGGCCGAAAGGCAGGTTCAGCTTCACGCGGCTGACATCGGAGTCATGGACAACGACGGCTTTGCCGAGTTTGCGCTTGCGCTTGGAGCTTTTGCACTCCAGCAAGTGGCGCCGACCGGCCTTCGACCGAACGACCTTGCCCGTGGCGGTGATCTTGAATCGCTTGGCCACGGACTTCTTGGTTTTGCTGCGGGCGATGGCTTTAGGCATGGGGGTTGGAAGATTTCAGAGTGAATGCCGGATGGCAACAGGAAAGTTCAGGAAAGATGGTCCGGATGCCTGAACGGGGCCATCGCCACCCCCGGCCCGGGAACCGTTCCCTGGGCAATTCCCTAGACCTTCCAGCCGGAGAAGTGCTCCTCCACCGCTTCCTTCCAGTGTCGCGGCGTGATGCCGGTGGCCCGGGTGAATTTGGCTGAGTCCATCGGCGTGCGAGGCGGGCGCACGGCGACAAAGGCCTTCATGTCGGAGAGTTGGAGCGGCGCGACCCGCGTGGTGAGCACCGGAATCCCATGGCGCAGGGCGCATTCGAGCGCGTATTCCCCGTAGTCACGCCAGGAACAGGTGCCGCTGTTGCAGAGGTGGTAGATCCCCCCCTCGAGGGAGGGGTCGAGGAAGGCCTGCATCCAGTCCGCCATGTCCTCGGTGGAGGTGGGGGAGGAGGTCTTGTCATGGACAGCAGCCGCCTCGGGAGAGCTCAGGGCGCGGCGGACGATGGCGTCCACGAAGCTCGGCTTGTCCGGGCCGAAGACCCAGGAGACGCGGACCACGCAGTGCGAGGGGCCGGCCGCCAGGACCTCGCGGTCTCCCTCGAGCTTGGTCACGCCGTAGTGGCTGAGGGGACGCGGTTCGTCCTCTTCCGTGTAAGGTCGGTCGAGCGCCCCGTCAAAGACGTAATCGGTGCCGACATGCACGAGCCGTGCCCCGCGCGCGGAGCAAAGCCGGGCTATGCGCCCGGGAGAGACGGCATTGATCGCCCGGGCCTCGTCGCGGTCGCGCTCGCACCCGTCGACATCGGTGGCGGCGGCGCAGTTGACCACCACGTCGCCGGCGCCGAATGCAGTGGAGGCGAGACCCTCCTCCGCCCTTGCTGGATCGGAAAGGTCGACCAGGGCCCGGGTCAGGGGAACGATCCCGACATGCGGAAGCCCCCTCCATCGGCGCGCGAGGGCCGAGCCGAGACGACCGTTGGAACCGAGGATGATGACTTTCATAGGCAAGGGACGTTGGGATTTAAAACCGTTGTGAACATGGAGACAATCAGGAGCAGTTGGAAGATGGAACTCAGGAAAAAGTGAACGGTGGCTTGGCCCGGCGGATCATGACACCACCCTGCCGCCCCAGTCTCCATGGGGCTTAATACCATCTCCACTCTTATTCCGGTAGAATCAGCTGGTTCTTTTGGCGTTGGGCGTTGTTGTCATCCCTCGGGTTATCTTCAGATAGCCCTCGCTATTCCGCCTAGCCCATCACCAAATTACCTTCGCCGATTCCACCAGACTAATCGTTTCAATGGTATAAGCCGTTGGCTTATGGCGGTTTTGACACGCCGATCAGGAGCGATGTCCCGACTTTGCGTCACTCTGACCCGCTCCACGGGAACCCTTTCGCCATCGCACAGAGAAGCCCCATGAAGGCACGCCCTTTGCTCCATGCAAGACGGGGATGGAATTCTTCCATCCGCCCGCACACCCCCTCCAAGGCGGGCTGGGGTGCGCGCATCCAATCAGACCGCCAGAAGGAAAAAAGAACATGACTGCATTAGCACGATGGAACCCGGTGAGCCGGTGGAATCCCATGAGGGAGCTGGAGGAGCTGCAAAGCCGTCTCTCCAACATCCTGGAGTTCCCCACGCTCCGGAAGGACGGGGAGAAGGAGTTGATGACGGTGGCCGAGTGGGCCCCCGCCGTCGACATCTCGGAAGACGACAAGGAATACCTGGTCAAGGCGGAGTTGCCCGACATCCGCAAGGAGGACGTGAAGGTGACCCTGGAGAACGGGATCCTCTCCATCTCCGGCGAACGGAAGTTCGAGAAGGAGGAGAAGGGGAAGAAATACCACCGCATTGAACGCTCCTACGGAAGCTTCCTGCGGAGTTTCGGCCTCCCGGAAAACGCCGATCCAGGCCATGTCGACGCCAAGTTCAGCGACGGCGTGCTCACCGTGCATGTCGCCAAGAGCGAAGCGGCGAAGCCGAAGCAGATCGAGGTCAAGGTCGCCTGAGGGCGACCGGAGGCGGGCATCGGCCCGCCTCCGGGGTGATGGGTAGACGAGGTCGGGGTGGGTTTTGTCTTTCAGCCCCTCGCCGGTCTCCTGTTCACTATGGAAGCGCGGTTCCTTTATCACCCATGCCTCCCACCTATCTATGCCAGCGCTGCACGGCCTGCTGCCGCTGGCCCGGTTTTGTGAAGGTGAGCGAGGAGGAGATCGGCGCGATCGCGGCCCATCTCGGCATGGGGGAGGAGGCCTTCATCCAGCGGTACACGCGCCTGCGCCCGAAGCGCGACGGGCTCGCCCTCATCGACCGGGAGGATGGCGCCTGCTTTTTCCTGAAGGGGAATGAGTGTTCGCTCCAGGCGGTGAAGCCACGGCAGTGCAAGGACTTCCCCAACGGCTGGAACTTTCCCGGCTGGCGTGATGTCTGCGAGGCGATTGAGGTGCCCACCCGCGGGACTGCCTGAACAATCATCGGAACCGTGGAGGAAAAACCCGTGCATTCCATCTTTGACCCGGCGGGTCCGCTCCGATAAAGGGCACAGAGCGTGTTGACTCCTATTGCCAATAATCATCCCCGGGCGGATGCCGAAACCCTCCCGGGCCAGGAGCATGTTTTCCAAGGCATGGCGGTGGCACCGGGCATTGCCGAGGGGAAGGTTCTCCTTCACTTCCAGGAGGAGGAATCCATTCCATTCAGGGACCTTATCGAGGAGGAATTGGATGCGGAAGTCTCTCGTTTCGAAGGAGCTTTGCTTGCAACGCGCAAGGAGCTGATGGAGTTGCAGGAGCGGCTTTCCGAAACGACCGGCGCCGGCGATGCCAGCATTTTCGACGCCCATCTTCTCGTGCTCGAGGACCCCAGCCTGATCGACGAAGTCCTCAAGGGGATCCGGATAGGGAAGCACAATGCCGAGTTTGCCTTCCAGTCGGTCACCCACCGGTTTGCCAAAAATCTCGCCTCCATTGACGACCCCTATCTGCGGGAGCGGGCGGTCGACCTGGAGGATGTGTCACGCCGGGTCATCCGCCACCTGCTCGGAAAATCAGGCCAACGCCTCACCGGACACGACCGCAATCACATCATCGTCGCCGATGAGTTGACCCCCTCGGACACGGCCACGCTCAACCGGGACAATGTGGCCGGCTTCATCACCGAGAAGGGAAGCCGCACCTCCCACACCGCCATCATGGCGCGGGCCCTAGGCATACCCGCCGTCGTCGGCCTGGAAAAAATCTGCAGCAACCTCGCCAACGGCGATGTCGTCCTGATGGACGGTTACAGCGGGAAGGTCATCCTCAACCCCTCCGCGGCGACACTCGAGCGCTACCAGCGCCTCGCCGAGGAGAAGGAGCACATCGAGGAAGGTCTCGGGACGCTGAGGGAGAGCGAGTCGGTGACCCTTGACGGCCGGCACATCACCCTCTCCGCGAACATCGAACTCCCCGAGGAACTGGATGATGTCGCCGCCTGCGGCGCGGAGGGGATCGGCCTTTACCGCACCGAGTTCCTCTACTTCAACCGCACCACCCCTCCCGAAGAGGAGGAACAGTACGCCGTCTACCGGAAGGTCGCCGAACGCACCGCCCCTCACGGGGCGATCATCCGCACCCTCGACATCGGCGGGGACAAGCCGACCGAATCACTCGATCACGGCCATGAGGAGAACCCCTTCCTCGGTTGCCGCGCCATCCGCTTCTGCCTCCGCAACCCAGAGATCTTCAAGACGCAGCTCCGCGCCATCCTGCGCGCCGGAATCCACGGGCATCTCCGGATGATGTTCCCGATGATCTCCGGCTACGAGGAGCTCCTCCATGCCAAGTCCCTGCTCGGCGAGGCGGTCGAGGAACTCCGGGCGCGTGGCGTCCCCCACCAGGCCGACATGGAGCTGGGGATCATGATCGAGGTGCCGAGCGCGGCCATCATCGCCGAGACCCTCGCCCGCGAGGTGAGCTTCTTCAGCATCGGAACCAATGACCTGCTCCAGTACCTGATGGCCGTGGACCGCGGGAACGAGCGCATCGCCCATCTCCATGACCCGGCCAATCCAGCCGTCGTCAGGATCCTGAAAATCGTGATCGACGCCGCCCACGAGGCCGGGATCTGGGTGGGTATCTGCGGGGAACTTGCCGGGGACATCGAGTTCACCCCGATGCTGGTGGGCCTGGGGATCGATGAACTGAGCGCCAGCGCCGCCCTCGTCCCCCGCGTGAAGAAGGCCATCAGAAGCCTCGATCTTCCCGCCTGCCGCGAGCTTGTGGAACACACCCTCTCCGGCGAACGCGCCGCAGAGATCTATGCGCGCACTACGGGGCTTGCCAGAACCCGCTACGGTGATCTTTTCTGAACGGAACCAACACCACTCCACCTCATGAGCACACCGATGAACCACACACGCCCCCTCGCCCTCGCCGCCGCCCTGCTCCTCCTCCCGTGCATGGCATCAACGCCCCTGAAGGCCGATACCGACACCAATCAACCGTCCGCTGGAAGCAGTGACACGGCGACGGAGTACAAGATGATCACCGGGAACAAGCAGGCCTTCAACGACGATCTCCAGCTTCATTTTTCAAAGGGATGGCGTCCCGTGGGCGGCGTCTCGGTGACGACCTGGGACAACAACGTCTACTTTGCCCAGCTGATTTCCAGGACGCCCGCGGGTCAGTAGTCCGCCCCCGCCGCTCTTACCCTGACGCCTTCCCGGTCACATAGGCCGCGATGCGGCGGCTGGCGTCGGGTTTGGCGATCGACTTCAGGTTCCCCTTCCAGCGCTTCCACGTTGCCGAGTCATTGGCAAAGACCTCCCCGACCGAAGCGGCGAGGGCCTCCGGATCCTGTGCTGCCAGTCTTCCGATGTCGTGCCTCTCTATGAGCTCGATGTTCCCCTCTTCCTGACCCGGAACAACATGGCTGACAAGGATGGGGCACTGCGCGGCCATCGCCTCGTGGACGATCGCCCCGCCCGCCTTGCCGATGTAGAGGTGATGGGTGCAGAGCAATTCCGGGATCCTGTCGGTCCAGCCGATCAGGCGGATTTTCGAGTCATCGATGAGGCCGGATGCGGTGAGCGCCTTGTGGAGGCCGGCGAGCCTTCCGGTGACCACCGTGACCTCGGTTCTCGGAAGGGCCGCAAGGGCGCGGAGGACCGAGATCGTGTGGCCGGCGCGCGAGGAGGGAAGATAGAGGAGACGGCGGGCACCGTGAACGACGGGGTCCAGGGGCTTGAGAGCCGCAAGCCTGGGGGCGACGGGAAACCCGAGAATCTCAATCCGCTGCGGTTCGACGCCTCCACGGCGCAGGACCCCGGCGGTCTCCTCGTCGGCGACGAGGAAGATTTCGCCGCCACCGCGGTACCAGGAGGAATTGATGGCCGTCGAGTCGGTCACCATGGTCATGAAGGGAACGGCGGCGGGGGCGCAGCCCTGTTTCCTCAACTCGCGGATCAGGTAGGCGTAGAGAGGGTAGGTCGAGACGATCACGTCGGGGCGGAAATCGTCGATGACCCGCTTCAGGGCGCGGCGGAGGTTGCCGGCAAGGGGAATCGTCTTTTCCAGGCTTCCCGGCCTGTCGAGCAGGGCGAAGATCGCGCTCCAGACGAAGGGAAGCTTGTTGATCGCAAGACTGTAGCCCGCCTGAAGCACCTTGGTGAAGCGCGGCACCCGCTCCATGTAGACATCCACCTGACGCGTCTCGACACCGGGTAACTCACCCAGCGCCTCGGCGATGCATCGGGCGGCCGTGTTGTGTCCCTCTCCGAATCCGGCGGTGAGCAGAAGGATGCGCATGAAGAGAAGGATGAAGCTTGAAACCTGAAACCTGAAGGAAATGCAATCAGGAGAAAAGGATCCAACCTTGGGTTATCTTGTACCTTGAGTTTCGCTGATTGGGAAAGTCAGTAAGCGGATAGCTTTGGGATTTCTTCTTCAGGTCTCAGGTTTTGGATTTTGGGTTTTGGGTTTCCAATCCTCTTTTCACTTCGTGAAAAGATAGTGGGAGACGAGCCATTCCTCGCCGTTGCGGTATCCCCACAGTTCGGCGCACGACATGAAGAAGATCCGCCAGTAGGCGCGCCACTTGGCCACCTCCTTGATCCCGTAGGTTTTTTCCAGAATCGGCGTGATGGTCTTCCTGTTGGCATCCATGGCCTGGAGCCATGCCTCGGAGGTGCGGGCGTAGTGGGTTCCGTTGACCCGCCAGTGCCGCTCGATCCTCAGATCGCTCTGGTAGTAGAGGAGCAGATGGTCGGAGGGCATGGTGCCTCCGGAGAAAAAATAGCGGGTGATCCAGTCCGAGGGATCCTTTCCCTCGAAATGGTAGGCATACTCGCGGTGCGTGAAGATATGGACGAAGAGTTTGCCGTCGGGCTTGAGCCAGCCGGAGATCCTCTTCATCAGCTCGCGGTAGTTCTTCATGTGCTCGAACATCTCCACCGAGACGGCGCGGTCGTAGGTGCCGGGCTCCGGAGGGGCGAAGGTGTTCATGTCGGCCGTGATGATGCGCACATTGTAGAGTTCACGGCGACGCGCCTCCTCCTCGATATGAAGCCGCTGCGTGCCGGAATTCGAGACGGCGGTGATCATGGAATTCGGGTAATGTTCGGCCATCCAGAGGGTGAGCGACCCCCACCCGCAGCCAAGCTCCAGGATCTTCTGGCCATCCTTGAGTTCCGCCCGCTGGCAGGTGAGTTCGAGCATCGCCTCCTCCGATTCCGCGAAGGTGGTGTTCACGGAGGGCCAGTAACCGCTGCTGTACTTGAGCCGCGGTCCGAGAACGTTGAGGTAGAACTCCGTCGGGACCTGGTAGTGCTGCTCGTTGGCATCCGCCGTGTTGATGGCGATCGGGGAGGCGTCGAGTCCCGCGCGGAAGGAGGCGAAGCGGCCGTCACGCGCCTCGAGATCGCCGCGACCCTCCTCGCGCAGCTTCGCCGAGAGGAGATGACGGATGCCGGAGCGGATCAGCGGGTCGGGCACAAGGCCGGTGGAGAGAAGGGTGTCGAGTTTGCTCATGAATGATCGGTTGGAGAGGCGTTGGCGCGTGGGCTTTCAGTTACGGGAGCTAAGGAAAATGGGGAACTGATGGGTTTTGCGGGAGGGCATGGCCACAAAAAGCACAAAAATCACGCGAGGGGAAATGTTCCACCTTCAGTATTTCTTGAGTTCCTGAGTTCCATATTCATTTGCCCATGCTTTCCCTATCTTTTCGGAAACCAGGGAACGAAGGCGCTCGTGGTCCGCTGGTAGCTTCGGTAAGCCTCGCCGCGCGATCGGAGCGACTGCTGCTCCGTGTAGGGGATCCCGGTGACGCGCAGGAGGAAGAAGAGCATCAGGGCCGGAGCGAAGATCGTCGTCCATCCCCACGGTGCGGGCAGGGCAAAGAGGAACAAGGCCACCCAGACCAGCCACTCGAAGAAATAGTTGGGGTGACGGGAGAACTTCCAGAGGCCCGCGGAGCAGACCTTGCCGCGGTTGGAGGGATCTGCCTTGAAGGCGGCGAGTTGCCTGTCGGCCAGCGACTCGCCCAAGATCGCGACAAGCCAGACCGAAAAACCGAGCCAGTCGGAGAAGCCAAGATGAAGGCGCGGATCGAAATTGGAGAGCATCACGGGAATGCTCAGGAGGGCGAGAAGCAGGGCCTGCGCCTGAAAAAACCAGAAGAAGAAAAAGCCCTCGTGACCGGCCACCCCGCGCCGGAGTTCCCTGTAGCGGCCGTCTTCCTCGGGATGATGTCCCATGACCCTCTTCCAGAGATGCACTCCGAGACGGAGGCTCCAGAGCACCGTCATCAGTGTGATGAGGTTCTGTCGGGCCGGTTCCCCGTCGCCGAACACCCGGTAGAGAAGCGCAAGCGGAGCAAAGCCCAGAGCCCAGGCGATGTCGACGATGCCGGCATTGCGGATGCGCACGGCGATCACCCAGACCACCGCCATGAGGAGGCTTGAGAATCCAAGACCCAGAAGGAAAAGCGTCGGCATGCTCATCGCGTGGACCGGGGAAAGGAGGGGGACGCTGGATGTTCCCGGTGGTGGTCGACTCCCAGATCGTAGGCGTCGGAGCGCAGGTTGAGATTGTCGGGGCGCGTATAGACGGCCTGGGCCACGGCGATGTGGCGCGTCCCGAACCCCGCCTCGCAGTAGCAGAGGTAGTAAAGCCACTTGCGGATGAAGGCCTCATCGTAACCCTGCTCCTTCACCTTGGGCAGCACTGCGAGGAATGCCTCGCGCCACTCCTTGAGCGTGCGGGCGTAGAAGGGGGTCATGTCCTCGTAGTCGAGGAGGTTGAGATCCCCGGTGGCATTCATCGCCTCGGTGATCCGCCGCATCGACATCAGGAGCGATCCAGGGAAGATGTGCTTCTGGATGAAGTCCACGCCGTCGCGCAGGATCGGATACTGGTTGTCGGGGCAGAGGATCATTTGGAGGCCGAGTAGGCCACGCGGGGCGAGCAGGTCCGAGACCTTGCCGAAGAATGTCTCCACATACCGGTCGCCGACCGCCTCGAGCATCTCGATGGAGACGATCTTGTCGAAGCGCCCGGCCAGATCGCGGTAATCGCAGAAAATCACCTCGACGAGATCCGCAACGCCGGCAGCCTCGACACGCGCCGCAGCCTCCCGGAACTGCTCCTCGCTGATCGTGGCCGCCGTGACGCGGCACCCGTAGTTCTTTGCGGCATGGATGGCGAAGCCTCCCCAACCGCATCCGATCTCAAGCACCATGTCGTGGCTCCCGAGTTGGAGTTTCTTGCAAAGCTGATCCCACTTTTTCCGCTGAGCTTCCTCCATCGGGAGGTCGGCGGGATCATAGTAGGCCGCCGAGTAGGTCATCGTCGGATCGAGCCAGAGCTTGAAGAAATCGTTCCCCAGATCGTAGTGCTCGCTGATGTTGTCGCGGCTCTTGGTCTTGCTGTTGGGCCGGAGGGCATGACCGATCCTGTTGATCGTCCCGAGCAGGTCAAAGACCCCTCGGTTTCTGCTCTCCCGCGTTTTCACCCCGGCAAGGTAATCACCGTTGAGGATGAACCAGGAGAGCGTCCGGGTCAGGTCACCCGTCTCCCACTCGCCCGCCAGATAGGCCTCGGCGAAGCCGATTGGCCCGAAGAGCACGCACCGGCGGTAGAAGTTGTCGTCGAGCACGGTGAGTTCCGCCTGCAGTTCCTTGCCAAGGCCGCCGAAGAGGCGACGGGATCCGCCCGGCATCGTGAACTTCAGCTCCCCGCGTCGGGCGCGGGAAAAGGCATCGAGGACCAGCTTGCGGTAAAATTTGTCGGTGAATGCCATGGATGGGTGCAAGATCTTCCCCGATCAGGGGGCTGAGAGCCAGCCTTCAGTCAGGGGGAGGAAGAGAGGGTTTGGCTGTTGGACTGTTGGGAGAGACTGCATCAACAATCAAGAACTCAGGAAAGGTGATTTAGCAAAGCCGCAGTATTTGGAACAGCGATGGGGGTTGATCGCAGATCACCTACTGCCCGAGTGCCGCGACACAGCCCAATGCTCCAAGCCACCGCAAAGGGTGTCTACGGAAGCGCGCTTCCCTAAAGATAGAGCAAAACCGCTCTAAACCCCCATCCTTCCTCTCCCCGATTCAGCCATTCCTCCCCAGCAGATAGCCCCCCATCTCCCTGAGTCGCCCACCTCGTGACCCGAGGGGATCCAGTGCCCGGAGGGCCTTGGTGGTGAGTCGGGCCGCTTCCTTTCGCGAGGCTTCCAACCCTATCACGGCGGGGTAGGTGGCTTTGGAGGCCTTCAGGTCCTTGCCCGCACTCTTGCCGAGTTGCTCGCTCGTAGCCGTCACATCGAGGATGTCGTCGAGAATCTGGAAGGCGAGGCCGAGCGCCTGACCGAATTCGGTAAGCGCGTTGAGTTGGGCATGAGTGGCGTTCGCAGACATGGCTCCCAGTCTCAGCGAGAGCACGACCATGGCGGCCGTCTTCCTTTCGTGGATGAAGCGCACATCAGCAATCGAGAGTTTCTTCCCCTCCGCCTCAAGGTCGGCGACCTGACCGGCGATGAGTTGCAGACTGCCCGCAGCATTAGCCGTCTCCTCCAGGAGAAGGGAGAGCGGGTAACGCTTGGCGGGCTTGATCTCCGCGATCAGTCCGAAGGCCCGTGTCAGCAGGGCATCGCCGGCAAGGACGGCCACACCCTCGCCGAAGACCTTGTGCGAGGTGGGGCGGCCTCGCCGCAGATCGTCGTCGTCCATGCAGGGAAGGTCGTCATGGACGAGCGAGTAGGTATGGATCAGTTCGACGGCACAGGCGGCGGGGAGAATACCAGCGGGATCCTTCACGCCGCATGTCTCGGCGGCGGCCAGCGTCAGGATGGGCCGCAGACGCTTTCCTCCGGCCAGCAGACTGTGGCGCATCGCCTGGTGAATGGTCGCCGGGCGGAAGGACGTTGCGGGCACGGCGCGGGCCAGCGCCTTCTCGACGATCCTCCTTTGCTCCTCCAGATAAAGGGAAAGGCCGTCCGGATTCCGGACGGCCTTTCTGGAAGTCATGGCTGCGGCGGGAAGTCCCGTTGGCCCGAAGCTTAGAGGGTCTTGCAGAAGTCCTCGAAGCGATCCAGGCCCGGCTTGATCACATCAAGGCCGGTCGCGTAGCTGAGGCGGACGACGCGGTCGTCACCGAAGGCGATGCCGGGAACGACGGCGACGCTCGCCTTGCTGAGCAGGCGGTCGGCGAAGTTCGTGGAGGTCATGCCGAGCTTGGAGATGTCGGCCAGCATGTAGAAGGCTCCCTTGGGCTTCACGGCGGTGACGTTGTGCATCGCGGAGAGGCGCTCGTACATGTACTCGCGGCGGATGTTGAACTCCTCGCGCATGTCGGCGACGCACTGCTGGCTGCCGGTCAGGGCGGCGAGGCCGCCCTTCTGGGCAAAGGAGCATGGGCCCGAGGTGGCATGGCTCTGCATGGAGTCGATCGCCTTGGCGATCTTCTCGGGAGCGCCTAGGTAGCCGAGTCGCCATCCGGTCATGGCGTAAGCCTTGCTGAAGCCGTTGACGGTGATGGTCAGATCCTTGGCCTCGGGGGTGAGTGATGCGACGGAGACGTGCTCGGCACCGTCGTAGGTGAGGCTCTCGTAGATCTCGTCCGAAAGGATCATGATCTCCTCGTCAGAGGCGACCTCGACCAGGGCGCGGAGTTCCTCACGGGTGTAGACGGAGCCGGTCGGGTTGCCCGGGGAGTTGATGATGACCATCTTGGTGCGGGGGCTCATCGCCTCCTCGAACTGCTGGGGGGTCATCTTCCAGTCATTCTCCTGGGTGGTCTGCACGATCACGGGCTCGGCGCCGGCAAGGCGGACCATGTCGGGATAGCTCAGCCAGTAGGGAGCGGGGATGATCACCTCGTCGCCCTCGCCGCAGACGGCCATGATGGCGTTGAAGCAGCTCTGCTTGGCTCCGTTGCTGACGATGATCTCGGACGGCTTGTAGTCGAGGCCGTTGTCGCGCTTGAACTTCTCGCTGATGGCGGATCGCAACTCGGGAATGCCGGAGCTGGGGGTGTACTTGGTGAATCCGGCCTCGAGGGCGGCGGCCGCAGCGGCCTTGATGTGATCGGGGGTGTCGAAGTCGGGTTCACCCGCACCGAAGCTGTAGACCTCGACCCCCTCGGCGCGCAGGGCCTTGGCCTTGCTGTCGATGGCTAGGGTGAGGGAGGGAGTAAGTTGGCTGACGCGGGCTGCAAGATCCATGGGAAGGGTGGTTTGTTGGGTTGGTGTTGGGTGTTTCTAAAAAGGATACCGGGTTCAGAGAGCGGCGGCGATCTTGGTTTTGAAATCATTTTCGGCCAGGCGGATGATCCCGGTCTCGCGGGCGACATTCTCGACCGAGTCGGAGGCATGCGCCCCGTTGATCATGATGGTGGCGCCGAACTCCTTGCGGATCGTTCCGTGCGGGGCCTGCGACGGGTTCGTGGGACCGAGGGCGCCACGGATCTTCGCGACCGCATCGGGTCCCTGGTAGATCAATGCCACGCAGGGCTGGCTGCCGGGAGCGGACTTCTCCCCGTCGGAGCACTCGGAGGGACGCTTGCCGGACATGAAGGCGACGATCGATTCCCACTGGGCGCGGCCATCGGGGAGCTTCGCGACGAGGAAATCAAGGACGGGGCCGTAGAACTCCTCACCCTGGGCCACGGACATGTGGAACGGCTTGAAGCCGACCAGCGCGAGGCCTGTGCGGGCAAAGAGATCAATCACGCCGCCGGGGCGGGTGCTCGGGAAGGCAAAGTTGTCGGGCTTGATGAGGACGAGCGTCTTCTCGGTCGGGCCGGAGAAGGTAGCGGCTGCATCCAGAACGCCACCCTCGGCATCGGAGGCGTCGGCGAGAACCTTGAGGCCCGCGGAGGCCTCGGCGGCATTGGCCGGAGCGATCACGCCGGGCTCGAAATAAACGGCCTTCCCCTCCTCCTCGACGAGGTCGCCGTAGGTGTCCCGGATCGTCTCTCCGCGTCCGCCCATGGAGGCGTCATTGCCGACGATGGATGCCACCTTGGCGGCGGCATCCTCACCCTTGAGAACCAGCACGAGGGCGTGGGAGCCGGCAGGCAGGGCCTTCAGGTAGGCGGCCGTGCGGTCCTCCTTGGGAAGCGTTGCGGCAAGATCGCCGAGGGTCTTTGACGAAGGGGCGAAAATGCGTCCGGTATGCAGCTCCAGCCCGCTGCGGGAGATGAGGCGTGCGAGGATGCCTCCGGCGCGCCCCTTGCGAAGAGCGGACGGGGTGATGAAAGCGTAGGTGAGTTGGTCGGCCATGGTGTGTGAGAAAAAGATTTTTCCGCCCCGGGGGGAGCGGCTTAATTGCACTTAAGGCCGTTCCAAGGCGGACGGAAAGGCTAGAAGCCCCCTCCTTCAGAGTCAAAGGGTTTCTCTGATGCCCGGCGATGCCAGGGACCTTCGTCACCCGACTTCTGTCAGCTCCTCAGGCCACTTCAGGCCACGCTCTTCCTGCGGCGGCAGGCCACGATCAGAGCCAATGCACCAAGTGCAAGGAGCGCATAGGTCGAGGGCTCGGGGACGACGGTCACCGAGAGCTGGCCCGTGGCCTGGCTGAACTCATACGCATGAGACCCGCTGGATGCCGTCCAGACGCCGTTGTTCCCGACGAAATTCAGCCCCCCGGCCCTCACATTGGAGAAGGCCCCGCTCGTTGTCGCCCCGCCGGTCATGTTGAAGAGGGTGAAGATATTCCCATCGGCCGGTGTGTAGTTCAGGATGTTGAACTCCAGATCCCCACCGTAGGCGATGCTGTTGCCGAGGATGTTGATCGAGGTGAAGCTGGCGGCGGAGTTGATCAGGAAGGTGGTGGTCGCTCCGCTCTGGAGAGTCAGGCCGTTGCTCAGGGAGAGGGCTCCATCACCGCCGGATCCCGGCGTTAGTTTGCCCCCGCTGGCAATCGTGACGGGGCCGGCGATCGATCCGTTACCACCGAGCGTGCCGCCGCTCTGGACGGTCACCGTGGATGATCCCAGGGCTGATCCCGCCGTGTTGTTGGCCAGCAAGGTTCCCGCGTTGATCGTGGTGGTCCCCGTGTAGCTATTGCTACCTGTCAGGATCGTCGTGCCGGCGCCAAGGTGTTGGAGGGTGCCGAGACCCGAGATGCTGCTGGTCAGGGTGGTGCTGTCACTCTGGTTGAAGTTGATCCTGCCCGTGCCCGAACCGAAGGCGATGGTCGGAGCGGTGATCGTTCCGGCGGTGTCATTTGTCCCGAAGCGACCGATGTTCAAAGTGCCGGAGGAACCGCTCTGAGAGGCAATCGTGATGCCGGTGGCCGCGACGACACTTGCTCCATTAGCCACGGTGAGAGTGCCGCTGCCTGAAACTCCGACCGTGAGGGACTCACTGTTGGACCAAGTGGAGCCAGATCCCGTCACTAGCACACTGTTGTTAGAGGAGTCAGCAAAGTTGCCAATGATGCCGTCACCACTCGCCACCCTGCCCCCATTGGAAATGACCAAGCTGTTGCCGCTGCCAGCATTGCCGACATAGAGATCGGCGGAGTTGGTCAAGAGCGATCCCACCCCCGTCACCAGCACCGAGTTGTTAGAGGCGGTGGCCAGATCGCCGATTATGGAATTTAACCCAACGCTGACGATTCCCCCGTTGGAGATCACGAGACTGTTGTCGTGACCGGCGAGTCCGAAGGTCAGGTTGCCGGAGTTGACCCATCTGGAACCGGATCCGGTCACCAGCACCGAATTGTATGCATCCGTGGGATCGACCCCGTCATCGTAGCCGTTGACGTTGGAAACAAAGCCGCCATCGGAAATCACCAGACGATTCGACTGACCGGCGTAGCCGACGTAGAGATCTCCGGAGTTGATCCAGGAGGAATTGCTCCCCGTGACCGTGACTAGATTTCCCACGGCACTCGACTCATGGCCGATGTATCCCATGGCGTTAAACACCTTACCTCCGTTGGAAATCACCAGGCTGTTGCCGCTGCCAGCATCGCCTATGAAGAGGTCGCCGCTGTTGGTCCAGAGCGAACCCGCCCCCGTCACCAGCACGCTGTTGTTGGAGGAGTACGAGGTGAGGCCGATGGCGCAGGGGCCACTCGCCACCGTGCCGCCGTCGGATATGACCAGACTGTTGCTGCTGCCCAGGTAGCCAACATAGAGAACACCGCTATTGGTCCAAGTAGATCCAGATCCCGTCACCAGCACGCTGTTGTTGGAGGAAAAGCCGCCGATAGCGCACAGAGCACTTGCCACGCTACCCCCATTGGAAATGACCATGCTGTTGCCTGCGCCCTCGTAGCCGATAACATTCTCGAACGAGAACCAGATCGAGTCAGATCCGGTCACCACCACCGAGTTGTTCGAAGAACTAGCATTATAGCCGATGATGCACAGAGTGCTTGCCACGCTACCCCCATTGGAAATGACCAGGCTGTTGCCGCTGCCAGAATTGCCGACATAGAGATCACCGCTATTGGTCCAAGTAGATCCAGATCCCGTCACCAGCACGCTGTTGTTCGAGGAGGTGTTGGTGTATCCAATGTAGCTATTGCTGGCCACAGCCGCCGTCCCGCCGTTGGCCACCTTCATCGTGTTGCCGCTGCCCTCGTAGCCGACGTAGAGGTTGCTCGTATTGGCCAGCAAGGTGCCCGCGTTGGCCACGGTGAGCGTGTTGTTGGAGGCGGCCGCCTCATAGCCCACATGCGTGTTGTTGTAGCTGTTGGTCTCCACCGCAAAGAAGTCGAAAAAGTTGCCCGGCGAATTGCTCCCCGCGTAGAGGTCCGGCCCCGCGTAGACCTGCTGGTTAAAGACCAGCTGGATGGCGTTGGCATTCGTCTGGAAGCTCCAGTTCGTGTTGCCGCTGGCGACGCGCAGGTCGGCCAGATTGAGCCCGCTCTGGCTGGCGAAGGTCACCACGTCGTTCGTCCCCACCGTGTAGTAATCGCTCAGGTCAAAGGTGCCGTAGCCGGAGCCATTGGTCAGCAGCCCGCTGATGTTCAAAACCGCGCCGCTGGACGGGGCGAGGAAGCTGTTAGACTGCCAACTCAGGGAACTGATGGTCACGCGAGTCGAGAATCCGAAGGTGGCCGCCGCCCCACTGCCGCCCCCGAGCGTGATGAGCGGCGTGCTGCCAAAGGCATCGGCTGTGTCAGCCTGCAGGCGCCCCGCATTAACCACGATCTCGGACGCCATGACCCGCCCTCCGTCGGCTACGGTGAGTGTGTTCCCCGCCGCGCCACCCGCGCCGACAGTAAGGGACTCACTGTTGGTCCAGAGCGAGCCCGTCCCGGTGACCAGCACGCTGTTGTTCGAGGAGGTGGCTTCGCTGCCGATGTAGCTATTGCTTGCTACTGACACCGTTCCGCCATTGGAAATCACCAGGCTGTTGCTACTGCCCTCGTAACCGACATGTAGATCCCTTGTATTAGTCCAGAGCGAGCCCTCCCCGGTGACCAGCACGCTGTTGTTCGAGGAGCTGGCTTCGCTGCCAATGTAGCCATTCCTATTGGCCACTGTTCCTTCGTTGGAAATGATCAGGCTGTTGCCGCTTCCACTTCCGCCGACATCAAGCCACGACGTATTAATCCAGAGTGATTTGCTTCCAGTCACCAGCACGCTGTTGTTCGAGGAGCTGGCTTCGCTGCCAATGATGCCAATGCGACCCGCCAGCGTGCCTCCGTTGGAAATGACCATGCTGTTGCCGCTGCCCTCGTAGCCGACATAGAGATTCGCTGAGTTGGTCAAGAGCGATCCCGCCCCGGTGACCAGCACGCTGTTGTTCGAGGAGCTGGCTTCACATCCGATGACGCTCTCGACACTCGCCACGGTCACCACTCCCCCATTGGAAATGATCAGGCTGTTGCCGCTTCCATATTCGCCGACATAGAGATTGCCGCTGTTGGTCAAGGTCGAGCCCGCCCCCGTCACCAGCACCGAGTTGTTCGAGGAGGTGTTGCTATTTCCGATGTAGCTATTGCTGGCTACTGACACCGTTCCGCCATTGGAAATCACCAGACTGTTGCTGCTGCCCTCGTTGCCGACATAGAGATTGCCGCTATTGGTCCAGAGTGAACCCGCTCCCGTCACCAGCACCGAGTTGTTCGCAGAAACAGTATCGCTGCCGATATAGCCGTCAGCATTCGCCACTGTTCCTTGGTTGCTAATCACCAAGCTATTGTGGGACGAGTTGCTGGAACCGATTACCAGATTGGTGCCGATACTCCAGAGAGATCCGGCTCCCGTCACCAGCACACTGTTGTTAGAGGAGTCGAGCAACCCGATGAATCCCCGACCCGCATACACACTTGCACCGTTGGAGATGGTCAGGCTGTTCAAGGTGCTTCCACCGAAAGGAACAAAAGGAAGATGGAGACCGCCGCCGCCGATCGCCAGGGAGTCCGCGTTGCTCCACGTCGAGTTGATACCGGTCACCAGCACAGAGTTATTGGAGGCTGATGATCCGACGCCAATAGCGGCATAGGCATTGCTGACACTGGCACCGTCGGAGATCGTGAGCGTACTGCCCGCTCCCAAGACACCGATCCCCAAGGCAGACTGTGAGATCCATGATGATCCGGAACCAGTGACATGGACGGAATTATTCGAGGAGTTGGCCGCCGAGGAATCGGACAAGGTAGAGAACGAGAAGGATATGTAGCTTGATCCACCGCTCAGGACACGGCCACCATTGGAAATCACCAAACTATTGCCTGATCCGTCGCTGCCGACCGTGAGATCACCGCTGTTGGTCCAGGTCGACCCAGATCCGGTCACCAAGACCGAGTTGTTCGAGGAGGATGTGTAGGCACCGATGTAGCCTTCACTGTTTACCACCGTTCCCCCATTGGAAATGACCATGCTGTTGCCGCTGCCCTCGTTGCCGATAAAAGTCAGCAACGAGCCCCAGGTCGAGCCCGCCCCCGTCACCAACACCGAGTTGTTCGAAGAACTGGCTTGGTTGCCGATGGAGCCGAAGTTATTGGCCACCGTTCCCCCGTTGGAAATCACCAGGCTGTTGCCGCTGCCCTCGTGTCCGACATCGAGGCTTCCTTCATTGCCATAATAGAGTTCACCCGAGTTAATCCAGAGCGAGTTGCTTCCCGTCACCAGAACACTGTTGTTCGAGGAGGTGATTTCGCATCCGATGATGCCCCTGAAACCTGCCACTGTTCCCTCGTTGGAAATCACCATGCTGTTGCCGCTGCCATATTCGCCGACAAAGAGCTCTCCCGAGTTGGTCAAGGTCGAGCCCGCCCCCGTCACGAGCACCGAGTTGTTCGAGGCGGTGTTGGTATATCCGATGTAGCTATTGCTGGCTACAGCCACCGTTCCGCCATCGGAAATCACCAGACTGTTGCCGCTGCCATCATTGCCGACATAAAGATTGCCGCTATTGGTCCAAGTGGAGCCAGATCCCGTCACGAGCACACTGTTGTTGAATGCCGTATTGCTGTAACCGATCCAGCCCTTGTCACTGAAAAACTGGGCTCCGTTGGAAACGAGCATGGAGTTGCTGCTACCTCCATATCCGATATAGACATTTCCTTCCTCAGTGAGGAAGGGGTTGGGTTCATTGGTCAGCACCGTGCCGCTGTTGGCAATAATCAGCTCATTATTGGAGGCGGTGTTGGTGTAACCAACATAAGTATCATTGTAATTAGTGCTTGAAGTAATGGTGACGACTGCACCAGACGTATATTGTCCCACATAGAGATTTGAGGCTCCAGCAAACGTTGCTGGAATCCATCCAGTGAACATCAACCCCAATACGAGGAGTCGGAATACTTGAAATGATTGGCAAGGGAAGGCAGTAAGCGGCTTTTTCATTGAGAGTCTTGCTGAGTTGGCAGTGACGAATGCTTTGCAAGAGTGTGCAAGAGTGCGCTCCACCCCCCACCCCGTCAATGAGCATTGGCATGAAGGGGCAATACTCACCTGAGATGCCGTCGTAGAAATCCCCATTCCCCTATTGATGGCACTTACTCCCGGCGGACGGTGCCACCCCTCCAGGGTCCCGCAGTTGCGGGATCTACTGCGCCTCTTCCCAGAGCCTTCCCAGAGGCTTGGTTCCGATTCCCCACTCCCCATCACCTATTCCCTATAGCCTATCACCGAATCTTGGCTTCCTGAAACTGCTGTCTCCATGCCTCCAAGCGGTCTGCAATCCGTGCCTCCGCGCCCTGACGGGTGGGGGTGTAGTAGATCCGTCCTTCGGGAAGGTAGGCCTGCGGGACATACCCTCCCTCGTGGTCATGGGGGTACCGGTAGCCCTGTCCATGACCCAGCGCCTTGGCCCCCTTGTAATGGGAATCCCTGAGGTGGGGTGGCACGGCCAAGGTGCGACCGGAGCCGATATCCGCCTCGGCGGCACCCAAGGCGGCGTAGGCGCTGTTGCTCTTCGGGGCGGTCGCCAGGTAGACGGTCGCATGGGCCAAGGTGATGCGGGCCTCCGGGAGTCCGACGAACTCCACCGCCTGCTGCGCGGAAATGGCCAATGGCATGGCCAACGGATCGGCGAGGCCGACATCCTCGCTGGCAAAGATCACCAACCTGCGGGTGATAAAGCGCAACTCCTCGCCGGCGTGGAGCATCTTGGCCAACCAGTAGAGGGCGGCGTCGGGATCGCTGCCCCGGAGACTCTTGATGAAGGCGCTCGCCGTGTCGTAGTGATCGTCGCCCGAACCGTCATAGGCGATGGCCTTTTTCTGGATGCTCTCGGAAGCCTCGGCAAGCGTGATCCGAATACGGCCATCGGCACCGAACGGCGTGGTGCGGGCGGCGATCTCCAAGGAATTGAGACACTTTCTCGCATCGCCGTCGCTGACGGTGGCGAGATGGCGCGCGGCCCCCTCCTCCAGATCGACCGGCAGATCGCCGAGGCCTCGCTCGACATCGCTCACCGCACGATACTGAAGGGCAATCAACTCCTCCACGCTGAGCGGCTGCAACTGGAAGATCTGGGAGCGTGAGACGAGCGGGCTGTTGATCGAGAAGAAGGGGTTCTGCGTGGTTGCCCCGATCAGGCGCACCGTGCCGCGCTCGACATCAGGAAGTAGGGCGTCCTGCTGGGCCTTGTTGAACCGGTGGATCTCGTCGATGAAGAGCAGTGTGCGCCCCCCGTTCCGCGCCTCGATGGCGGCGGCCCCCACGGCCTTGCGGATATCGGCAACCGATCCCTCGACGCCGCTCAACTCGATGAAGCGGCTCTTGGTGCGGGCGGCGATGAGGCGGGCAAGGCTTGTCTTCCCGGTGCCGGGAGGGCCGTAGAGGATGATCGAGGAGAGGCGGTCGGCCTCGATGGCGCGACGAAGGAGCTTTCCCTCGCCGAGGATGTGGGACTGGCCTGCGTATTCCTCCAGTGTCCGCGGACGCATGCGCGCGGCAAGCGGGGCATCGGCGGGGAGGGAGGAGGCACCACCGGCATCGGCGTCGCCCGAATTTCCGAAAAGATCCTCCATGTGATTAGTATGTCCGGGGCGTATTTCGCTGGCAAGGCAACCGCCGCCGTTTCATGGTTGGATCGTATGAAAACCCTCCTGACAGCAATCGACCTGAGTCCGATCACCACGAGAGTCATCGACGGGGCCGCGGGACTGGCCTCGGACCTCGGCGCCAAGCTGGTGCTGCTGGCCGTCGTGGAACCTGTGGCCGCCTATGTTCCCGTCGGGGCCGCGATGGATGTCATCACGGCACCCATGCCCGTGGAGCCACCCGATCTCGGCGCGGTCAAGGAGCGCCTGGAGCAGTTGGCGGAACCGTTCCGGGCAAAAGGCCTCGCCGTGGAGACCATCGCGACCACGGCCCTGCCCGTGGAGGAGATCCTTCATCAGGCGGAAGCGACCAATGCCACGATGCTCGTGCTCGGATCGCACGGGCATGGCGCCCTGTTCCATCTCTTTGCCGGCAGCGTGGTGACCTCCGTCCTCAAAAAGGCGCGCATCCCGGTCACCGTGATCCCGGTTCACGGGAACTGAGGGCAAGACGGGCAGGCGGAGATGCGCATCCTTTTCACGAAGCTCCGTCACATCGGGGACAACCTGCTCATTACCCCCATCGTCGTCGCGACGAGGCTGAAATATCCCGATGCGGAGATCTGGGTCGCCGTCCGCCGGGGCACGGAGGGGATCCTGGCGGGGTGTCCCGAGATCGACCATCTCGTCACGACGGCCCGCCCGGAGGAGGGGCGGCGCACTTGGCGGGACTTCGGAAAGGATGCCCTCTCGCTGGCGAAAATCGTGAACACCCGCTTTGATTGCGCCTTCGAGCTCGGCGACAACGACCGCGGCAGGACCCTTGTGGCGGCGTCGTTCGCCCCGATCCGGGCCACCCACAGGAGCGATCTCGGGCTTGGCCCTTTCTGGAAGAGGACCTTCACCCATGTCGTGTGCACGGACCGATCCCGCCTGCATCAGGTGGAAATGGATTACATGACGCCCCGAGAGATCCTTGGACTGGGGGAGGAACCCCCGCCCCTGAGGTTCGACCCCGCGGCGGCGCGACCCTGGCCGGAGGCGGTGGATTTTGAGCCGGGAAGCTTTGCCGTCCTCCATGCCGCCACGCGCTGGCACAGCAAGTCATGGCCCCTCGACCGATGGCGCGCGGCGCTGGCCGGGATGCTGAAATTCACACCGCGAGTGATCGTCAGTTGCGGCCCTTCGGCGGTGGAAGTCTCCGAGGCCATTGCCCTGACCGAGGGCTTCGACGGCAGGGTCCTCACCACGGGAGGGAGGGCCTCCTGGAGCCAGTTGGCTTGGCTCTTGGGGCGCGCACGCCATTACGTCGGGGTGGACACGGCCGCGATGCATCTCGCGGCCGCGATGCAGTGCCCGGTGGTCAGCCTCTTCGGACAAAGCATTCCGGGCCAATTCGGGCCCTGGAGGTGCCCTCATGTCATGGTGGCGCCGGCGGGAAGAACCGTGGGCGAATCACCCGAGGACCCCGGACTCCCGGTGAACCACCGGATGCTCGCGATCACGGTCAATGAGGTGGTCGAGGCGTGCAGTAAGGCCTCGGGACTCCGGCGGATCAGGGCGTAGGAGCGGCTTTGGCCTGGGTGCGGAACCTTTCCGGGATCCGGTCCGCGCGGTCAGGGCGGACATAGAGTTCGAAATTCCCGTGCCTGTAAGCCGGCACGTAGTTCCCGGTGATATGGCGGTAGGTTTCCGAGGCCCAGTTGCAGAAGCGGGACTCCTCCGTGCCGTTGATTTCCCAGTTGTTGATCACAAAGGCAACGGGACGGTATTTCTCAATCTTGGCCATGGTCGCGCGGTGAAACGCATGCCCCGGAAGATCGTTGTCGGCATAGAGGTTGTACTCGTAGGAGGGACGGTCCGTCATGAAGTTCACCTCAGGATGGTAGGGATAGCATCCGACATACTCGCCGGGCGATGAGACGGCGGTGATGATTGAGGCGAGTGAGGAGTTCTCCTCGAATTCCTGCGGGGTCATTTTCACGCACACTCCGTTGGCCGCCCGGAATTCCATGGTCTTGTTAAGCGAGACTGCGATCCCCCCGCTCCCCCCGGACTGGCATGCGTTGATATAGTAAAGCACGAGCGAGATCGCCGCGAGGAGGAGATACGCGCCGAGCGCGGTGCGCATGAGACGACCCGAGGTTTTCCAGGCCTCGGCGGCGAAGACGCCCGAAAGGATGAGCGTCAGGGTCATGGGGACCATGAACTCGCTGAGATGGACCATGTTGGGCTGCCAGAAAAAGTATTGGGGAAAAAGCACCAGGGAACACCCCAGGGAGGTCGCCACGGCCAGTGCCCTTGCCGCACCCTCCTCATCGGAGCGCCGGAGCGCGGCGATCCATGCGAAGAAGGCACCCAGAAGGGCCATCAGGGAGAGCGGGATCGGCAGGTAAATGTTGAGTGCGAGCATCCTGTCCCGCGCGGCCGGGGAGGTGAGGGACCTCCTCTCCTGCGCTCCCTGCGTGATCTTGATGGCCTTGGTCGGGGGCTTCGACTTGACGGCGGCGCCATTGGAAGGGGACGTCATCGGTAATGCGGGAACCGGGGCTCTCCCCCACTGATCCATAAGGACCGCCGAAAGGGTCTCTGATGTGGCTTTGAACATCTGCCCGCCGTATCTCGTGATCATGTCGGGCCATTGCCTGTACTGCGCCACGAATTCGGGGCCGAACCCCCTCTTTGATGCATCAAGGTAAACCGGAAGATGGGTGAGGATGAGTCCCCCAAGGGCCAGGAGAAGTCCCGC
>JBIIGI010000026.1:0-29215 GCA_044236545.1 Chthoniobacterales bacterium
CCGCGAATCCCAGTTTTGTGGGATCCACGGTGATCTCGATCTCGCGTTCCTCGGTCTCGTGGTTGAGCACCGTGACGACGGCGCGTTGGTCCTGGGTGAACCCATAGGCTTCGAAGTTGTCGCCCGTCCGCCACCAGCGAGGTTCGACGGCTTCTGGCACCAGCTTCATCCCTCGGAAGTCCCGGGCGGATTGTTTCCAGGGAATGCCTCCGCCGAAGTTGCCAGCCCAGCCGTAGAGGTTGATGTAAGCAAGTGCCGTGGCCTGGTCCTCAATAAATGCGAAAATCGGAACCGTCGTATAGCCCTCCGTTTCGGTGAGTTTCCGATAGAGGAACTGATAGGCCAGCGTCCGCCAATTTGGACCTGAAAGGTCGTTCCATTGCTCATGGCGGAATTCGATGTAACCCACTTGAGAATACGGGAGGACGCCATTGCACATGATGAGCGAATCGGGGTTCACCTCACGCATCGCCAGATAGGTGGCCCGAAGATAGTCGAGGTAATCGTAGGACTGGGCGACGTTTTTGGTGCCCCAGTCAATCACTTCGGATCCGAATCCCGGACCGTCGAAATAGAGGAAATCTAGTTTCCAATCCCGCATTTTTCGCCGATGGAGATCCACGATCAAACGACGGACCTCGGGACTGCCCATTTGGAAATAATAAGACGGACCTTTCGTGCGGTCACTGCTCATGCCGGTCGAGACGAGAATTCCCTCGCGGTCGCGAACTCCAACTTCGGGCGAGTCCCTGAAGATGTCGCTGTCTTCATCAAAAAGGAAGTTGTGATACGTCGAGAGGCGGAGGTTGGGTGCCGCCTGGCGCAAGGAAGGTGCGATGTTATAGACATCCGGGTGATTCGCTTTGGCCGCAGCGTGATCTGGCCCCCAATCTCCCCATGGCAAATTCAGAAACCACAGCGTTGAAGATACCGGCGCGGGAGCGACAGATTGAGCCAGGGCAACATCCGCATCAGTAAACCAAGTGGTATCAAGGAGAAGATCTTTGCCCCACGCTGCGGGCTGCCGCAATGTCCAGATCGCCTGATACTCGGGAAGGGACGCATAATGGTCGATGACTTTGATGAAATCCCCCTCGAAAACAAACCACCTGGCCACGGCGGAAACCGGCGATGCCTCACGCACATAGTCCGTGAAGATCGAAAGATTCCAGCCAGTAGGAGTGTTGACAGGTCGGCTTGGCAGCACATAGCGGTCGTTGACACGTATCCGATAGGCAGCCAGACCGAGGGAGAAATCCCTGCGAATCTGCATGGCAGGGGTTCCGAGGTCAGCCTGCTCGGGCGGCGCGGCATCATCCGCCTCGACGACTCGGCCTTGCGCCACCCGCTTGGAAGCGGCAAATCCGCCGCCAAAACGACTCTCGGACTGGAATGCCGGGTCGAGCGAGGAGTTCTGTTCCCATGTAATGAAAAACCCTTCCGGGTCAGTGGTCGAAAAATCCACCCGTTTACTCGTGAGCCCGGCATCAAAACGGTAGGTCTTGGTGATAAGCAGCCCTGGAACAGCTGGCGTGCTGCAGATGACGACGAGCGCCGGCCCCGATGGGGTATTGATGAGATCACAAGAACGCACATGGTCTCCGCCTTCGTCAAATCGGGTGACTACCGTGCGGGACTCCATGCGGTAGGTGTCGGTGCAGGGGCCGAGCAAGCGGGTTTTGTCGCGCTTGCGCCACAAGCCAGCTACCGATCCACTTGTCTTCGAGATGGCCAGGAGGCATTCGGAATCTTCCAACACGGCAAGGTCGGCGGACCGGGATTTTAGAGCATCAAGATCGGCAATGGGCTTTGAGACGACTCGCGGATGGACATTCGTGATGCGCGCGGAAAGAGTGGCGTCGGCAGGTTGATTTTGGAGGCCCACTGCAAACCAGATTCTGCCATCCCAGTTTTCGGGGGCATATTTTTTAAGATCCAGACTGATGTGGCCCTTGGGTTTTGCACCGAGATCGACAAAAACCTGCTTCCATGCAAGCCGCTGGGCGAGACTGAAGGAAGCTTCGTCAAGAAACCACCCACCCGGACGCAAATCCGTGCGGGCCTCGTTACCTGCGCCCAGACCAAACAAAACCCGCTTCATATAGCCGTTGGTCGTATGGTAATCGACGATCAGTCCGGCGAAGTCATTCGGTGCTTTGGAAACAAACGAACCGCCCGACTGGACATCCAGGTCCAGTTGGCTCACACCGAGCATCTCCAGTCCGGCGAAAGCCCAGCCCAATGGCGCACCTCCCATGCCTGCCTGGAGGGTAAGATCATCTCGATTTGCTTTGGCGGTGAGGCCGGCTTGATAGCGATAGACATCTTCTTTTTTGGAGAGGACAAGCGGCTCTGTCGGGAATGGGAAGTTGGCAGGGGCTTCAGCCGACGGGTTATCAGCCGTCGCGGGCTCCTCCAATTTTGGAACGTCTACACTCCATTCCGCAAACACGGGCGGAGGCAAAGGACCGACATAGGGCTTGTCGCCAGTCCCTCCCCCGTATTTTTCGTAGTCCCAACTCATGTCGTAGCCGATGTAGAGACCAGGCTGGGACTTGCCTCCCACGGTGATGTATTTATCGCCTCCATAGACGAGAATGGAGTGCTTTCGATTCACCATTCCGGGAGTCACCAGCGTGACTCCGCCTTCGTAGCCGAAGGACTGGGCCTTTTCATCAAGCGGAATAAAGGTTCCATCGGCTAGAAGTCCGCCGGCCCTTTCGGGTGGCGTCATGGCTAGATTAAGAATCTCCTTCGGCGGAGTTTTTGCCAACGGATTACCCGTCACGATCCGGGGATTTCCCCAGAATGGCATGTCTTGGCAGATCCGATTGTCGAGATGCTCGGTTAAGAGGCGTATTTTGACATTCTTACCACGATACTTCGAGAGATCGATGGCATAAGGCGACCAGCGGTTCACCCGATCATACTCCGCACTCCATAGCCGCGTAAAAGGTCCCCCGTCGGAGATCTGCACCTCAAACCTCGCACCTCCCACGTTCTTGTAGCCCGTCCCCATCCCCATGCCCAACGAGTAATCGAAAAGCAGCCACGGGCGCTGGGGATCAGGTTCAGCTCCGCAGACTGTGAGCGGGCACAATAGGGTCGCAAAGATTACACTGAATTTTGATAAGATACTCATAAGAAGTTGAATTCCGCTTGTGGGAAATACGGGCAATCCGTCCCCGCTCCAACTGAATCGCGGCCCGGATCGTTGAGGCCTTGGCAGGAATGAGAATCCATAGAGCGGCTCATGGGTTTTTGGGCTTGCTCTCGAGGATTGTCAGTTTGACGGATGCGTTTTCCTCCACGTCCTGGACACCGACTGCGACCCAGACTTGGCCGTCCCAGCCCTCCGGCGCCAATTCTTTGAGCTTTAATCGGGTTCCATCGGCGCCGATGGATAACGATTGGTAAAGAACCTGACGGTTCACTTCCTCCACGTCCGTGATTGTTTCGGGAGCCAAATTCCAGATGGGGGCGCGACGGTCGCTTCTCATCATTTCAGTATTGTTTTCTGCTGAATTCATAAAAATGCGTTTGCTCCATCCCTCCGCCGTGTGAAAGTCCAGGATCAGACCGGCAAAGGCATTTTCGGAGCCGCTGTATTGCGGAGTTGAAGCAGGGCCGGAGGGATCCACGGTGACTTTGAGCACGAGCTCGTCCGAGCCGGAAATCTGAAATCCGGCATAAGCGTATCCCAATGACGGATTTCCGTCTTCACCAAGTGCCCCCATTGAGACGGACAAAACCCTTTCGGAGGGGTCTGCTTCAGCGAGAAGCCCTTTCCGCACGACTGAGGTGACTGACTGATAATCCGTAATGGCAAAATCCGTTGATCGCTTGGGTGTGGGCGGACCGGACTTCGCTGGGGTTGCTGGAGTCGAGGTGCTGGGACGAGCCGGAATTTTTACCGCATACTCCAGGATGTGAAATGCTTGCCCGTTTATATGCCAGGGATGGGCAAAAAGTGCGATTTTGGTTCCGCCGTTGCTTAAACTTGTGTCACCCCGCTTGACGGCGGCAAGTTTGAGGCCCTCATCAGCGTCAGGATTGCTCTCGATATCAATCTGCGCGGTTGAAGAGCCAGCGTAGTTTTTAGGCTCAAGATCGGTCAGTGCCGTGACGATCTTGGGGTTCGACAATGGACCAAGAGTCAGCTCCGGCGAACCCCACATCGAGTAACACTTCACCGACGTGTTGTAAACGGCGAGAGTTTTGAACCGCATGATCACATCCTGTCCGGCATAATCCTTGAGATTGACCGCTTGAGGGAGCCAAAGCTGCTGATTCCAAATGGCCCGATAAACCTCGGTGATCTCTCCCTTATGCTCCAACTCGACGACAAAGAGCGCACCGATGGGGCTGGCCGTTGAGTCCATGCCCACACTGAACTGGAGCCAAGGACCCACATCGTCGGAGGGATTGCCGGCTCGCGCCCCTATGGAGAGACCCAGAAGCAGACAAACCGTACCAGCAAGCAAATTGGCGAACCTAAGGGGTCGTGCCCTTGGGATCGATAAATGCGCAGGACGGATCATTGGGTTTGAATTCATAAGTGGTTCAGGATTGAGGATGGAGGGGGCAATATGTGAGCGGTTCGCCCGGGATTCTGCATCAAGGCTTTTGCTCGAGATTCAGGAGGATTTCCGTGTCTCCTTTGCAGAGGGTGAGGAGCGTCGCTGGGGCGCCACGAAAGGATGTCGGTTTGCTCTCAACGGGCTTTTCTGCGCTGGCTTTGGGAGTAAGCCCGCTCACAACCACTTCCGCCGTGTCCACGCGGAGGCTTACTTTCAAACGCGCCGTTTTGTCGGGCAAGATCTCCGTGGTAACCTGAACATCGGGATGGGAGAAAACACCGGTTTCCGATTCGAGGCCGGACACGCTTTTTAGGAAGAGCGGAATGTTGGTCAGTTGCAGCATTTCCAGAATGCCGGGGCGACCTTCCGTCTCAAGCACCAGCGACGGCGACGGAGCGGGATTCACGGAGAGCGCCGACTCCGTGAATGCCTTGCTACCCGTGGAGTTAAGCGGGTCGTTCATGCTCAGTTTGAAGCTGTAAAGGGGGATATCGGTTCTGAGCCCGAGAGTGTCCAGCTGGGCTTGGACGCGAAGCGCGGACGGCGCGCTGTTATGACTAATCATATTCACAGAGGCAATGTGTCCATTGCTCATCCCATATGCCTCGAGCGTCGAGGTGGAGTCCAGCCACCACGCGGGGCTCACCGCACGCTCGCGCAATTGCGAGCGGCGCATCTCCCACGCAGCCCGCGCATAGGGCAACGATTTTAGAGAGCGGCCCATTCGCCCCCATCCGTAGTTGATCGAGTAACTGGTATACGCCGGCTCCGCCTTGTCCTCGCCATACAGAGTAAACACCAGAAAGTTTTCCGGCTGGTTGATCTTCCAGTTCAGCAGGGTAAACGCCAATGACCGCCAGCGCGGGTCGGATACGAGAATCCGCCAATCGTCGGCCCACCACTCCAGATACCCGATTTCCGTGAACGGGGTCATTCCGTTTGTGAAAATCACCGCATCCTTCTTCACCAAACGAAGTGCATCCCCGAGTTTATGGTAAAAGTCCCACCAATCGTACTCCTGGGCGACCGTCTTCAAACGCCAGTCAGGCAAGGGATTTTCCAGCATGCCCATGGGGCCATCCACGTAGGCGAAATCCAGATCCCACGCCGCGAGCTTCTTCATGTATTGGTCAATAAAGAACTCGTTCGCGCCCTGTGCACGCCTTTGAATATAGAACGTGCGAGCTTGCTTCGCATCGCTTGGAATAGGACAGTCAATGGGTTTCCCGTCCTTGCCCGTCACAAGAAACTCAGGGTGATCGCGAAACACCTTCGAATTTTCATCGATCATGAAGCCGTTCGAGTAAGCCGAGACCTTCACGTTTGGCGCACTTTTCTTGAGATTCGGGGCTATTCCATAAACATCATGGTGCCAAGAAAGCGGGGGGTCATCGTCGGGCCCCCAGTTTCCCCAAGGCGGGTTCAAAAACCAAATCGTATCGGTCACATAAAATGGCTCCGCTTGCTTGGCAAATTCGGATTCAGAAGGTTTCCCGTCCACATACATGATGTCGTTGATCGTTCGGTCAACCCAAGCGGGAGCACGGCTTGGCCACAGCTCGCGCCATTCGGGCATTTCCACGCGATGGCGCTGGAAGGTGATAAAGTCACCCCGAAACGCAAACCACCGGACCTCGCCGGACACCGATTTTCCCGCTGCCAGCCATTGGGTAAAAACCTTTTCCATCCAGCCCTTCGGGTTGTCCACGATATTCCGATACCAGACAAACCGACCATCCACCTTGAAGCGGTAGCTCCCTATTCCAAACCCACTGCGCGCGCTTGTCACAAGCCCCGCACCATAAGGTTGGTCGGAAGCGGGGCGGCGATATACCTCCGTAAATCGCGCAGTATAGTCCGAGGGAAATCCCGTCCATCGAGCTTCTTCACGGAAAGGTGCGGAGAGCACGCTTCCGGCCTCGTAGGTGACAAAACCTGCCGACTCGCCTTGCGAAATGAAACGCACAGCCTTGCTCAGCACTCCCTCGGGAACTAGCCGATAGGTTTTTTCCATCTGAATCCCCGAGAGCTTTGAATTTTCGCAGAGCAGGACAACCGAGGTTGGGTCGGGTTGGCTGACCGACACCACGCGATCCCCGACTTCCAGTGCCTTGATCGTGTTCGTTTCCGACATCAAACAATAGCGATCTATGCAGTTGGCAAGCATGTCCTGGTCGCCGCCCACCATCGCCAATCTCCGAAGGCTCCCGTCCTGTCTGGAGACTTGCACCTTCAGACTCGCGTCGGAAAGTTGGATATCCCCCTCGCAAAAACCACGCGGCGCACAAATCAAACCGGCCACCATCACAAGGAGCGCAACCCGTCGTGGTGGTGAAAGGAAGCGTTTATACATGGCGGGAGGCGATTGGATCTTCGAAATAGGGAGCATGAGGAAAAAAAGGAGGAGTGGATCAGACAGGTATGCGCGGTCAATGACCCGACCACATTGGATAAGAGGTTGATTTTGTCAATTCAAGAAAGTCCCTCTGAGCGGGCCGCCGGGCACCGCCTGGATCAACTTATGAACTACACGACCGATGGGGAAAGGCACCTCTTCCCGGGAGAGAAGTGCCGTTCAAAAATCAGCAAAGTCTCTTCGGTGGCCTTCATGGGATTTCATGAGCCGCCCTAAGCTTGGCCATTCATCTCTCGAAAAGCCCTCTTCTTTCATCGGAATCCAGTTCCCTCCACACACCCGGGAGAAGACCCGCCAATTCCAAGTTGCCAATCCGCACGCGCAACAGGCGCAGCGTGGGATGGCCGATCGCCGCGGTCATGCGTCGCACCTGGCGGTTCTTCCCCTCGGTGAGTTCCAACGCGATCCAGCAGTCAGGGACGTTTTTGCGGACGCGGATCGGGGGATCGCGCGGAGGCACCTCGGGCTGCGGATCAAGCATCCACGCCTTGCAGGGACGGGTTCGGTATTCCTGGATGGTCACCCCTCCGGCAAGCTGAGCCAGCAATTCGTCTGATGGGATCCGTTCGACCTGAGCCCAATAGCGGCGGGAATGTCCCCGCTCCGGATCGAGGAGTCTGGTGTTCAGGCCCGCCTCGTCACTGAGCAGGAGCAACCCCTCGGAATCGGCGTCGAGCCGCCCGATCGGATAGACCCCCTTGGGGAATCCAAACCCGGCCAGCGTCCGGTTCGGCGAGCCGTCCGGCGTGAACTGCGAGAGCACGCCGTAGGGTTTGTTGAAGGCGAGGATCATCGGGGCCAGAGAAGTGCAGCCATCATGATTTTTTGGAGAGCAATTCCCGCCGGTGCTTCCAGAAGGCCAGGATCAGCACTCCGCAGGTCAGCAGCAGCCACCCGGGGAGAAGGCCGAAGGCATGCGCCACCTGTTCCTGCGGGGTTGTGCCCGGCACGAGATGAAGCGCGAGCGCAAAGAGAAGGCTGATGCCGCCGTAGGCGAAGTTGAAGGCCAAGCCCTTGAAGGAGAGAACCGTGGCGCGGTGATGCGAATCGACCAGCATGTTCAGATAGGTCGAGACGCTGAATCCGATGAGTGTCATGGCCGCGCCGAGAAGGAAGGCGAAGACCACGCCCCACCGGGGAGGATGCATGGCGACCCCGGCCAACCCGAGCAGCACCATCCCGCCGATGATCGCGAAGCTTCCGGCAACGCTTCGCGAGGCCACCATCCTCCGCGCCCAGGGCGAGACGAAGAATCCGATGCCACCCATCGCCGCACCCAGCGCGCCGAATGCGATCTCGGGGATGTTGATCAGCCGGAAGTAGGAGCTGCTGAAGGTAAGGAAAAGCCTCACGGAGCTCTCAAGCACGAACCCCGCGCAGACCACGAAGAGGGCCACGGGACTTCCCAGAAGCCAGCGACCTGCCTGCAGCACGAAGGAGAAGGCGCCCGCGACCGAGGAAGCATGATGCCCCTCGGCATCCTCCGTCGCGTGTGGCAGGCGGCGCTCCGGCTCCCTGAAATTCAGGGCCAGCAGCAGCACCCCGACGGCACTGGCAAGCGTCAGGAGAATCGGGAAGCGGAGCGTGTCGGCCTGACCGAGCGTGGCATGAACCCCCAGGAATCCCAGCACCCCGTTCACGAATCGCGGTGCATAGACCGCTCCGCCTGCCAGCATCGCGACGACAAAACCGACCGATTGCCAGCGGGTGAGTTGCTCAAGCACCCGGTTCCACTCATCCGTGCGACCGCCTTCGGCCAATGAATCATAGACGATGGCCTCGTCGGCACCGCTGGCCAATCCCTCGGCCAACCCACTCAGGAGCCGGTTTGCCAGGCAGAAAAGGAAGAGGAGCACGCCCCCGTCGCGGGGGGCAACGCAGAGGATGGCCATCTCGGCGACCATGCAGCACCCGGCCGCCACGAGCAGCGGCTTCCGTCCGATCCGATCGGCAAGAACGCCCGCGGGGACATCCGAGAGGAGGCTTGCCGCCGCCCAGGCGACATTGAGGAGCGTGTACTGCGTGGCCGTCAGTCCTAGGTCGAGGAAGAGAACCGCCAGCACCGGGTAGTAGAACCGCGCCGAAAAGAGGACCCGGAACCAGAGGAATACCCGCCAGTTCCTGTCCGCATCGGAGGGAGGGGCGGATGATGTCATGGAAAGCAAAAGGTCTAGGGAACAGCTGATTAAATCGCATAGAGGCCGTTGCGGGAAGAACTGACCGCGGGCAAGGCGGCTAGCCGGAATGTTCGAAAGAATGGACAGCACCCCACCTCGGGGGACGCCGTGACTTGACCCCCCTAAAAAAACTCGCTTCTGGCACTCCATTTGCTTGCGGGGAGGGACGCTATCCACGACATTATACGGTCCGCCATGGATCCACCCCGGGCGGGCCAGATTCAGCACCCACCAAGTAACCAGACACGCCATGAACCATTCCCTGCCCCGCCATCAGAGCAGCACCTCGCTCTATGATCCGGCTTTCGAGAAAGACGCCTGCGGCGTCGGCATGGTTGCCAAAATCAGCGGCGAACGCTCCAACGAGATCCTTCGGATCGGCCTCCGCTCCATCTGTAACCTGATGCACCGTGGCGCTTTGGACGCCGACGCCCGCACCGGCGACGGGGCCGGCATCTCGACACAGATCCCCTATAAACTCTTCCGCCCGGTCATCGAGGGCTGGGGCAAGTCCCTCTACAACGACACCGACCTCGGCGTCGGCGTCATGTATCTCCCGAATGAGAACGAATACGCAAAGGCCCGGGCCAAGGCGATCACCGAGGAGGTCCTCGACAAGCGCGGCCTCTACCTCTTCGGATGGCGCGAAGTCCCCACCAACAGGCAGATCCTCGGCACCAAGGCCCTGATGACCCTGCCCCACATGGAGCAGGTTCTTGTCGGCCGCGTCGAGGGGATGTCCGACGAGGATTACGAGCGCCAGCTTTTCCTGACACGCAACGAGATCGAGAAGCGCGTCGCCGCCGACAAGATCGAGGACTTCTACATCCCCTCCTTCTCCAACCGCCTCATCGTCTACAAGGGCCTCCTGGTCTCCTCGTCGCTCGAGAAGTTCTACCCCGACCTCTCCCATCCCGACTACGAGACCGCGCTCTGCGTCTACCACCAGCGCTACAGCACGAACACCTTCCCGACCTGGCCGCTCGCCCACCCCTTCCGGATGCTGGCGCACAACGGCGAGATCAACACCGTCCGCGGCAACCGCAACTGGACCGAGGCCCGCGAGTCCGAGCTGAAGGCAGACTTCTGGGGCCCCGACATCGACCTGCTCAAGCCCATCATCCAGCCCGGAGGATCCGATTCCGCCAGCCTCGACAATGTCGTCGAGGTCATGACCATGTCCGGCCGATCCCTCCTTCACACCATGACCATGCTGGTTCCCCCGGCCTGGCGCGGTGACAAGGAGGTCTCCCCCGAACTCGCCGCCTTCTACGAATACCACACCTGCCTCTGCGAACCGTGGGACGGCCCCGCCGCCCTGGTCTTCACCGACGGCGTGACGATCGGCGCCTGCCTCGACCGGAACGGTCTCCGCCCCGCCCGCTACCAGATCACCGACGACGGCATCTTCAGCCTCGGCTCCGAGATGGGTGTCGACGGACTCGACCAGGATTCGATCGTGGAGAAGGGCCGCCTCGCGCCGGGTGAGATGATCGCCATCGACACCAAGGCCGGCGTTCTCATGCGCGATGCCGAGATCAAGAACGACCTGGCCACCCGCCACAACTACCGCAAGATGGTGGACGACCACTTCGTCCGCGTCGAACCCTTCAAGGCTGCACAACTTGAGGCCCCCAAGGGCGACCTCGACATCATCGACCTGACCCAGCGCCAGGTCTCCTTCGGCTACACGAGCGAGGAGCTCGACATGATCTTCAAGCCGATGATCAAGGATGGAGCCGAGGCCGTCGGCTCCATGGGTGACGACACGCCTCTCGCTGTCCTCTCCCTGCGCCCGCGCCTCCTCTACACCTACTTCAGCCAACTCTTCGCCCAGGTCACCAACCCGCCGATCGACCCTATCCGGGAGCGCCTGGTCATGTCGCTCTTCACCACGCTCGGTTGGAGGCGCAATCTCCTCTCCGAGACCCCCGAGCACGCCTCCCAGGTCTCGCTGGATTCCCCGATCCTCTTCAATGAGGAGCTGGAGGCCGTCCGCAAGATCGGCGGCGAGCACAAAGCGACCACCCTCTCCACCCTCTGGAAGGCCTCCGCGGGTGCCGCCGGACTCGCCCCCGCCATGAAGGAGCTCTGCAAGGCCGCCGAAAAGGCCGTCGACGAGGGAGTCCGCATCCTGATCCTCAGCGACAAGGGCATCGACGAGGCGAACCTCGCCATCCCCGCCCTGCTTGCGATCGGTGCCGTCCACCATCACCTCCGCCGCGTCGGCAAGCGCATGCGCGCCAGCATCGTCAGCGAGACAGGGGAGGCCCGCGACGTTCACCAGATGGCCTGCCTCATCGGCTACGGCTGCAGTGCGATCAATCCCTACCTGGCCATCGAGACCATCCGTGAGATGATCGAGAAGGGCTCCGTCGAGACCGACTACGCCACCGCCCTGCTCAACTACAAGAAGGCGCTCCAGAGCGGCCTTCTCAAGATCATGTCCAAGATGGGCATCTCGGTCATCGGCAGCTACCGCGGCGCCCAGATCTTTGAGGCCACCGGTATCTCCACCAAGCTCATCGAGGAGTGCTTCACCGGCACCCCCTCCCAGATCGAGGGCATCGGATTCGAGGAGATTGCCCGCGAGTCACTCGCTCGCCACGAGATGGCCTACGCCGCGCCCCTCCCCGTCGAGGAGGGCAAGGAAGCCGCCGCGCTTCAGCTCGGCGACCCCGGATTCTACCGCATCCGCCGCGGCGGCGAGCTTCACGCCGTCACCCCTCCGGTCATCAAGAACTTCCACAGCTTCGTCCGCACCAACAAGCCCGAGGACTACAAGGCCTACGTCGCCGCCGTCCTGGCCTCGACCCCTCACTCCCCGCGCAACCTGCTCGAGTTCGTCGCCCTCCCCTCCGGTCCCGTGCCGATCGACGAGGTCGAGCCGATCGAGGACATCCGCCGCCGCTTCACCACGGCCGGCATGTCGCTCGGCGCGCTCAGCCCCGAGGCCCACGAGACGCTCGCCATCGCCATGAACCGCATCGGCGGCAAGTCCAACAGCGGCGAGGGTGGAGAGGATCCCCGCCGGTTCAAGCGCCAGGAGAACGGCGACTGGGCCAACAGCGCCATCAAGCAGATCGCCTCCGGACGCTTCGGCGTCCATGCCGCCTACCTGGCCAGCGCCAAGGAAATCGAGATCAAGATGGCCCAGGGCGCGAAGCCCGGCGAGGGAGGGCAGCTCCCCGGTCACAAGGTCACCGCCTACATCGCCGGCCTGCGCAACTCCGTCCCCGGCGTCACCCTCATCTCCCCGCCTCCGCACCACGACATCTACTCGATCGAGGATCTGGCCCAGTTGATCTACGACCTCAAGCAGGTCAATCCCCGCGCCCGCGTCACCGTGAAACTCGTCGCCGAGGCTGGCGTCGGGACGATCGCCGCCGGCGTGGCCAAGGCACACGCCGACATCATCCTGGTCAGCGGCCACGAGGGTGGTACGGGCGCCTCCCCTCTCAGCTCCGTCAAGCATGCGGGCGGCGCGTGGGAACTCGGCGTCGCCGAGACCCATCAGGTCCTGCTGCTCAACGGACTCCGCAACCGCGTGACCCTTCGCACCGACGGCGGCATGCGCACCGGCGAGGACATCATCCACGCCACCTTGCTTGGAGCCGAGGAGTACAACTTCGGAACAGCGGCCTTGATCGCGATGGGCTGCGTCTACGTCCGCCAGTGCCATCTCAACAACTGCCCCGTCGGCGTCGCCACCCTGGACGACCGCCTGCGCGCCAAGTTCAAGGGCAAGCCCGAGAACGTGGTCAACTTCTTCAACGCCGTCGCCCAGGAGGTCCGCGAGATCATGGCGCGCCTCGGCTTCCGCACGATCGACGAGATGGTGGGCCGCACCGAGTGCCTACGCCAGAAGCACATTCCTGATCACCCCAAGGCCAACACGGTCGACCTCTCCCGCCTCCTCAAGGATGTGGTGAAGGACGATCCGACGGCCGTCCGCTACGCCACGCGCGACCGCAACGACCCCGAGCACGACCAACCGCTCGACGACATCATCCTTCAGGATGCCGAAGAGTCGATCCGCGACGCGAAGGCCGTGAAACTCTCCTACAAGGTCGACAACACGAACCGCTCCATCGCGACGAAAGTTTCCGGAGAAGTTGCCTACCAGTACGGCGAGCAGGGACTCCCCGAAGGAACCCTCGAGCTCGATCTCACCGGCACCGCCGGACAGAGCTTCGGCGCCTTCCTCGCCCCCGGCATCCGGCTCGTTCTGACGGGCGAGGGGAACGACTACGTCGGCAAGAGCATGAGCGGCGGCGAGATCGTCGTCCGCCCGCTACCCGGACACCGCTTCGTTCCCGAGAAGAACAGCATCATCGGCAACACCGTCCTTTACGGAGCGATCGCCGGACACCTCTTCGCCAACGGCCGCGCCGGCGAGCGCTTCTGCGTCCGCAACTCCGGCGGAACCGCCGTCGTCGAGGGGATCGGTGACCACGGTTGCGAATACATGACCGGCGGCACGGTCGTCGTCCTCGGCTCCACGGGGAAGAACTTCGGCGCGGGCATGACCGGTGGCGAGGCCTTCGTCCTTGATCTCGAGAACAAGTTCCTCGGCCGCTACAACGACCAACTTGTCGGAGCCGACCGGATCACCTCCGCGGAGGACGAAGCGAAGCTGAAGGATCTCGTCACGAAGCATCACGAGAAGACCGGCAGCCCGCTGGCAGCACGCATCCTCGCCGACTGGAAGGGTCATCTTGCAGAGTTCTGGAAGGTCACCCCTCATGTCCCCGCGGCCAAGCCGATCGAGGAGAAGAAGGTCGAGGAAGGCAAGACCATCATCACCGAGGCCATCACTGCCTCGCCGAAGGCGTAGGAGTAGGGAGAAATTTATATGGAATTGCTTGCCTGCTAAAGCATCAGGAACTCAGGAAAATTCCTGGGTTCTTGGGTTGCCTTACTGCTCTCGGAGCAGACTGCTTGGTAGATGTTGAATCCATGCCGGATCGGTGGATGACGCCTTCGTGCCTCCACTTTCTTGAGTTCCTGAGTTCCACATTCAACCCTTGCAGTATTTCCCCTTTCTTTCTTTTTTGCTGTGCAGGCCCAGCTTCTTGCTAGGCTGGCACCATGAAGAAAGCTGATCCGCTGGCTCCGAGGATCGTGCAGCAACTGGCGGTCTTCCTTGAGAACAAGCCTGGCGCGCTCGCCGCTGTCTGCGACGCCCTATCCGAGGCAAAGATAAACATCTTTGGCCTCACCGTCTCAGACACCACCGACCACGCCGTCGTCCGGATGGTTGTCAGCAATACCGAGAAGGCGATGGGACTCTTCGAATCGCACGGCACCCTCGTTGTCGAGAGCGACGTCCTGATGATCCAGAACGACAACAAGCCCGGCAGCCTCTCCCGGATCGCCAATGCCCTCTCCGCCAAGAAGATCAACATCGACTACGGCTACCTCGCCTCGATGCCCTCGGCGAAGAAGGGCCTGCTGATTCTCCGCGTCACCGATCCCAAAAGGGCGCTCAGCGTCCTCAAAAAGCTCGATGCCGAGTAGGAGTGCTTGAGATTTGGGTGCTGCGGGGTGTTGCTGCTCGATCGGCGTAGGATTACTACGCCTTCCCTCGCGCGCCTACCGCAGCATCCCAACTTTCAAGACTCCGGAGAGAGGGCGCTGTAATGTGAATTTTAGCAAAATGTGTGTTTTCTGAATTGAATGCCGGCTCGGAGTTCTGGAGCCCGAACCCTGATAAGATAGGCCCCACACCTAAGGTTATTTGGTCTTCAATCCCCTGTACCCCCTTCATCCTTGTGAGGCCTTTTCTGTCTTCGCGAGAGAACTTTCAGTTTCCTGAGTTCCTGAGTTCCAGATTAACTCCCTCCCATGAACATCCCCAACAACGATGTCACCTCGACGATCCAGTTGGCGCTTGCCCCGGTCTTCCTTCTGATGGCGGTGGTCACGCTCTTCAACGCGATCAGCGGCCGGTTGGCCCGGGTGATCGACCGGATGCGATTCCTTCACACGGAACTCTTTGCTCCCGGAAACCTTCCTGAGGCATTGGAAAACCATTATCGGATGGAATATCCGCAGACCAAGAGGCGTGGACGACTCTGTGCAATCGCAATCTTCTTCGATGTGCTCAGCGGCCTGCTGATTTCACTGACAGTCCTGGAACTCTTCCTCTTCCAGACCGGAGCGCCGCGCCATCTGCAGGGGATCTACGTGGTCTCCACCTTTGTCGGGGGACTGATCTGCTTCGTGATCTCCCTCGTGATCGTGCTTTCGGAGGTTGTTTACGCCTACCTGTCGGCCTCATGGGATCCCCCGATCCATCCGCGGAAAGATTCCTAGGCAACCGTTGATTAAATCCCAACATGCCCTCCGAGGAAGTTGCCGTTAACAGAAAAGGCATAGGATTGCTCACCTGCTTCTCGCTGGTGACGGCGACGATGGTCGGGACTGGTGTCTACACGACACTTGGTTTCCAGCTTCAGGACCTGAACAGCGGATTCTCGATTCTCTGTCTCTGGGCGCTGGGTGGGATGATCTCTCTCTGCGGGGCGCTCAGTTATGCGGAGTTGGCGGCGAGAATTCCCGGTTCGGGAGGGGAATACACCTACCTCTCTCGGATCTACCATCCGGCGCTCGGGTTCATGGCGGCGCTTGTCTCCGTTGTTGCGGGATTTGTGATCCCGATCGCTCTCTCTTCACTCGCTTTCGGAACCTATCTGCATGCCGCGATCCCCGCATGTCCCGCAAAACCCTCCTCGCTGGCGGTTGTCATCCTGATCTCAATGGGGCACCTCCGTTCGCTTCGCGTCAGTTCGGCGTTCCAGAACACGATGACGCTTCTCAAGTTCGCGCTGCTGGGGGTCTTCCTTCTCGTGGGATTCTGGAGTTCCGCCCACCATCCCGATGCCCACACGGCCCTGCTCCCGGAACCCGGCGCATTGAAGGAGTTGCTGAGGCCCTCCTCGGGAATCGCCCTCCTTTTCGTGCTCTATGCCTACTCCGGCTGGAATGCCGCAACCTATCTTGCCGGTGAGGTGCGCGATCCTCAGAGGACCGTGGGCCTGTCACTGGTGCTGGGGACGCTCGCCGTGACCCTGCTCTACCTGATGCTCAACGCCGTCTTCCTGATCGCCGCTCCGGCAGCGGATTTGCGGGGTGTGCTGAACGTGGGAAGCATCGCGGCTACCCATCTGCTTGGATCGTCAGGCGGACGAATCATGTCGGGGATCATCGCGACCGGCCTGCTTGCCTCCATCAGCGCCTTGGTCTGGGCCGGGCCGCGTGTCATGCAGAGGGTGGGTGAGGATTACCGCCGCCTCGGAGTGCTCGGGCGGACAACCTCGGGGGGTATTCCCAACCGCGCCCTCGGTTTACAACTGCTGGCCGTGTTGACATTGATTACGCTTGGATCCTTCGAGTCGTTGCTGGTTTTTGCCGAGATCCCCCTCCTGCTTTGCCTGATCCTTGGAGTCACGGGACTTCTTATTGAAAGGAACAAGGATAAAGGAAGCATGGGGAAGGGGGGTGAAGGAGGGTTTCAATGCCCCCTCTATCCGCTGCCGCCGCTTGTTTTCATCCTTTGCGCCGGCTCTGGACTCCTCTATTCCGCGATCTGCAAGCCGTGGATTGCCCTTGCAGGGGTGGCCATCACGCTGCTCCCTCTCACCCTTTACGGATGGATCTCCCGACAAAAAACCCCGTGATGCGCCGACTCGCTGCGGCCTTCGTGCTTGCCGTTGGATTTTGCCAAGGAGCTCTGGCAACCGATCCGCTACCCTCGACGCTGCAGGAGCAGGCTGAGTTCTTGTCCGGCATCCCGCTTGGCAGGGGAAGCATCCTCCACGCTCTTCAGAAAACCCCGGAGTATCGGCAGCACCAGAAAGAAGTGCAGGAGCAGTGGGCGTTCTGCCGAAAGGTTCGCTACGGGACCATGCAGCAATGGGCCAGGGATCACCTGGCCAACATCCCCTCCACCCACGGAGTGCTGCGCTATCTCTTCGGCGGGCCGGACTTCCTCAACGCCTATGCCTTTTTCCCGGACACACGCGTCATGGTGTTGGGTGGCCTTGAACCGGTGGGTGAAGTTCCTCCCCCCGAGGCGCTGGATCGGGCATCCCTCGGCGGTGCGCTGAAGGCGCTCGACGAGGCGCTCCGCACCTCCCTCTTCTGCGGCTACTTCATCACCAGCGAGATGAAGCCGCAACTCGTGCAGGGATCTTTCCGAGGGGTTCTTCCGGTTCTCTACACGGAGCTCGCGCTGACCGGAAACGTGATCGATTCGGTCACGATGGTGCGTCCCTTCGGATCACCCGGTGTTCAGATCGTCTACCACCGTCCGGGAGGCGCCGCCCAGATGCTCTACTATTTCCAGGCAGATCTTTCCAACGGAAAGGAGTGCCGCCGCTTCCTCTCCTGGATGAACGACTTGGGCCCCGGTCCCTCCTATCTCAAGGCGGCCTCCTACCTGCTCCCTCTCGATTCCTTCTCGGAGACGCGTGACTTCCTGCTGAGAACATCGACCCTGATCCTGCAGGATGACTCAGGCCTTCCTTTCAGGAGCTTCCTTCCCGGGGAATGGCGTATCCAACTCTTCGGGATCTACACCGATCCCCTCGAGATCTTCAAGAGGGGAAAAGAACCTGGGTTGGTGGCGGCCTATGAATCGCCGCTACGAACCGGCCCCCTCCCTTTCGGTGCCGGATACCATGTGAGCGCCAACGATGCGAATCTCCTGCTTGCTCTCCGCTCAGGATCAGGATCGGTATCGGGCCAACTCCTTTCCGGAGAAATCATTCCGCCCATTTTGCCCATTTTGCCGATTCAAGCTCCTGCCGCGCTTCCCGCGTTCTCCTCCCCGACTCCGAAACCCAAGCCCGTTCCGATCCGCAAAGCCCTCCCCGTTCCCGTAAAGAAGGCGATTGCGGTCCCGACACCCCGCCCGCCACGACCGGAAGCCATCTCCTCACCGCTCCCCCAATCGGCACCGCTGGAAGTGCCCGAGGCGATGGAGAAACCCACTCCCCTCCAAGCCGATGTTCAGGAAGCACCGTCGTCTGGGATGCCTGCCTTGCAGGAGAGTCCACCGAACGAGCAGGCACCCCTGCCACCCCAAGAACCGGCAATGCCCGAAACAAGCGCCATCCCGGAAAGGGTTGCCCCCGAAAGCGTCATGCCGGAGCCCGCTCTGCCATCCGAGCCGGAATCAACCGTCCCGCTGACGACAAGCGGCAAACCGATCGATTGATTCAGCGAAGCAGGCGATCAGCCGCCGTCACAACGACAAAAAGAGCACCGATCAGCGCGTTGGTCTCGAAGAAAGCCTTGTTGATCATGGCCAGGTCGAGCGAGCGGGCGATCCGGTGTTCGTAGAGAAGCAGGAAGGGAACGGGAAGGAGGCCCGCGAAATAGATCTTCCCAAGATGGGCCGAGAGACCGAAGGCGACCAGGCCCATCAGCATCAGCAGGTGGAGGAGTCCCGCCAGACGCAGCGCCCCGGGAACACCGAGCAAGACCACCATCGAGCGCAGTCCTTCGCGTCGGTCGGCCTCCTCATCCTGAGTGGCGTAGATCATGTCAAATCCCGCCACCCAGCAGAGAACTCCCGCCGCGAGAATGATCGGCGGCCAGGCGAAGGAGCCGGTGACGGCAAGCCACGCACCCACAGGCGCCGCCGAGAGGGCCAGCCCCAGGAAGAACTGCGCCGCATGCGTGAAGCGCTTCGTGAGCGAGTAGAGAAAAATGAGCGCCAGGGCGACCGGGGAGAGCAGGAGGCAGATCCGGTTGATGAAGGCCGCCGAGGCGATGAAGAGCAGGGCACTCACGAGACAGGTCGCGATGGCCGCCGCTTTGCCGATGAGCTTGTGACGGCCGGCGGTGCGCGGGTTCCGCTTGTCGATCTCCCAATCGGCGACACGGTTGAAGGTCATCGCCGCAGTCCGGGCAAAGACCATGCAGAGCAGGATCAACCCGAAGATCCGCCACCCGGGAAACCCGTCCGCCGCGACGACCATCGCCCCGAGCGCAAAGGGGAGCGCAAAGACCGTGTGCGAAAACCGGATGAAGGTGAGGAAGCGGGCGAGGGGAAGCAAAGGATGAAGGATGAAAGAGGGAATGAATCTGGAACTCAGGAAATGAATGAGCACATCACACTTCAGTCCTTAATGGTTTTGGAAAAATGATCTGGTGACACCATGGCTGGATCAAATGCGTCGGCGCGAAGGTCATGAATGCCATTTCAATTTCACACTTTTGACTTTTTCACCATTCACTCCCTCCCCTTCGCGGAGGGTTACTTGCTTCCCGGTTTCACGGCGGGAATGCCGACAAGATCCTCGGGGAGTGCGTCTGCCGGGAAGGTCTCGGGTGTCATCTGGATGAGACTCACGAAGGGGCATCCGAAGTCGGGGAGATTCCCACCACTGCGGTCGACGATCGATCCCGCGGCGACAACAACGCCACCGAGGTTGCGGATGATGTCGATGGTCTCCTGGACACGGCCGCCGCGGGTGACGACATCCTCCGCAACGATGAAGCGCTCGCCCGGCTTGACCTCGAAGCGGCGCATCACGAGTCCGCCGCTTCCATCCTTCTCGACAAAGATATGGCGGGTGCCGAGATGTCGGGCGACTTCCTGTCCCACGATGATGCCGCCGACGGCCGGTGAAACGACGGTCGGCTTCCTGTCGTTCACCTCGTTCTCCTTGGCCTCATGGAAGGGGCGGAGCTTTGCCGCCAACTCGCCGCAGACCTGTGCGGCCACGGGAGCGTCCTGCAGCAGGAGCGCGCATTGGAAAAACTCGCGGCTGTGGAGTCCGGAGCGGAGGATGAAGTGGCCGTGGAGCAGCGCTCCGGTTTGTTTAAAGAGGGCGAGGACGTCGGACATGGAGAAGTGGAGAGTTAAAAAAGTGAAAGGGTTAAAAGGTGATGAGGGGCCAGGTTAACGGGGTGCGAGGAAAAGTTCAGTCGGGACGTTTTAACGATTTAACCTTTTTAACTCTCCCCGTTTTTCTGCGGTGCCCCGACGAAGGAGACGCCATGTTTCTGGCGGTTGAGGAACTCAATGGCGAGGGAGCGGTAGGCCTTGGCTCCGGGGCCCTTAGGGTCGTGCTCCAGGATGGTCTGGCTGAAGCTGGGAGCCTCGCTGACGCGCACGGAACGCGGGATCACTGTCTCGAAGACGACCTCCTCGAAGTGGGCCCGCACATCCTTCACGACGGCCGCGCTCAGGTTGGTGCGCAGGTCGAGCATGGTCATGAGAAGTCCGCTCATGGCAAGGGAGGGATTCACCCCCGATTCCCGGATCTGCTCCATCACTCCAACCAGTTTGCCAAGCCCTTCCAGGGCGTAGTATTCGCACTGGATCGGGATGAGAATCTCGTCCGCCGCGGTCAGGGCGTTGGACATGAGGATGCCCAGGGAGGGGGGGCAGTCGAGGATGATGTAGTCGAAGCGTTCGGAGTCACGGACGGGCTGGAGGACGCGGCGGAGTTGGAGGAGGTGCTCCTCCATGCGTGCAACCTCAATCTCCGCGCCTGCAAGGTCGAGGTCCGATGGGATTCCCGAGAGGTTCGGGAGACGTGTGTCGCGGATGAGTTCCTCCATCGGGGTCTGGCCGATCATTGCGGCGTAAAGGCTGCTACCGGAGGTCTCCTCAAGGCCGAGGGCGCTGGAGGCGTTTGCCTGCGGGTCGAGGTCGAGCAGGAGAACCGGATGCCCCGCTTCAGCGACGGCGGCGGAGAGATTGACCGAGGTGGTGGTTTTACCCACGCCCCCCTTCTGGTTGGCGACGGCGATGACTTTGGTCTTCATGGGACGGGTGGGTGGTGGTGGAAGGGGTTGGAGGCTTGCTGCTGCCGAGTGGAATCACACCATCATCATCGGCTCCCATAGTAATCGGCAAGCCCTTGCGCCACGGCATCGGCATATTCCCGGTAAATGCTCGGCAATGGTGCGCCCCCGAAATTCCTCCGTCCGGGATAATCGCCAAGCTGGATCCGGTTGAAGGCGGCGACGCTGTTCATGACATAGGGCTCGCAGTAGACGACGGGGCACTCGAAAAGACGGTTGGCCAGAAGGTTGCGGATCCAGAGGTAAGGATTCGCGGAGGCCCGGATCGCCTTCGGGCCGTGATACTCGTAGGGAGGGAGTCCCGTGGCGGAGGCCAGGGAACGGGCGACGGCTTCGGAGGCCCCGAGTTCGGCGGCGTGCGTCCCTCCAAGAAGTTTCACCAGCATGGTGTGGCGCTCATCCTCGTGCAGAAGTTCCTCGCGCGAGATGTTTCCGGAGAGCAGCAGGTGAAGGTGGTTTTTGTCCGTCAGGGAGGGGCGGGCCGGATCACCCCACTCCTCCGCATTGAAGTGGAGGCAGACCACGAGATCCGGACGGATGTGGCTGTTCACCAACCGGGCTCGGTTGCGGATCTCGCCGACCCGGTAAAAGAGCCTCTCGGCCTCGTCCTGAAGTCGCTTGGCCGACGGAACCACACCCTCTTCCTGGAGCGATCCCGCCGCGACTTTCCGGAGACTTCCTGGGCGCAGCGGCGTGGTGGGCCCGTTTCTGGTCCTGGTCAGCCAGACCTCGGCACCCATCGACTCCAGTTGCTGTTTCAGGAGCTTTGCGACCATCAGGGTCATCTCCCCCTCCTGCACGGGGCGACTGTTGCCGATCCGGAACCAACGGGCCTCCATCTTCGCATAGCTTCCACCGAGGTGGCCCGGATCGATGGCGATGCGGAGACCTGCAAGCGGCCGGCCGGGAACGGGGGAGCGCGCCGTGCGTTCCTTCCAAAACCGGGGCGGGGCCTTCGGGGTCGTTCCCGGAGGGGCGAGGGGGAGCGGGATCGGATCGGCTCCCGGCCTCGGGGTGATCAGGGCCTCGGTCGGCGAGATGCTGATCCACTCCCTCCACGACCCGTCGGGAACGTAGACCTGCCTGAGAAGCCGCTCGAAGTCGGCGGCCGTGATTGTTCCCGCATACTGCCCGATGGTGCTCCAATCAGGAGGTGAAGCCAGTGGACTGAGGGGGGCGGCCGGCGCGGAAACGGACGAAGCCAGCAGGGCAAAAGCCGCAAAACAGCGAAGCGTGAAGTGTCGAATCTTCAAGATGGCTCATTTTTACATCGTCCCGGCCTGTGCTTTCGATAAAAACCCACCCATGGTGAAAATCCTTTTTCTGGGCGATGTGGTGGGGGAACCCGGCCGCATGGCAGCCTGCCGCACGGCGGAACTCTATCTGGGGCGAGGTGATGCCGATTTCGTGATCGCCAACGGCGAGAATGCCGCCGCCGGCCGTGGCATCACTCCGAAGCTCGCGATCGACCTGATGCGCAGCGGCATCGCCGTCATCACCTCGGGGGATCATATCTGGGACCAGAAGGAGATCATTTCCTACATCGCCACCGAGCCACGGTTGCTACGCCCGCTCAACTACCCGGCGGGCACCCCGGGCGGAGGTAGCATCATCCTCGACACGGCCCACGGGCCGATCGGCGTCATGAACCTCCAGTGTAGGACCTTCATGAAGACACCTCTCGACAACCCCTTTTTGGCGGCCTCCGCCGAGGTGGAAAAACTCAGGAAAGAAACCCCCGTGATCATCGTTGATGTCCATGGGGAGACCACCAGCGAGAAGATCGCCATGGGGCGCCACCTTGACGGTTCGGTCTCGCTTGTGGTGGGGACCCACACCCATGTGCAGACGGCCGACGAGAGGATCTTTCCGAAAGGGACGGCCTTCCTCTGCGACGCGGGGATGTGCGGCCCGGAGGACTCCATCCTCGGACGGGATTGCGAGGCGGTTGTCGGTCAGTTCGTCACCTCGTTACCCGCCAAACTTCCCGTGGCACGCGGGCCGGTGATCGCGTGCGGTGTCCTGATTGAGGCCGATCCTGAGACCGGTAGGGCCAGATCGATCAAGCGGGTGGTCGAGCGCTACGGTGCGCCGTAGTCATGGAGTCGCCGAACCCGGTGCACGGGAGTCCGCTGTGCCGGAGTAGGGGAGTGTTGCAGGGGACGTATCATGGCCCCACAGCCCCTTGGGAAGCGCGCTTCCCTTGATCATTCCTTTCACTGCTGGACCAGATCGCCGGGCGAGGGGAGGCCGGACTCCACGTCGGCAACAAAGTAAGGGAACTGTACTTCGGCGACCTTGAGCTTTGCCGTCTCCCCGTCGGCCTTGGTGGCCGTGATGATGAGCGGGGTTCCCTGGCTCACCAGGATGCCGGGATCCAACTCCACGATCACATAACTGCCGTCGTTGGAAAGTGTCCGGACGGTTCCGATCCTGCGCAGGGCCTGTGCTCTCCGAGGTTTTGACTCTAAGGCATTGGTGCGGGAGCGGCCCAAAAAAGGGAGGTTTCCGAGTTGAGAAAAGAACCCGCCCTTCTTGGCCGCGCCGCTTCGATCCGCATCCGCCGTCACGCGCAATACCGCGCTTGATGCCGCGGTGGCGGGGGAATCCGGGGATTTTTTTTCAAGCGATGAGGTGCAACCGGCGGTGAGGAGCGCCGTTGCCAGCAGGCATGGAAAGGTTGTGAGTGACTCTCGGAAGACCTGACGCATCCCCCCTTCATGCCGCCGGGAGGCGAGAAAATCAATCCTCTCCCGATGTCCGGCATGTCTCTTTCCCTTCCGGAAGCGCTTGCCGGTCGGGCCGCTGATCCCCATAAATCATGGACATGCCCGCAGCCACCGTCGCTTATCTCGGACCCGAGGGAACATTCTCCCACCTCGTGGCACTCCGCCGTTTTCCGAAGAACCCCGGCCATCCCTGCGCGACCATCGCCGAGGTCTTCCACTCGGTGCGTTCCGGGACGGCCCGGTTCGGGATCGTCCCGATCGAGAACTCCTCCGGCGGGACGATCACCGAGAGTGTCGACCTGCTCATCGAGGAAGCAGGCAAGCTCTTCATCAGGGAGGAACTCGCCCTGGATGTGCGTCTGGCCCTCCTCGGGCGCAAGGGGGCGCGGTTTGACCGGATCAGGACGCTCTACTCCCACGTCATGCCGTTGCGCCATCACAGGGCCTGGATCACAAAAAATCTCCCGGCAGTGAGGCTGGTCGAGAGTGCCAGCACGGCCGAGGGTGCCAAAAAAGCGGCCCTCTCCGCCACCTCCGCCGCCCTGGCCGCGCCGGGGGCAGCATCCCTCTACGGTCTCTCGATCCTGAAATTTCCCGTCCGTCCCGAGGCGGTGAATGTGACCCACTTTTTTGTCATCGGCGCAGCACCCGCGGAGCCGGCCATCCCGCCGAAGCGCAGCAAGACGGCCATCGTCGCGGCCCTTCCGCAGACATCGGGAAGCCTTCACCGTTTCCTCGGCCCTTTCGCGCGGGCCGCCGTGAATCTTTGCCGGATTGTTTCGCGTCCCGTTCCGGGGCAACCCGAGACCTACGTCTTCTATCTCGAAGTGGAGGGATCCCGGGAGGATGCCAAGGTCAGGAAGGCCCTCGCGGGCGCCAGGAAACTTGCCGTCCGCCTGGAGATCCCCGGTTCCTATCCCATCCGCCCCCGCTACAGGTCTGCACGCTGAGCGGACTTGCCAATCCTGCGCTGTTGTTTCAAACAGATCCCATGATCTTTCCACGACAACCTTCCCTGCTGATCACCATCCTCCTGCTCCTCGCCGGAGGCGTTGCATCGCTCCGTGCCGCCGAGGCTCCGACCATCACCGTCCGCAAGGGCGATGCGCTCAATGTCACCTTCGCCGGGATCGGCGGGAGCGAGGGGGCGGCGATCTCCAAGGTCGTGCAGAATGACCTCACGCTCGCCGGATGGTTCGCCCTTGTGCAACCCGGCGCGGCCACCTTCACCATCAGCGGCACCGCGGCGGGAGGAGTCCTTCAGGGAAAAGTCATGAAAGGGGCCGAGACGATACTCTCCAAGAACTACGCGGGCACTCCCCGCGTCGCGGCACATCGTTTTGTCGACGATATCGTCGAGACGCTCACCGGGCACAAGGGGATCGCCTCCAGCACGATCGCCTTCATCAGCAACCGGAGCGGTCGCAAGGAGGTCTACCTTGCAGATTACGACGGGGCGGGCGGGCGGCAGATCACCCACGACAACGGACTCAGCGTCTCTCCCTCTCTCAGTCCCGACGGCAGGCGCCTCGCCTACACCGGTTATCAGGCGGGATATGCCGACATCTATCTGATTGATCTCGTCTCGGGTTCACGCATCCGGTTGGTCAAATTCCCCGGAACCAACTCCGGCGCCCGGTTCTCCACTGATGGCAACCAGCTTGCCTGCACGATCAGCAAGGACGGAAACCCCGAACTCTACGTCGTCGGCCTCGGCGGTGGCGCCCGCCGCCTGACCCGCACGCGCGGCTCCGAGTCGAGCCCCGCCTGGTCTCCGGACGGGGGAGAGATCATCTATGCGAGCGATGAATCAGGAGCTCCTCAACTTTACCGCGTGGCTTCCGGCGGCGGGAGTGGACGCCTGCTTTCCACCGGATTCGGCTACTGCACCGAGCCGAGTTGGTCGCCAGACGGCCAGCACATCGCTTTCAATGTCCGCTCCGGCGGAGGATTCGCCATCGCCGTCATGGACCTGAACGGTGGCGGTGCCAGGATCGTCGCGCAGGGAGAGAATCCTGTCTGGGGGGGCGATTCCCGACACCTTGTCTACAGCACCGGCAGCACCATCTCCCTGCTGGATGTCCCGACCGGCAAATCAACGGCAGTCGTCACGGGACTCGGCAAGGTCACCGAACCGAGTTGGAGCCGATGACATCCGACCCGACGCGGGAAAGAGAAAAATCGAGAACCCGGGAAGGAGTGATGTGAATCCGTTGTTTCCTGCAATCATGGCCGATGCTTTTCGCACTTTTTACCGCTTCGAGTCCCTCCAATCCTTGATCTTTGCCCGCTTTTCACCCTGAATAAACCCATGCGATTCCAAACTCTCGCCTCACTTGCCCTGACCGCCCTGTTGGCCCTCTCCGGCTGCGCCAACAAGAAAAACAAGCAGTACGCCGGCATCGACGGCGACTATGTGACCGGAACGCCGCTCGGCGAGCGTGCCGAGGGGGCAAACTTCCTCGGGGCCAATGTTGTCCGTGGCGAGTACTCTCCCGTTCAGTTCGGCTATGACAGTTCCTCCGTGGCTCCCGATCAGGAACCCAAGGTGAACGCGGTTGCCAGCGCCCTCAAGGGTTCTGGCAAGACCGTCATCGTCGCCGGATTCACCGACGAGCGCGGCACCGAGGAATACAACCGCAGTCTCGGTGAAAAGCGCGCCCTCGCCGTCCGCGAAGCCCTCATCGCCAAGGGCATGAATGCCAACAATGTCCAGACCGTCAGCTTCGGGAAGGAGATGCCCGCCGATCCCGGCAGTAGCGAATCCGCCTGGGCCAAGAACCGGCGCGCCGAGTTCGGCGTGGTGAAATAACGCGCCGCGATCCCGACCCGTGTCTGTCCCACTCTTTGACCTGAGTCGTCTCGGGTCGCAGGTCGACGAGGCTGTCCGTGAGGCGGTCCTGCGCGTGCTGGGACATCGCGGTTATGTCCTCGGGGCCGAGGTTGAGGCCTTCGAGAGCGACCTGACCGCTTATCTCGGCGGAGGCCATGCCATAGGCATGTCCTCCGGCACCGATGCCCAACTCGCCCTCCTCATGGCGATGGGGATCGGCACGGGGGATGCCGTCATCTCCACCCCCTACACGTTCTTCGCCACCGCCGGTTGCATCCACCGCACCGGCGCCGAGATCCTCTTCTGCGACATCGATCCGGCCACCTTCATGATGGATCCGGAGAGTCTTCGCGCGCTCCTTGCATCGCTCAGGCGCGATTCCGACGGCTTCATCCTCTCGCCACGCGGCAATCGCGTCCGGCTGATCGTCCCGATCCATCTCTTCGGCGCGTGTTGCGACATGGACGGGATCGGGACTGTCGCCGCGGAGTTCGGCGTCGAGATCCTCGAGGATGCCGCCCAGATCCTCGGCGCAAAGTATCCCTCCGGGGCAGGGACAAAGACCGCCGGTCTCATCGCCCCCACATCCTACGTCAGCTTCTACCCGAGCAAGAATCTCGGAGCGGCTGGTGACGCCGGGGTGGCCCTCTGCCTTGACGCCGGGATGGCCGAAAAGCTTCGCCGCGTGCGCAACCACGGCATGGAGGAGCGCTATTACCACAAGGTGGTTGGAGGGAACTTCCGGATCGATGCCATCCAAGCCGCCGTCCTCCGTGCCAAGCTACCCTTTCTCGATGGTTGGAACGCGACCCGCCGTGCGAATGCCGCCGCCTACAAGGAGGCCTTCACCGAGGCCGGTCTGCTCGACCGTGTCACCCTGCCCCCCGAACCTTTCGCCGGGAGCGATCTGCGCGACCATCACATCTTCCACCAGTATGTGATCCGGATCCACGGGGAGGGGGATCGCGACGCCGTCATGGCCGGCCTGTCCGCGAAGAAGATAGGCTGCGCCATCTACTATCCCGTCCCGCTTCACCTCCAGGAATGTTTCGCCTACCTTGGCCATAAGAGGGGAGACTTCCCCCAGAGTGAGCGTGCCGCCCTCGAGAGCCTCGCGCTCCCGATCTTCCCCGGCCTGACCCCAACCGAACAGGAGGAGGTGGTGTTGGGGATCAAAGAGGCCTTGGCGTGAGGAACCGTAAGGTTTCTGGAAAAACAAATCGTTTTTCCGAGAAAAACGCATAATTTTACTTGGCGCCAATAGTTGTTTTGGCTACTAACTTTGCCCTTTATGGCCAAAGAAGAAGCAATAACAACAGAAGGGGTGGTCGTCGAGGTTCTCCCCGGCACGATGTTTCGTGTCGAACTCGGCAACGGTCACGTGGTGCTGGCCCATATTTCAGGAAAAATGCGCAAGCATTTCATCAGGATTGTTCCCGGTGACAAGGTGACGGTTGAAATGTCGCCTTACGACCTGACCAAGGCCCGCATCACCTTCCGTACCGCATAGTCGCGAACCCATCCGGATCGCAGTTAAAAAGGTTACAAGCAAAAAACCAATCAACCCAACACCCATCACCTACCATGACAATACCCGACTCACTCACCCTCAGGAAAGGAATGAAGATCGCCGCAAAGATCGAGCGCCTTCAGCAGAAGTTGCACGAGCTTCTCGGGGCTAAACTGGAACTCCCCCCCGCCACCGCCGCCATGAAGGACCAGCTTCTGGAAGTCGCCAAGGCTCCGCGCCGCCGCGGTCGTCCTCCGGGTTCGGGTCGCAAGACCGGTGAAGAAGGGGGCCGCAGCCCCTCGAAACTCGCCGGCCGCCCCCGTCCCGCCTCACCCTCCGGTCCGCTTGCGCCCGCCGTTGTGAATGTTCTCCGGCGCTACAACCGTCCGATGAAGGTCAACGAGATCCTGATCGGCCTGGAGCAGGACAACTACATCTGGACGGCAAAGAACCCTCGCCAGACCCTCTATGTCCGCATCGGCAAGCTGGCCGGGGTCAAGAAGGTCGAGGAGGGACTTTATGTCGCCGAGAATCTGAATGGAAGCACCCCCGTGGGAATCCTTCCCGAGGCCGTGGCTCCCGTCGCGTCCTTCCAGTCCGAGACTGCCTCTTTCTAAAGCCCGCACAGCGGTTCCTGCATGACAGACCGCATTGATTCACCGAACCTCGCTTCCCTCATCCGGGAAGCGGGGGAACGGTGGGGGAATCTTCCCGCATTCTCCTCCCGTCGTCCTGACGGGACTTTTTATTCCGTCTCTTACCGCGCATGGCGTGACCGGTCGCTGGCACTTGCCGCGGCATTGATCGAACTCGGGGTCGGAGCGCGCGATCATGTCGCGATCCTCTCCGACAACCGCTTTGAGTGGATCCTGGCTGATGCCGCCGTTCAGTTCTGCGGTGCTGCCGATGTGCCTCGCGCCGCCGATGTCACGGCCGAAGAGATCGCCTACATCCTCGGGCATGCCGATGTCGGCGTGGCTTTCGTCGAGAATGAGGCCGTGCTGGCCAAGGTAGGGTCGGTCCGCGACCGCTTACCGGGACTCCGCCATCTCATCGTCATGGCAGGTGACGCGGATGTCGCCACCTCCGCGAATGTCCATCGACTCCGCGATCTGGAAATCGCCGGCGAGGGATTGCGGGTGGG
>JBIIGI010000090.1:0-8764 GCA_044236545.1 Chthoniobacterales bacterium
CGCCTCGTATCCGCTCTCCTCTGTGAAATCTCCGACGAGTGGATCACAGGAAAAATCTACCTCAACATGAACCCCATCGACTCTCCACTCCCTTAACCCATTTTACAGAAACATCTTTACGCAACCCCCATTTGGCTTGCAAGAGCTTTCAGGGCCGTCTTTGGTCGTTCAACCCGAGATTCGAAGCATGCCCGCAGATACACCGATCAAAACCGGATTCGCTCTGACCCTTGCCTCGTCCGAGCTTGGTTTCAATGTCCACGCCGGATTTCTGGACGCCCTGACAGAGGGATTGGGCATCCGTCCTGAATTCCTCGGGGCAGCATCCTCCGGCTCCTATGTGGGCGGGCTCTATGCGGCTGGACTGAATCCGAAAACGATCCATGAGATCCTCTCTCACAAGGATATGGCGAGGAGTTTTCTGGAGTGGCTCATTCCGATCAGGGGAATGGGTCTTTTGTTCAACCTTCCGGGACATACCGGCCTGATCAGAGGGGATAAAGCGACCGCCTATCTCAAAAAACAACTGGGCGAGATCAGGATCGAGGAATGCAGGAACGCCAAGCTCTCCCTTGCGGTGACCAACCTGACCAAGGGTCACTCGGAAATCGTGCGGTCGGGCCCCCTCGCTGACTTCATCCTTGCGAGTTGCTCCGTACCTCTGGTCTTCCGGGCAAAACCGATTGATGGGAACTTTTTCTGTGACGGCGCGGTTTCCGATTCAAGTCCAATCCATCATTTTTTGAGTGATCCGGGAGTCCATACTATTCTTGTACACGAGGTGAGGCATGAGCCTAGGCACCAGTCCCATACAAAGCCCCTCACCATTTCAGGGGTCTTTGCCCGTTCCCACCAAATCATATCTGATCGGGTGCTAGATCTCTGTCTTGAAAATGCTGCTTTAGTCGGAAAAAGTGCTCTAGTGTTGACAAGTATTGTTCCCAGATACAGATGGGGTAAGAAAGGTGTTTCAAAGCAACTTTTTGAAGCTGGTAGAAGAACGATTTTGGATAACACCGCCGAGATTCTTGCAGCCACGATGTAGGATGAAAGCAACCGTCACATCAACAATGAGCGTGATAGGGGCGTTTTCTTGCCGGAGTTCGCCGCATGTAGACTGGATTAACTTCAGTACGGGGCCGAAGGGGTGTTACCAGCCCAGGATCATTGCGAAGACCAGCGGGGCGACGATCGAGGCGTCGGACTCGATGATGTGCTTCGGGGTGCTCTCCCCGAGCTTGCCCCAGGTGATCTTCTCGTTCGGCACAGCGCCGGAGTAGCTTCCGTAGCTGGTGGTCGAGTCGCTGATCTGGCAGAAGTAGCCCCAGAGAGGCACCTCGGGGCGCTGGAGATCCTGATGGAGCATCGGGACGACGCAGATTGGGAAATCACCGGCGATGCCGCCGCCGATCTGGAAAAACCCGATGGAGCCGTCGGGGGAATCGGCATGACGTCCGGATCCCTTTGCGGCGCCGGGCAGGGGCTTGGAGTTCTTTGTGTACCAGTCGGCGAGCGCGATCATGTACTCGATGCCGGTGCGGACGGTGTGGACATTCTTCACGTCGCCGCTGATGACGTGACCGGCGTACATGTTGCCGAGGGTGGAATCCTCCCAGCCGGGGACGAACATCGGGAGGTTCCTCTTGGCGGCTTCCATGAGCCAGCTGTTTTTCGGGTCGATCTGATGCTCAAGCTTCCCACCGAGCAGGATGCGGTACATGAACTCGTGGGGAAAGAGACGCTCCCCCTTCTTGTCGGCGGCGACCCACTCATCGAGGACGGCATTCTCGATCCGGCGCATCGCCTCCATCTCGGGGATGCAGGTGTCGGTAACGCGGTTCATGTGGCGCTCCAGCAGGCCCATCTCGTCTGCGGGGGTGAGGTCGCGGTAGTTGGGAACGCGCTCGTAGAAGTCGTGGGCGACTAGGTTGAAGACATCCTCCTCGAGGTTGGCACCGGTGCAGCAGATCGCGTGAACCTTGCCTTGGCGGATCATCTCGGCGAGCGAGAGTCCAAGTTCGGCGGTGCTCATCGCGCCCGCGATGGTCATAAACATGGAGCCGCCCTTCTCGAGATGGGCGGTGTAGGAACGGGCGGCGTCCTTCAGCGCGGCGGCATTGAAGTGACGGTAGTGATGCTCGATGAAGTTGGAGATGGGGCCGGATGTGGACATGGGGAAAATGATGAATGATGAATGATGAAGGCTGAAGGCTAAAGTATGAAAGGGCGAACCAAGTAGCTGGGTAGCGGCGCGTAAGACTGCGACGCAATCGCAGCCCCGTAAGGGGTGGCGCCGCTTGCCGGGCGGCAAGTACCGTTAATCAAGCCGCTCCGAAGAAAAAAGTTTCCAGGATGAAAAAAGCAATCAGCATCCAAAAGAAAGGCCGCACCGGTTGCCCGATGCGGCCTTTCTTTTATTGGAAAGGATCCCCGATCAGTTGGTGTGCTTTTCAGCCGCCCTGGTCAGATCCTGTCCGCCGGCGCTGATGTCCTGGCCCAGACCCTTCATGGTGCGGCAGGCAGAGAGACCCGTGGTGGCGATGGCAAGAAGTAGGAATGCAAGGAGGTGTTTCATAGGGGTTCAGAAGTGACAAAAAACCTTTCCTTTGTCCATGCGAAGTTCTTCTCTTCGGGTTAGAGTTTCAACGAGGAGGGGGCATCCTCCGGCACGTGATGGGGAGAATGGTCCATGGAGGACTTCAGGGCGGCCCTCATCTCGGAGAGCGCATCGGGCCAGCGTTGTTGAAACCCGGGGTTCTTTAGGAATTCCTTGGCCAGGAACTGTCCGTAGAGCTTGCCAGCCCTGACATCCGCCGGAAAGTGGCGTCCGAGAATCACCCGATACCAGGCCTTTTGCCGCGCCTGCTTGTGCAGGGCCTTGCGCTGGTCGGGAAAGGCATCAGCCAGAAGATTCGCCCAGACAAAGGCACGGGTGGTGTGACCGCTGGGATAGGCATATCCATCGCTCTTCTCAAGATCGCCGGATTCCTTCCAACTTTCGGGGCGTGTCCGGTTGAAGTAGTGCTTGGCAAGTTCGATCGACTCCTTGGTTTCTCCCGTCACCTCCTTGAAAAGGGCTGCCGTCTTGGGGAGATCCTTCGCGTTGAACCAATCCCCGAGGGTTTCGGAATAGTCAAAGACGCTGTCGTGGGAAGCCTTGTTTCCCCGATCGATCTGCTCCTGTGTGGATGCGGCGCGCGCGTTCTTCAGGAAGCCGGTGTCGATTCGGTACTGCTCGGAACCGGGCGCCGGGGGAGGGGGGAGGATTGCCTTGATGTCGTAAGACGAGGGATCGATGAACGGCTTCGCCTGCGAGGAGGGAACGGCCGCGGCAAGAAGGAGCGCCATGACGGCGACGGCAAGTTGAGGCCCGAGAGAACGAAAAAAACACATCCGCCAAGGATACGACCCCGATGCGTTCCTGCAAAAACAAAACGCCGCTACAACGCCCCAAGCTCCTGAAACTTCACTCCCAAGGAAAAACCACATCATCAAGCGTCACCCGGTCGCTGACGAAGGCCGAGCCGAGTTCTGCGGTGAGGATGAAGCGGATGGCACCCCGGTCAAATTTCTTGTCACGCCGGAAGGCCGCGAGGATCGAATCGGAGGGGAGATCCTTCGGGATCGCGGTCGGGAGACCGCAGGCGGTGATGACCGCCTTCACCCGGTCGGCCTGATCGGCGGGGAGGCCGGCGAGCCGGACGGACAGGTCGAGGGCGGCGATCATGCCGATGGCCACACACTCGCCGTGGGAGAGGGTTCCGTAGCCGGCGACGGCTTCGACGGCATGTCCGATGGTATGTCCGAAATTGAGCAGGGCCCGTGTTCCCTTGGTCTCAAACTGATCCTCGGCGACGATTCGGGCCTTGATCGCCACATTTCGCGAGATCAACGCGGAGAGGACGGGATCCTTGGCTCCGGCTTTCGGGGGGAGGTCATCGAGCATCGATGCATCGGCGATCACGGCGTGCTTGATCACCTCGGCAAGCCCCTCACGGAAGATGCAATCCGGCAGCGTGGCAAGGGTCGCCGTGTCGGCGATAACGAGGCGGGGTTGGTGGAAGGTGCCGATCAGGTTCTTGCCAAGGGAGCTGTTCACCCCCGTCTTTCCCCCCACGGAGCTGTCCACCTGGGCCACCACGGTGGTGGGAACCTGGATCACGGGGATGCCCCGATAATAAATCGAGGCGACAAATCCCGCCAGATCACCGATGACGCCCCCGCCAAGGGCAAAGAGGGCGCTTTTGCGGTCAAGGCCCAGTCCGATGAGGCGGTCGCAGAGTCCGGCGGCGATCTCCATCGATTTGGAGGCTTCGCCCGCGGGAACCGTAAGCAGATGGGCATCGAACCCCGCAGCTTTCAGGGAGGTGAGAAGTTTCTCGCCGTGGAGGGGAGCGACCCGATCGTCGGAGATCACGGCGCAGCGGCATGGTGGCATCGCCTTTGCGGCAAGCTCCCCGGCGCGTTCCAGCAACCCGTCCCCGATGAGGATCTCATAGGGCGCATCCTGCAGGGCAACGGAAACGGCGGCGGGTGAGGAAGACATCGGGATCAGACTGAAGCCTGAAGGATCAAGGCTGAAGATTAAAATCCGGGAAAAAACCGTCGGGAAGCCTATCGAGCATTCCCGTCCGCCAATTTGCCCCTTCCTATCTAGGGCTGGACCGAGACGGGGGTGCCCACCGGTGTATGGTTGAAGAAGATTCTCGCCATCTTGTCGGGCAGGCGGATGCAGCCGTGGGAATCAGGCACGCCGGGAAGGAAGCCGGTATGCATGCCGACACCCGGAGCGAACTGCATGAACCACGGCATCGAAGACCCCTGGAAGTGTGTTCCCGGCGGCGCCTTGTCGGCCTTCGCATCGACATTCTTCACAACCACGGTGCCGGCACCATCCACAAAGTCACCATAAAGATTGGATGCATGCTCCTTTTCCTTCTTCTGGACCTTGAAATTTCCCACCGGGGAGGCATGGCCATCCTTGCCGGTGGAGACCGGTGAGACGCCGACCAGTTTGCCCGCTTTGTAATAGTAGAGTTTCTGGTCGCTGATCTTGATGACGATGGAGGGGGGGCCGCCGGCATCATCGCCCGCCCAGTACGCGCTACGCTCGACAAAGGAGGCGTTGGAGGTGCGGCTCACGATGGATCCGTCGGTGCCTAGGTAGCGGGTGGTGCTGGAGTTGAGGCGCGAGTCATAAGAGGCGCAGGCCGCGATCGTGAACGTCACGCCGGCCAGGGTGAGGGAAAAGAGCGTCCTCTTTAGGGAATCAGCACGCATAGAGAATATACTTAGAAAGCAAAAGCCTGCGTAGTCAAGGGAGGTGTTCTTCCGGCATTTCCTCCGGACCCTCCTTGGTGACGGTGTGGGGAAGCTTCACCGGGCACCTCGCATCGTTGACAAATCCCTTGCCGATCCTACCCTCGTCATCTGCTTGAGCACCATGGAATCCATGATCAATGAACCGCGTTTCGGTGCGGAGTTTCTTCCTTCCGCGCCCGGATATTGGTCCGATACGCCGACCGACCTGTGGAATGACTGGAAGTGGCAGCTTAAGAACAGGGTCACGACCCTTGAGGGACTGGAGAAGCACCTGAAGCTGACACCCGAGGAGCGTGCCGGCGTCATCCTCTCCGGCAACAAGCTCTCCCTGGCCGTCACGCCCCACTACTTCAACCTCATCGAGCGGGAGAATCCCGACTGTCCGATCCGTCGCCAGATCATTCCCCATGTGGGCGAGGGAACCGTCTCGCCTGCCGAGATGGCCGATCCCTGCGGCGAGGACAGCCACATGCCGGTGCCGGGGCTTGTCCACCGCTACCCCGACCGGGTGCTGTTTCTGGTCACCGACCGCTGCGCCTCCTACTGCCGCTACTGCACCCGCTCCCGCGTGGTGAGCGGGGCCGGTGAGCAGGAACTCCACACCGATTTCGACGAGGCGATTGCCTATCTGGAGAAGCACACGGAAGTGCGTGATGTCCTTCTCTCGGGGGGCGACCCACTGCTTTTCTCCGACGAGAAGCTCGACGCGTTGCTCGGCCGCCTGCGGGCGATCCCTCACATCGAGTTCGTCCGGATCGGCACGCGCGTCCCGATCTTCCTTCCGCAGCGGATCACGCCGCAGCTCTGCGCGATCCTGAAGAAGCATCACCCCCTCTGGATGAGCATCCACTCCAATCATCCGCGCGAACTCACGACCGAAGTGCGCGATGCTCTGGCAATGCTGGCCGATCACGGCGTCCCGCTCGGCAACCAAAGCGTGCTGCTGGCCGGGGTGAACGACTCCCTTCCCGTGATGAAGTCGCTCGTCCAGAAGCTGCTCCGCTGCCGCGTCCGCCCCTACTACCTCTACCAGTGCGACCTGATCCAGGGATCCGCCCACCTCCGGGCCCCCGTGGCCAAGGGGATCGAGATCATCGAGGGACTTCGCGGCCACACCACCGGATATGCGGTTCCTCAGTTCGTGATCGATGCGCCGGGCGGCGGCGGGAAGGTGCCGGTGAATCCCGGTTACGTTTTCTTCCATGACCGGGAGAAGGTGGTCTTCCGCAACTTCGAGGGGAAGGTCTTCGAGTATCCCGAGGTGCCACGGGAGGGAATCGCCGAGGGAGCGCCGGCTCCGCTTCACGAGGAGGCGTTCGCGTTCTGACCATGGGAGGACTTGTCGTGCGCCCCAGGGCGCGGATTCTACACGGGCATGACTGGGTCTACGGGACCGAGGTGCTCAAGGCCTTCGGCAATCCGCAGGACGGCGATGTCGTCTCGATCAAGGATGGACGCGACCGGATGCTCGGGAGCGCCGTCTACAATTCCAAGTCACAGATCGTCGCGCGCCGCTTCTCGCGCCGCCGTCAGGATCTCGACGCAGAGTTCTTCACCCGGAGGCTGCAGCGGGCGCAGGAGTTCCGCGATGCTCTCGGCATCGATCCCATGGTGAGGCGTGTTCTCTGGAGTGAGAGTGACGGGGTGCCGGGAGTCATCGTCGACCGCTTCGGGAGCGTCGCCACCCTGCAGACGCTGACCATGGCGATGGACCTCCGCCGCGATCTGATCGCCGCCGCGGTGAAGGAAGTCCTCGGGGTGGAGAGCGTCGTCGAGAGGAACGACTCCTCCTCGCGCAAGGCCGAGGGACTGGAGGTTCGGACCGGCGTGATGCTGGGCCCCGAACCGGGTGCCTTCGAGATCACGGTGGCCGGGATGAAGTTCCATCTCGATCCGATCCACGGCCAGAAGACCGGATTCTACCTCGATCAGACCGCCAGCTACCGTCAGGTGGCGGCATGGGCCAAAGGACGTCGTGTGCTCGACTGTTTCTCCAATCAGGGGGCCTTCGCCATCGCCTGCGCGCAGGAGGATGCGGCCGAGGTCACCGCCGTGGAGTCAGGGAAGGAGAATCTTCCCCGGATCGAGGCCAATGCCCGCCTCAATAACGTCGCCGTGAAGGTGGTCGGAGCAGATGTCTTCGAGTTGCTCTCCCATGCCGCACGCCGCGAGGAGGAATACGACCTGATCATCCTCGATCCCCCCCCCTTCACCCGGACACGCAAGGGAATCGCCGACGCGCTGCGCGGCTACCGGGAACTGCACCTCAAGGCGGCCCAGTTGCTCTCCAAGGATGGACTGCTCGCCACCTTCTCCTGTTCCCACCATGTTTCGGCCGAGGAGTTCGGCGGGAGTGTTGCCGAGGCCTTCGGTGATGCACGCAGGACAGCCCGGCAGTTGCAGACCTACGGACAGAGTCCGGATCATCCGATCCTCGTCGGCTTCCCCGAGACAGAATACCTGAAGGGGTTCCTCTACGGGATGACGGCGTCGTTTTAGGGGCCGTCATTCCTAGAAATATCTCCCTCGTCTCTGCGCTTTGCGGGACATTTAGTGAGTCGAACCGGCGGGGTCAGAGCTTGAAATGGGGTGATCTGTTTACCCCGGCCTGCGCGAATCAGTGTTGTCCATAGTGGCGATTTGATCCGTGGCGAGGAATCCCAGAGTGCTGTCCAAAAATAAGGGGCGCCGCAGTATACTGCGGCGCCCCTTGCCAAGGTGAATGCTCTACGTTCTTATATACCTAAGCCTTAACGCGGCGGCGGATCACGAGCAGGGTCGCGATGCCACCGAGAATCAGCGCATAGGTCGAGGGCTCGGGAACAACAGCGACGCCTTCCAATGAAAAAGCACTCAGGTTTCCACCGATCGTGCTCTGAGTTCCAAAGCCGACAGTTGTAATCGTAGGGACTGACGTGAACGTTTGGTCCTTCCAACTGACGTAAAAGTCATTCACGTAGAATTTGCTCATCCAATTGGTACCCGTCGTATCCAAAACGATTTTGAATGCCAATGGTCCAGATGTTGTGCCTTCGTGGCTGTTATTGATTAACCAGTGCCCACTCTGATCTACGCCCATCATTGAAGCCTTGGTGGAATATACGGTTGTCGAATCCCCACCGGAGGAATTGAAGAAGCCCGTGTAGAGCTGGTCATAATCAGGGCCTGTGGTGGCTTCGAGGGTCGCTTGGAGAGTATACACGTAACCGGACGAGGGGGTAAAAGGTAACGTGAGGGAGCTGAACCAAACACCTGGAACGGATCCATCCTGTTTAAACCGTCCAGTTTGATCAGACCAAAAACCATCACCTACTTCCACCTTAGTTCCGGTCAGGGGAACCCGAGAATCACCAGTAAAATCCTGCTGATATATAAGGGTTGCATGTGCCGTGGCAGAGATAGCGAGGGCTGAGAGGGCGATCAGGAGGGTGGATACGATGGA
>JBIIGI010000002.1:0-74212 GCA_044236545.1 Chthoniobacterales bacterium
TTGCCGGCCTGCCGCTGGAGGAGTTCTTCATGACCCTTCGGGGAAAGACGGTAATCTTTCACGACGCCGACTACGACCTGCGCCTCCTCCGCCGATCGGGCGAGTTCCCCGACGATGGGATCTTTGATACGATGATCGCGGCCCGCATCTGCGGAGAACCGCAACTAGGCCTTGCCGCGCTGGTCGAGAAATACTTCGGGATCGCCCTTTCCAAGGCCTCTCGCAAGGCCAACTGGGCCCAGCGTCCCCTCTCCGACCAGATGGTCGAGTACGCGCTCAACGATGTCCGCTTTCTTCCACAGCTTGCCGGAATTCTCGGGAATCGCCTTGAGGAACTCAATCGCTTCGAGTGGTACCGTCAGTCACGCGACCGCATGGTCAGGGGAACCCGCGAGACGCGCCAGCGCGACGAGGAGAACCTCTGGCGCATCACCGGCTACGCTGCTCTCTCCCAGCGCGGATGGGCCGTGCTCCGTGGCATCTGGCACTGGCGCGACGCCGAGGCTCGCGGCTGGGATCGCCCCCCCTTCCATGTCCTTTCCAATGAGAATCTCCTGCGCCTGGCCGACGATGCCTCGAAGGGAAGGGGCAAGATCGCCCTGCCCAAGCTTCCGCAGCCCCGCATGACAAGGCTTGAGGAGGCCTTGGAAAAGGCCCTTGCCCTTCCGGAAGAGGAATGGCCGAAGATGATCCGGGGCGTCCGTACGCGCGCAACCAAGGAACAGATAGACCGCTTCAACAAACTGCGCGACTTCCGCGACAAGATCGCCCGCGAGATAGACCTCGATCCCTCGATCGTGGCTCCGAAGGCCGCTCTCGAGGCGGTTGCTGCCGACTCCTCCGCTGGGGTTCTCCTCCCATGGCAGCGCGATTTGCTAAGGTTGGAATCCCTTCCCGAGCCCGTTCAGCCAAGTCTGCTCTGAGTATCATGAACGATCCCGCTTCACGGGAAATCGACCTGATCGATCTGGCCATAGCCGAGGATCTCGGGGAGGCGGGTGTCGCCGGCGATGTCACATCAAGGGCTTTCATTCCTCATGATTCTCAGGCCCGCGCAAGGATCGTGGCCCGCGCCGCCTGCGTGGTTTCCGGTCTTTCCACGGCCCGGGAGGTTTTTCACAGAATCGATCCCGCATTGGAAATTTCCGTTTACTGCACCGAGGGGGGGCAGCTGAAAGCCGGAGGGATTCTGATGGAGGTGAGCGGATCGGCGCGATCCCTCCTGGCCGCCGAGCGGACAGCCCTCAACTTTCTCGGCAGACTCTGCGGCATCGCCACTCTCTCCCGCCGCTACGCCGATGCGGTGAAAGGCAGCGGGGTCACCCTGCTCGACACCCGCAAGACAACCCCGGGTTGGCGCCTGCTTGAAAAACAGGCCGTGAAGGCGGGCGGTTGCACGAACCACCGGATGGGACTCCATGACGCGGTGCTCGTGAAGGATAACCATCTCGCCGCCCTCGGCGACCTGTCGCTGCTTCCGCCGGTCATCGACCGCCTGCGCCTTAACCATCCCGGCCTGCCGATCGAGATCGAGGCCGACACGCTTGTCCAGCTGAAGACCCTGCTCGGCATGCAGGGAATCGATGTCATCCTTCTCGATAACATGTCCCCGGCGCAAATGAGCGAGGCCGTTGCCCTGCGCAACAAACTGGCACCCGCCATCTTGCTCGAGGCCAGCGGAGGCGTGACTCTGGCGACCATTCCCGAGATTGCGGCCACAGGTGTCGATCGCATCTCGGTCGGGGCACTGACCCACTCCGCGACGAACGCGGATCTTTCGCTTGAGATGGAGTCGCCGGGTCATGTCAGCTGAACCGCTGAATTCCGCTCTTCTGAGCACCGCCTCGCCATGGGGCATCCCCGTCCAAGTGCTCAACGAGATCACCTCGACCAACGACGAGCTTCTCCGTCGGGGAGAGGAGGGAGCACCCTCCGGGACGCTTCTCTTCGCAGAGAGTCAGACGGCCGGCCGCGGCCGTTTCCGTCGCCCCTGGTCCTCGGCGCCCGGACTCGGGCTCTGGTTCTCGCTGCTACTGCGGATGGGGATCAACGATGCCTCGGTTCCGGCACTTTCCGCCTTCGCCGCCGTCGCACTCATCAGCGCGCTGCGTTCGCTCGGGGCTACCGATGCGGGCATCAAGGAACCCAATGATGTCCTGATCGGCGGATTGAAGGTGGCAGGCATCCTTGTTGAGACGAGGGTCGGAAGCGATCCCTTCGCCGTGGTTGGGATCGGACTCAACGTGAACCACACCCCGGAGGACTTTCCCGAGGAACTCAGGGATCGCGCCGCCTCGCTGGCGATGATCACCGGATCCTCGCTGGATCGGAACACCGTGGCAGCGTCACTAATCGGGGAATTGGGAAAGGCCGATCGGTTGATGCGTGAATCCAAGGAGGAACTCCTCGCCGCATGGCACCGCCATCTTTTGCCCTCTCAAGACAGCAAATCAGGGAAATGAATGTGGAACTCAGGAACTCAAGAATTGCTAAATCAAATCTGCAGAAAACTCCCCCTTTGCGTTTTGGATTTAAGACACCATTGTTTGAACATGATGCTACGGAAGAGCTCATTCGGATGCGGGGCTAGGCGCGCGAGCGAAGCTGTATGAACTTATACTGCGAGCAAGCAGCAACACCGCCCCGCGCTGAAGGAGCCTTTCGGAGCGCTCCGATTTTAGCGATTGAGTCCAGTTGCGATGAAACCGCTGCGGCGATTCTCCGGCCACCCGGAATGCTGCTTTCCAGCCTCATTTCGTCGCAGGCTGCCGTCCATGCTCGGTTCGGAGGCGTTGTGCCAGAGGTTGCCTCACGCAACCACCTGCTGGCCGTCGATCCGCTCGTGCGCCGTGCCATGAGGGAGGCCGGCATCTCCGCTGGAGAGTTGGGGGCTGTGGCAGCGACTTCCGGGCCTGGCCTGGCTCCAGCGCTTCTGGTGGGGGCCTCCTACGCCAAGGGTTTCGCACTGGCACTTGGCATTCCTTATCTTGCGCTCAATCATCTCGAGGGGCATCTGCTCTCGCCCTTTTTCGGAGCAGATGTGATCCCTCCCCACATCGCGCTCCTGGTCAGTGGCGGCCACACCCAGTTGATCGAGGTGCGCGGAGCCGGGATATACCGGGTGATGGGCGGCACGCTTGATGATGCGGCGGGGGAGGCCTTCGACAAAGCGGCCAAACTTCTCGGTCTCGGCTATCCCGGCGGCATCCTGATCGACCGGTTGGCCGATGGGGGTGACCCTGAGAAACATCCCTTTCCCCGAGCCTTTCTCGAGAAGGGAAACCTCGATTTCAGCTTCAGCGGACTCAAGACCTCCGTGCGCTACTATCTGGAAAAACATCCTGATCTCTCCGGATCCCCCGATGGGTTGGCCGATCTCTGCGCATCGATCAGGAAGGCCATCGTGAGCGTGCTTCTGCTCAAGACGGAGCGCGCCATGGAGGAGTCCGGCATGAGGCGGATCGCCGTGTCGGGCGGGGTCTCGGCAAACAGCTCCCTGCGGGCCGGACTAAAGGATCTCTGCCGGGTCAAGGGATGGGAACTCCATCTGCCGGCACCGGAACTCTCCACCGACAATGCCGCGATGATGGCATATGCCGCGATGCATCACCTCCTTGCGGGGGGGAAGAGCGAACTGGTGCAGGAAATCACGCCGCAGTGGAGGGTGGAGGGCGGGGCATAGCCGCCCCGGAGAAAATCCGGTTAAGTAAGAGGCTTATTTCCGGCTTGTTGGCCCGCTCCATCCTCTTTTCTTGTTGCAACGAGAAAGCCGGTGGGAGAAAGAAGATTTGTGAATTTTCTTCGCTTCTTTCCCTCGCTCCTTGCATCCATCGCCCTCACTCTGCTTCCCGCTCTTGCCGGCGAGGGTTGGGGAACCGACTACAACGCCGCCTTGGCAAGTGCCCTTAAGGAGAACAGAAACGTCCTGCTCGATTTCACCGGGAGCGACTGGTGCGGATGGTGCGTTAAGCTGAAGAGGGATACCTTTGACCAGCCTGCGTTCAAGGAGTACGCCGACAAGAACCTCGTCCTCGTCGAGATCGATTTCCCGCAGGGGAAGAGCCAGAAGCCTGAAGTGAAGAGGCAGAACGATGCACTCCAACAGCAGTATCAGGTCCAAGGCTTCCCAACGTTGGTTCTGCTCGACCCACAGGGGAAAATCATCAAGCAGCAGAGCGGCTATATTCCCGGCGGACCGAAGGGTTTCATCGACTGGGTGAATGCCTCCAAGTAGCAGGCGGTCGGGGTTGCCCCGCGCTTTCCGTGGTTCGTGACAGCCACGATCGGTGAAGTTCCTTTGCAGACAGAGAGGCCGGACTCCGACGTGACGAATTCTTGAAACGAAAAAAGGGAGGGGTGAGGCCCTACCTTTTTGGTTTTGAAGACTTGGACGCCGGTCAGATCTTCCTCAGTTGGATGGAGTCGAATTTTTCATCCCCTTCTATGATGTCGCTCATGACGATGAGTTGGTCCCCTTTCCTGAGCAGGTTGCGGGAAAGCAGAAGTTCCTCCGCGTTTTTCACCGACTCCTCGGGAGAGTTGGCAAATGGCATGACGAGTGGCAGGACTCCCCAGTTCAAGGTGAGATGGCCGGCCACCACCTTGGATGGGGTGAGGGCGTAGATCGGGGCGTGCTCGGGACGAATATGGCTGGTGTAGTCGGCCATGTGACCGTGGTGGGTGAGTACGGCCAAATGGGCGTTGGGAAACGAGTTGGCCAGCACGACACCCGAGTGGGCGGTCTTCTGCCTGGGCTTTGCAAGGGACGTCTGGTCGGCAAAGTGGGCGCTTCCGCTCCGCTCGATGCGGCGTGCGATGCGGTCGAGAACTTTCACGCACTCCACCGGATATTTCCCGACGGTGCTTTCGCCGCTAAGCATGATGGCGTCGGCCTGCTCGAAGACCGCGTTAGCCACATCGGTCACCTCGGCGCGGGTCGGCACGGGATTCTCGATCATCGACTCGAGCATGTGGGTCGCCACGATGACAGGCTTGCCGATCTGGAGCGCCTTTTTGAGGATCCTGCGCTGGATGATGGGAAGTTCCTCCATCGGGCATTCCACGCCGAGGTCGCCGCGGGCGATCATGACCGCATCGGTCTCATTGATGATCTCGGTGATCAACTTCACGGCGCTTTGATCCTCGATCTTGGCGATGACTCGGGCTTGGCTTCCGTGCGAGGCGAGCACACGGCGCATCTCGACGATGTCGGAGGGTTCTCGGCAGAAGCTCAAGGCGACGAAATCAACCCCGACCTCGGCTCCGACGGCGACGTCGGCCATGTCCTTCTCGGTGAGAGGGGGGAGATTGACCTTTACCCCGGGAAGGTTGATGTGGCGGCGCGAACCGAGCTCTCCCGGGGTCAGCACTTCGCAGCGGATGCGGTTGTTGACCTTGGAGAGGACCTTGAGGTGAATAACGCCGTTGTCAACCAGGACAACGTCCCCCTCGTTGATGTCGTCGATGAGTCCGTCATAGTTCACATTGACGGAATAGACCTCCTCGCTGCGCGCCCCTCGCACGGTGAACTCCATGATATCGCCCGTCTTGAGATTGAGCTTGGTGGGGAGGTCTCCGGTGCGCACGGCAGGTCCCTGTGTATCGAGCAGGATGCCCACGGGCATGTCGAGCTCGTCGGCGATGTTGCGGATCGCGGGAACGATCTTGCGTACCCAGTCGTGCTGGGCATGGCTCATGTTGAGACGGAAGATGTTGGCTCCCGCCAGGATCATCTCGCGGAGGCGCTCCGGGGTTTCGCTGGCCGGGCCAAGTGTGCAGATGATTTTGGTTTTGCGTAGGTTCATGGTCATGGTTCTTGGAATGGATTCGGCCCGGGGGGTTGGCAAGCCTACTATCTAATCAGGGGAGGGGACGCTTGCAAAGCGCCGGATTGCCGTCGGCACGTACCGCCCGTTCTCAGAGCCCTTTTTTTGGAATCACAAAGTCGGGGCGCTGAAATGCCGGAAGAAGGCCGACTTTCTTCGGGCGCCTGGTTCTCCTTTCAGTGATCAAGCCCAGCTTGAAACAGTATTCCGAAATGGTGGCGGTGATCTCGCGCGCCGTCCTGACACGGTCGACGGACAGCCCTCCGAGGGAGGCACTACCCGCATTCGCGACAGCTCCCGGGATGAAGAAGGCGCCCGCCGGAGTGAAGGCGGCCCAGGCACCCGGTGAAAGACCCGAGCCACCCGTGGTCAGCATGCTGAGAAAAGCGGAAGGAGTCTTGCCGGAGAGATCGAGAATCTGTACGCGGGTCTCAAACTTGGTGCCGCCGGCACCGAAACCGATGCCGATCCTCAAGGCGCGGCTCCCTTGATTCACCCGGTCGTAGACGCCCTTGACGAGCCAGAAGTTTCCTTTGGGCAGGGGAGCCCCCTCGGGGAGGATCTCGGCGGGGGCGATGTGCTTGGTGAGTTGCTCCTGAATGTTGACGGCCAGGGCGCGGCGCTCCGCTTTGACAAAAGCCAGCAGGTCGTGGTTGCTGCGGTCGACGCGGAAGCTGTCATAAGGAGCGGTGAACTCCTGCACATAGATCTTGTCGGGGAGTTTCCTCGGAGGCGTTCCCTTGGGATTGATGTTGCCCACACTGACCGAGGCGCAACCGGCAAGAAGCAGTAGGGGAAGAAGCGTGAGGTGTTTCAATATCCGGAAAATATTCAAGGTGATTGAATTTGCTCGCGAATGGCCGGAAGTCCATGAAAAAGACAGCTTTGCCATGCCTGCCGCGGATCTTCACCACACCCTGCCACCCCCGCTGCTTCTGCTGCCCTTCGCGGTCCTCCTGCTTGCGATCGCGGGGATGCCCTTCCTGGCGACGCACTGGTGGGAGAGGCACTACCCGAAGGTGTCCGTGCTCCTCGGAGGGGTGACGGTCCTATACTACCTCGCGGTTCCGGGAGGCGCGGCCCGCCTGCTCGATTCGCTCCATGAATACGTCGGCTTCGTCGTTGTCATGGCCGCGCTCTTCATCGTGGCGGGAGGCATTCACATCAGTGTCTCCGGCGAGGCCACACCTTTGAGGAACGTGATCTTTCTGATGATCGGATCGGTGATGGCCAGCATTATCGGCACCACAGGGGCATCCATGCTGCTGGTCCGCCCCTGGATCCGGATGAACAAATACCGGATCACCGGGTTCCACTGCGTCTTCTTTATCTTCCTGATCTCGAATGTCGGCGGCGCTCTCACCCCGATCGGCGACCCGCCGCTTTTCCTTGGATTCCTGAAGGGTGTCCCCTTCTGGTGGACACTCGGGCACCTCTGGCGGCCGTGGTTGCTGATGACGGGTTTACTGCTCGGGATTTTTTATCTCATCGACCGGGAAAACTTCCTGAGAGCCCCGCGCGTCGTCCGCGATGAGGTGACTGCGGAGGAGCTCTGGAGCATTGAGGGATTGGGGAATCTCGGGGCGCTGGGCGCCATCCTGACCGCTGTTTTTCTCCCCAGTCCCTGGAGGGAGATCCTCATGGTGGCGGCGGCCCTTCTCTCCTGGTATCTGACCCCCCGTCTCACCCATCAAAAGAACGACTTCACCTTTGCCCCGATCAAGGAGGTGGCGTGGCTCTTTCTCGGAATCTTCGCGACGATGGTGCCAGCCCTCGATTACCTGGAGCATTACGCCCGTGAATTGGCCGGTTCGCACGGGATGGGCCCGCTCCAGTTCTACTACCTGACGGGCGCCCTTTCCTCCTTCCTCGACAACGCCCCCACCTACCTGGCCTTCCTCTCGGTGGAATTGGGCCTGAAGGGAGGGATGCTTGGCAATCCCGAGGATGTCCTCCGGATCGCGACCCATGATCCCAGTCACCTGATCGCCATCTCGATGGGCGCGGTGTTTTTCGGCGCCATGACCTACATCGGCAACGGGCCCAACTTCATGGTCAAGAGCGTCGTAACCCAGTTCGGCGCAAACACCCCGGGATTCTTCGGTTACATCGTCCGCTACGCCCTCCCGATCCTGCTGCCCGTGCTCGCGCTGGTCGGCTGGCTCTTTCTCAGGTAGCCTGACCGCATGTTCACCGGACTTGTCGAATCCATCGGTCGCGTCCGTTCCCTTGACCGGCGCGGTGATGCCGCCCGCCTGACTCTGGAGACCCCGCTCGCCGCCGGGCTCTCACTTGGCGAAAGCCTGGCCGTCAACGGTTGCTGCCTCACCGTCACCTCGACCGATGGGGATTCGGCATGCTTCGACCTGCTTGGGGAGACCCTCGCCCGGACCAATCTCGGCGGCCTCGCTCCGGGAGACCGGGTGAATCTTGAGCGAGCCCTGCGTGCCGACGGACGCTTCGGGGGCCACTTCGTGCAGGGGCACATCGACACCACGACCGAGGTCCTCTCCGCGGAAACCAAGGGGGCGGATCTCAATCTGATCATCGCCCTTCCGGAAGCAGGAGCCCGTTACCTGATCGAGAAGGGGTCGATCGCCGTCAATGGTGTCAGCTTGACCGTCGCCTCGCTCGGCGAGGATCGCTTCGGTCTCTGGATCATCCCCCACACCTTGCAGGAGACCAATCTCGGAGACCTCTGCGCCGGTAGCCCCGTGAACCTCGAATACGACATGCTGGCCAAATACGCGGAGAGGCAATTGGGGGATAGGTTATCGGGAATGGGTGATAGGGACTGATCTGTTTTTCTACCCCAATAGCCGAACCCTGAGATCCGTCGCCGATTACCTAACAGCCTTCAGTCTAAACCGCTAACAGCCTCATAATTCATGCTTCGCATCGCGCTCCTCATGCTCTTCCGGGACAAGGCGAAGTACGTGATGCTGGTCGGCGGCCTGACCTTCTGCTCCCTGCTGATGACCCAGCAGACATCGGTCTTCTGCGGGATCATGCTCTGGACCACCGCGACCGTGCGGAACATCGACGCGAAGGTCTGGGTCTTCGACGCCAAGGTGGAGCAGGTCAACGAGGTGATCCCGCTGCGCGAGATCGAGGTGACGCGCGTGCGGAGCGTTCCGGGCGTGGAGTGGGCCGTCCCCCTCTATCTGGGGATCGAGCAGGCGCGCCTAAGCGACGGTTCCTTTCAGAACGTCCAGTTGACGGGCCTCGACACCGCAACCTTCGTCGGCAGGCCGATGGAAATCCTCAAGGGGCGCATCGAGGACCTGCGCCTGCCCGACGCCGTGATCATTGATCAGGTCGGCGTCGAGAAATACCGTAAAAAGGGCATCCACATCGATATCGGGACCTCCTTCGAGATCAACGACAAGCGCGCCGAGGTCGTCGCCATCTGCCATGAAAACCGTAGCTTTCTGGCCCAACCCTACGTCTTCACCACGTACGACCGCGCGCTCCAGTTCGCCAAGCCGCAGCGAAAGATGCTCAGCTGCGTCCTCGTGGAGCCGAAGCCCGGGGTGCCGCCGCAGGAACTTGCCGTGCGGATCAGTACCGTGCCGGGATTGCGCGCCTTCGCCCGTGATGACCTCTTCTGGACGACCGTCCGTTGGTATATCAGGAACACCGGCATCCCGATCTCTTTCGGCACAGTCGTGCTGATGGGGATGATCGTCGGCATCGCCATCGCCGGACAGACCTTCTATCTCTTCATCCTAGACAACCTGCGCTATCTGGCGGCGCTCAAAGCGATGGGGGCCCGCATGCCGATCCTGACGGCCATGGTCTTCCTGCAGTCGTTCTCGGTTGGTATCGTGGGCTTCGGGATCGGCGTCGGATTGACCACCCTCTTCGGACTCAAGGTTCTCAAACTCGAGACCCCTCCCTTCTTCATGCCATGGCAGGTGCCCGTTGCGGTGGCCGGCATCATCATGCTCATCTGCTCCTTCTCCGCCTTGGTCGGCCTGCGACAGATCGCGAAGCTCGAACCCGCCGTTGTCTTCAAATGAGCGATCCGATTCAGTCGCCCGAATACCTGGTCGCCGTCAGGGTGGAGAAGGTGACCAAGACCTTCCCTAACGGCGACACCCCGACCTACGCCCTCCGCGATGTTTCCTTTGAGGCGCTCAGCGGTCGGTTGACCATGATTGTGGGACCTTCCGGCTGCGGAAAGACCACTCTGCTGAGTGTCATCTGCGGCACGATGAGGACCGATTCCGGGCGCATCGAGGTCTTCGGCAAGGACCTTGGGACGATGAGTGACGCGGAGATCACCGGATTTCGAAGCAGAAACGTCGGGTTCATCTTCCAGCAGTTCAATTTGATCCCGACGCTTACGCTGGTGGAAAACGCTTCCGTGCCGCTGATCCTGCAGGGATGGAACTACCGGAAGGCGGAGGAGAAAGCGGCATCCATCCTTGAGAATCTGGGGCTTGGAACACGCCTCCGATCCTTCCCCAAGCAGCTTTCCGGTGGCCAGCAGCAGCGCGTGGCGATCGCTCGCGCCCTTGTGCATGAACCGAGGCTGATCATCTGCGACGAGCCGACCGCCTCGCTCGATGCCAAGACGGGACACCATGCCCTCGAGTTGCTCAAGAAAAGCGCCTGCCGTCCCGACCGCTGCGTCATCGTCGTCACCCATGACAGCAGGATTTTTTCCTTCGCCGACTCGATCGCTGAGATGGAGGATGGCAGGGTGATCAAGAGTTGTCCCGCCGCCGAGTACCACCATGCTTAAACGTCTCTCCATCCTTCTGGCCCTCCTTGGGATTATCGCCGTCACGCTGCTCGTCCTCAGGCTCAAGAAACCGCTGCCGACGCCGATCCCGCTGGTCGAGCCCTCGCGCGCGCCCTACGCCGATTCGATCGGGGCCCGCGGCCTCGTGGAGGCGGTCAACGAGAACGTCATCGTGGCCCCGATTCTGCCCGGGCTGATCATGGATATCTACGTGAAGGTGGGGGATCAGGTGAGAAAGGGGGATCCCCTGTTCCGTCAGGACACCCGGGACGCCGAGGCGAAAGTAGCGGCTCAGCAGGCCCAGGTTGTCCTGCTGGAGGCGCAGGTCAAGGAAGCCGAGGTCAAGGTCGAGGACAAGAAGGATGATCTCGCTCGAGCCGACCGGCTTCTCGCACAGCGGGTGATCAGCGAGGATGTGCAGAAGCGCAGGTACTTCGACCTGCAGGCGGCTGAGTCGGGACTGGGTTCCGCGCGCGCGAATCTCCTGCTGGCACGGGCCCAGTTGACTCAGGCGGAGGTGAATCTCGATCTCCTTACCGTCCGAGCGCCGCGCGACGGTGAAATCCTTAGGCAGAACATGCACGAGGGTGAGTATGCGGGCGTCTCCCCTTCCGATGCGAACGCACCCTCCCTCCTGCTCGGGGAAACAGATAGACTGCAACTCCGCGCCGACGTGGACGAGGACAGCGCCTCCCGGGTCATTGCCGGGGCTCCGGCGGTCGCCTACATCAAAGGGATGCGCTCCGACGCGATCCCGCTCCGCTTCGTCCGGATCGAGCCATACATCACCGTCAAGAAATCACTTACCGGTGACAGCACCGAGCGCGTCGACACCCGCGTCCTGCAGGTGATCTACCAGTTCGACAAGACCAAGGTGCCGGTCTATGTCGGTCAGCAGATGGATGCCTTCATCGACGGGGCTCCTCAGTCAACGAATGCGACCCCTCCCCGCGAAAACACCAACTCCGTCATCATCCTGCCATCATCCGCAAATCCCTGATCCCTGCCGGCAGGGATATCCGCAGGCAGTTCGGCTCCCCGTTCCCAGCGACTCATGACAGAACCGAAGACATTTGGCAGCCATGGCCCCGATCCCGCAAGGCGAACCGACCTCGACGCTCTGCGCGGCGTCGCGATGATCCTCGGAATCGTCCTGCATGCCTGCCTGAGCTTTTTCCCCTGTCCCTGGCCCGTTCAGGACACAAGGCAGAACGGACTCTTCTTCCTGCCCTACGCGGTGATCCACATGTTCCGCATGCCGCTGTTTTTCATCATCAGCGGCTTCTTCACGATGTTCATCATGCAACGGCACGGACTTGGCGGAATGATCCGCCAGCGGGTGCAGAGGATCCTCCTCCCCCTGCTACTGGCCCTGCTCACGATCGTCCCCGTGGACAATCTCCTGACGCGCGAGGGGCGGATGATGCGCGCACAGGACCCGGCGAAGAAAACCCCGCTCGTCCAAGCGATTCTCGCCGGCGATCAGGCGGCCGTCATTCGCCAACTTGACATGGGGACATCCGTCAATCAGGAAGATCCGGCCTACGGCCTGACGCCCCTCTGCTGGGCCTCGCTTGCGGGGAACGACAAGGCTGTTTCCCTCCTGCTGGATCGCGGGGCCGATACGCGGGGTGGGGATAAGGAGGGCAACACCCCTCTCCATCAAGCTGCCCTTTTCTGCCATCCCTCGACGGTACGGTTGCTCCTGGAACACGGCGCGGAACCATCCGCAAAAAACAAATACGGATGGACCCCGGCCGGCTATTGCGGGTCGGCCTTGGGACTCAAGACGGCTATGGCTGAAAAGCTGGGACTGATGCTTTTGCCTGATCGGGAACTACGCATCCGCATGCGAGAGACGTTGGTCGTCCTCTCGCCCCGAACGGACGCAACCTCGTTTTCCTCGTGGGTTGATCGCGTGGTGACGAATTACAGGGCCTTTTTGGTCTCGGACGGATTTCTGATCCGTGTCGGCAGTTATTCTCTCCATCTCTTTGATGAGCCATTGCTTGACCACCTCTGGTTCCTCTGGCTCCTGCTCTGGTTGGTGGCTGGCTTTGCCCTGGCCGTTAAGGCGGGGTTTTCTCCCACGGGTCGCCTGCTCTGGTTGATTCCACCCCTGACCGTGATCCCGCAGGCATTCATGGGATCGGCGGTCGGGCCCGATCTCTGGTTTGGCCCTATCCCGGCGCCTCATCTCCTGCTCTACTACGGCCTCTTTTTCTGGTTCGGGGCCGCTGTTTTTTCCCGCGATGGCATGACAACCCGGATGGGGAGAGGATGGCAGTTTCTTCTTCCGCTGGGCCTGCTTGTTTTCCTTCCCTTGGCATTGAAGCTGGTCGGCAACCGCGAAGCAGGGTCGATCGTGCAATGCACTTATGCCTGGGTTGTCTCCCTTGGGGTGATGGGCCTGTTCGGCCGTTATTGCAGTCAACTTGGCTACCGTGCACGGTGGTTCTCCGATTCCGCCTACTGGATGTACCTTGCCCACCTCCCGCTGGTTCTGGCCATCCAGATCGCACTGGTGCGCCTGCCATGGCCGCCTTCGGTGAAGTTTTTCTTGGTGATGGCGGTCACCGCCCTCCTGCTGCTTGTCTCCTACCGCTGGTTGGTCCGCTACACCTGGATCGGCACACTGCTCAACGGCCCGAGAAAGTTGCCGTCATAACCAACCTGTCCCCCGCATGCACATCGGCCTCGCCTGTCCCGAACTTTCCGGTCACCTGAATCCGATGACGACGCTGGGCCGCGAGCTTGTGCGGCGGGGCCACCGTGTCACGGTGGTGGCACGCCCCGATGCGCAGTCAAAAGCCCTCTCCGCCGGACTGGGCTTTGCCGCCGTCGGGAAAAACGAATTTCCACGCGGAGCGATTGCGGCCCAAGCCGCGATGCTCGGCGGCATGACAGCCGGGAAAGCGCTACGCTACACGATCGGGATGATGCGCTCCGCGGCCGAGGTCACACTCCGGGACCTCCCTGCCGTCTGCCGTGAAATCGGGATCGAGGGACTGCTGGTCGATCAGGTCAATCCTGCCGCAGGCACGGTGGCCGAGATCGAAGGACTGCCCTTCGTGAAGGTGGCCAATGCCCTGGCACTCAACCGTGATCCGGCGTGCCCCCCGGCAGTCCTCCCGTGGCGTTATCATCCGGGACTGCTCGCCCGCATGAGGAATGGCGCGGGCAACTGGTTCCTCTACCGCGTGACAGCGCCAATACGGGACGCGATCAATGAAGAACGCATCCGGCATGGCCTCGCGCCGCGGATCGACGAGGAGACTCCGGCATTTCTTGCGGAGATCGCCCAGCAGCCCGCTTTTTTCGATTTCCCAAGGGCCCGCCCCGAACCGTTGCTGCACTTCACCGCTCCGTGGCACGCGTCCGCGGGCGGCAGCGAGGTGCCGTTTCCCTGGGAGCGTCTCGACGGGCGCCCCCTTGTGTATGCCTCGCTGGGAACGCTGCAGAACAGGCTTTCGGGGATGTTCGCGACGATCGCCGAGGCAGTCGCGACTTTGGACGTTCAGCTCGTGATCTCGCTCGGTGCCGCGGACCAGGATGCCGCGGCGGTGGCGGCACGCTGCCCCGGAAATCCGATCGTCGTGCCGATCGCTCCCCAGTTGCGGCTTCTTGAGAAGGCGGCGCTGGTGATCACGCACGCCGGCCTCAACACGGCGCTCGAGTCACTAGCGCGCGGCGTGCCGTTGGTCGCCATCCCGATCACCAACGACCAACCGGGTGTCGCCCGCCGACTCGAGTGGCTCGGGTTGGCCGAGGTCGTGCTTCCCGGCCAACTGACCGCGACACGGCTGCGTCAGGCTGCCGGACGGGTTCTCCGCGATCCGGATTACCGCAGGCGTGCCCGGGAACGGGCTGCGGAGATTGCACGGATCGACGGCGTGGGAATGGCGGCCGATATCGTTGAGCAGGCTTTTCGCACACGGGAGCCGGTATCGGCGGGTTCATGACTTCTCTAGTCACCTGACCCGAGTTCATTGGACAATCGTGATGTCTCTGCGTCGTCGTGACGTCAGCAAGACGACAACAAGGGCCATGGTGCTGAGTCCTGCAAATCCCGCCACCAGCGGAATGACCGTACCCTGATAAAGGAGACCGATACAACCACCGCACAGAATGGCTATGGCGGAAGAGAGCGTGCCTGAAATTGCAGCTCCCATTCCGGCAACGCCCCCCAAGGGATCCATGATGATGGCGTTGAAATTGGCGAGCAGCAATCCGCTGAAAAAGCATCCTGTAAACAGAAAAAGCGCCAACGCCCAGATCGGCGGATGCCCTTCCAACAAGAGGCACACTCCAAGGAATAAACCCGAAATGATCACCAGCATCCGCAATGCCAGCGAGGATAGCCGTCGCATGCCGCATAGGTTCACCAGCCTGGCGTTCACAACCATCGCCAGTGCGAAACCGGATGCAAAAAATGCAAACCAGAGCGGAAAATGCGCACCCTGTGCATATTCCTCGGCAAAGATCTGCTGCGAGGTGTTGAGATAGATGATGAAGATGCCGTAGTTGAGCCCGGAGGCGATGGTGTAACCCATGGCTATCGGATGGCGCAGCACCTGCCCGGCAGCATTCACCAGTGCGGCGAAGGAGAAAGGCCTGCGGTTTTCGGGAAGAAGTGTCTCTTCCTGGCGGCACCACAGCCAGATTCCTGAAAGAACACCACAGATCAGAAATCCCACAAAAATGGCGCGCCAGCTCGCGATAAGCAGCACGAGTTGCCCAATGCCGGGAGAGAGCATCGGCACCAGCAGAAACACCAAAATGACGAAAGACATCACCCTCGCCATTGCGGCACCCGAATGCCTGTCCCGCACCATGGCGACGGATATATAGCGTGGAGCCGCCGCCCCGAACCCCTGCAGGAACCGGCCGACCAGCATCATTCCGAAGCTTTCTGAAAGCAGGCAGGCCAAGGAGCCCAAGGAATAGAAGACGAGGCCGATGATAATGGCCGGCTTGCGGCCCAGCGAATCCGACCATGGTCCATAAACCAGCGTTCCGACCATCAGACCCGCGAAGAACGTCGTGATGATGAACTGCCGGCTGTTCGGATTAGCCGCCCCCAACTCACGGGCCATCAGGCCAACGGCGGGCAGCATGGCATCGATCGAAATCGCCGCGACGGCGTTGAGGAAGGCCACCAGGATGATGAACTCGACGGATGAACGGCTTCTCTTCCCGGTCATGTCGCGCGTCTCATCATGGGGAGTGGATCCATGTTCCGAGTGATGGATATGGTCGGCAAGATCCCCTAGGACCCAATCAGATGAAGGGCGCCGGGCGAGGAGTTTTCCCAGAGAGGATTCCAGTAGGAACGGAGCAACCCGGCGGCGACTTCGGGATCCTCGATGACGTAGCCGAATTCCTGGAGGTTGTGGGGATAGATGTTGTCGGAGCCGAGGTGAAAGGTCCGCTCATCGATCATCCAGAGCTTTGCATGGGTGGTGACCTTGATCTTTTCCCCTTCAACCTCCCAGGCATCGATTCCATGACGGAAGCGGATTGGTGCAATCATGAGGCTGCCGGTTAGCTTACGGGATCCGATCCTCTTTCTGAACTCCTCGATCACACCCTGTGGAGTCTCCCCGAAGGAGTAGTGCCCGCCGCTTCCGGAGAGGCCGCCAGGCTCGGTGACGATGATCTTCACATCGAGTTGTTTCCCGGGATCGGTGAGACCGTCGATCAGAACCTCCATCACCTGATCGGGCCAGACACTCGGGCCGTTCCACCGCAGGGCAAAGTCCATCTGGCTGATCAGAATCGATCGTTCAGCTAACCGGAAGGCGGCTGCTGCGGCTCCCGCGGCGGGATTCGGGAATGGCTCGTTGGTCAGGATGCCGTGTCCATAGCGCGCCAATGCGAGGGCTGGTACGCCCCCCTCGGAACCGGCATCCAGCTCAACGGGGGAGGGGGTGCTTCCCTCCGTGATGACGCCGGATTCCCATCCGACAGCGAAGGCACGCGGCGCTTCGGGCGCATTGTGCAGGTTGTTTGTGACCCATTCCCAGAGGCGGTTGAGATAGAAATGGGTCTCAAGTGCACCGTGCCCGGTCAGGAGTGCGGAAAGATCGTGCACGGGTCCCCCGGCGAAATAGTCGCCCGACCAGAGATTGTGGCCGCCCACAATGCAACTGCGCCCGTCCGCCGCCACGATCTTGGCATGATTCCACGACGATTTCAGCCCGTCGATGCAGGTGAACATCCGGCAGACATGGATGGTGAGGAGGCAGGTCCGCGGATCAAGATTCCGGGTGAGGCGACGGAGCATCTCGACCAACCCCTCGTTCGTTTCACGGGAGTAGGGATTGTTCCCGAAAAGAATCCTCACGGTTGTGCGCTCGCCGCGCGCGGCCATCCGCTCCAGCCCCCGGGAGATGGCATCCAGGAAATGCCCCGAGGCGTAGGGCTCGAGCGAGGAGATGTCAACGAGCCTGGTTCCCGAGGCGACCGTCTCCTCGATGCATTCCAGCAGACGCCTTCCGGAGGGCGTCAGGAATTCGGTCCACGCCGCGCAGTCTTCCCCCCAGACGCCGGGAGTCTGAAGGAGTTCCAGCGAATCGAAAGCGCACCTGCGGATACCGGGTGCCTTGCTTTCCTCGGGAGCGAGACTCGCAGCGATGGCTTCAAGATGGGGAGTGGCGACACGCATGGGAAAATCAGCCGATGGTTTCAACGACGGAATTGATCAGATTCGCGAGGTGGTGTCTGTCTCCGAGGCGGCTCTTCACGTCCGCCGCCAGCGGACGCAGAAACTCGATCGACTCCTGGAGCGTGGCGTGCTGCGGATAACCCTCGATCCTTTCCAGAGGAACCCCAGGCTCGCCGCAGAGATGCTGAAGAAGGAGGACAAGCCAGCGGAATCCCTTATCCGTCTCCATTTCCGGGTGCTTTTCGAGCAGGTGCAGGAGGCCCTTTACCTCCGTGTGGATGGTGTGATGCACGTCCGCGGCGACCGCCGAGCGGAAGCCGGACTGGGTGCTGAGCGAGGCAAACTGCTGCCGGTCGATTCGGATCACCCGGAGCGTTGCCGGACGGCGCACGCCAGTGGTCGCGAGTTCGCGGCGGTTACCCAGCAATCCAAGATCCCCCAGAACTGCGGGACCCGAGATCTCATGGACAACCTCGACCTCCGACCCTGCCATGCAGGAATCCGACTCGTCTTCTTCCGAACAGCTGATGATCAGGGGTTCGCTCGACTCCAGGATCACCACCATCGCTTCCGAGACCTCACCCTGCCGAAGAAGCGGCTTCTCGGGCGTGAGATGGATCGTCTCAATCTTGTAGGAGGAGGCCGGATCGTCGATCGCATGGAGCAGGATGGCTCCCATCAGTTTGCTGTCCGTGTGGGTGCATGGTATTTTTTCATAGGCCTCCCAGAGTGCCGCCACATCCGGTCGCTCCATAAGCTCCTCCCTGAGTCGCTGGCGTGCGGCCTTTTTGGCCGCCTTGGCCTTTTCTTGGCGCAACTCCATCCATTCGGCGTAAACCGGCTCCATCTCCTTGAGAACCGAGCGGTCTGGGAAAAGCCAATTGCGGGAGAGTTCATCAATATGCCGATCGATATGCTCCTCCATGGAGATTCCGGTCATCGCGGCCGTGACCGGAACCATTCGGAGAGCCGTTTCGCGCGCCATCGCGGTGATCCGTTCGCCGGGGGGATGCGACTTGAAGCGTTCTTCGTAGGCGCGGCAGAACTCGTTCTGGGCATGAAAGTCCTTGGGCGCGCGGGATAGCCCCGTGGCTTTGCCCGTCTGGTAGAGAATAACGGTGAGGTTTTCACCAAGCCTTTGCCATGTCCGGCTGCCGGGCCGCACACCACAGGCGCGGTAACCGCGCATGATGTTGTCCACATAGGAGGCGGAGATGTAGGCGAAGTCGGCCTCGTATCCCGGCATGACTTCGGCGCCGGACTGTCCCTCGGCAAGATTGAGTATCCCTGAGGGAAGAACAACTCCTGCCACATGATGGCGTAGATTGACCACGCGGATGACTTCATGAAGGAACTTGGAATTCCGCGGCATCTTGAAGATCTGGCTGAACTCCCCGGTTCCAAAGAGTCGTTCCCCTGCCCTCAGGTGCCCCCCGTTGCGATAGGTCGTGGCCACGACGGAGCTGGCACGAAGGGTCTGGTAAAGCGCCCCCCATCCATAGCCGAGAACGTCGCGCGTATAGTGCCCACGGTAGGCCAGCAGATTCCTGAAGGTGAAGAAACGGGTTAATAAATTGAAGAACGAACTCCTGCGACGGTCATTCCACTCCTTCTCGGAAATTTCCGGGATCGGCTGGATCATCTCTGGGGGAATGTAATCCTCGAGCATCCCGCGGTGCCGGACAGCACCACCTGACTGATGGAAGGGGCATTTTGAGATGTTCATGCGGTCAGTTTTTCAAGACGTAGCAGCACCGGTTTTTCAGGCCTCAGGGTCACGATCGGTCGTGGCAGGATGGTGCCCAGCTCCCAGAGCCTAGCTCGGAATCTCGTGAGGAGAGTGGCCAAAATAATCTGGGACTCGATCATCGCGAATCCCATTCCCATGCATACCCTGGGACCTGATCCGAAGGGAAGGTAGGCAAACTTGTTGGGCTGCTCTTCTTTCCCCGGCTCGAAACGCTCGGGTCGGAAAAGATCGGGTTCCTTCCATAGGTCGGGCTTTCGATGGATGGCGTAGGAGCTGATGATCACGAGGTCCCCCTTGGAGACGGATGTCTCTCCGAGCCGATCAGCCCCCAGGGCACGCCGATCGATCATCCAAACGGGTGGATAGAGGCGCAGGGCCTCCATGAAGACCATGCGGAGGCGCTTGAGACGGTGGATATTCGCGAAGGTGGGCGTCTCTCCGCCTAGTTCACGAAGCACTTCCTCCCTGAGAACTTCCTGCTCCTCTGGGTGCCGGTCAAGAAGGTACCAGATCCAGGAAAGGGCATTGGCGGTGGTTTCATGCCCGGCGATCAGCATCGTCATCACCTCGTCGCGCAGTTGCCGATCAGACATTGTTTCCCCCGTCTCCTCATCCTTTGATGATATCAGGACGGTGAGGAGATCCGGGGAGGAGCCACCTTCTGCTCCGGCTTGACGGATGCGCGCACGCTTCCGCTCGATCATCCCGTCCACGATCCCTTGGAATTCACGCAGCGCGGCTCTGAGCCCTCGGTTACCTTGTGTCGGGATCCAAAGCGGCAATGCGATCCCGCTGGTAACCCGTCGTGCCAACTCGTTGAGAATGGTGGGAAAGAGTCTGTAAATCTCAGCGGCTTTGTCCGAGAGATCCGCCCCGAAGAGACATTCGGCGACCCCCTCAAGGGTCGTTCTCATCATCTCCGCGCAGGCATCGACCGGCGTGCCCTCCGAGGCCGCGCGTTCCCACCGATCCCCGCACTCCGCGGCAAGTCGCGAGAAAATGGGTGAAAGTCGCTCCAACTTGTCGGCATGGAAGGCGGGTTGGGCTATCCGCCGCTGGCGTCTCCAGAACGCTCCATTGCTGGTGAGCAGACCATTGCCTAGCGCCACGCTGACCGAGCGGAAAGCAGGAGTGCGCTTATCGTAATTTGCCTGATTCTCGACGAGGACATGCCTGACAAGCGCCGGATCTCCAATTAGGAGCCCCCGCTTAGGACCGATTCTAAGCGGAGTGACGGCGTTTTCCCGAGCTGACTCGGTGAAGATAGCCAGCACTTCGGTTCTTAGTCGGGGAAGATCGCCGAGCAGATAGTGTTTAAGAAATCCGATCATGGCAGGGCGCCGTTGCCTTGAAGAAGATTCTGAACGGCGTTTCTCGAGGAGGTCGCCAGGATTTGGCGATCCTCCACTGATAAACCTTGTGTGGTAACGGGTTCTCCAATTCGGACCTCCATGCTCGCAGGACGGACGCGGAATCCCCCGCGACGGAGCATCCTGTTACTTCCGACGATGCAGATCGGAAGGATGTCGGCACCAACGATGATTGCGGAGGCAAAGGTGCCGGCGGAGAATTGCGCGACCTTTCCATCATGGGATCTCGTCCCCTCTGGAAAACTGACTGTCCACTCACCGCGTGCAAGGGCTTCACTCAGTTCGGAAATCCCGGCGGTAGCGCGACGCCGCGTCGACCGATCTACAAAGATGGTGCCGACGGCTTTACCAAAAGCACCAATAAGAGGAATGGATGACAACTCGCTCTTTCCGATGAAATGCACGGGAAGGGGAAGTGCGCGGTACAGGATCGGAATGTCGGCGTAGGATTGGTGATTGCAGACAACAAGGGTCGGGCGTGAGGGGTTTATGTTTTCCAATCCTGAAACCCGGAGACGGGAAAGCCCTCCCCCGATGATGATCGGCGCCCAAAGATGACGGGCCATCCAGAGCGAAGGTTCCGAACGCCTTGTGAGAAAGCGAACCAGAAGCGCCGGAGGGATCAGGAGCATGCAGACTAAACCGAGGCTAATGGCTTGGATCAGATTGACCGGCGCCCAAAGCAGCGTCTCCCACAGACTCTCTGCATCGGATTGCTCCCTGCAGATTGCGTCGCCCAAAACGCCGCAGTTGTCCTTGATCATCGGGATCACGGGGTTGGCTTTTCCGGCAGAGCGACCTTGACGGAATTTGCCAGTCCTACCCATTTCATGGCGGAGATCACCATCCAACTCGGATCGATCTGCCACCACTCGAGACCATGCCGCGCGCTGGTCGGAAAAGCATGGTGGTTGTTGTGCCATCCCTCCCCTAGACCAAGAATTCCCATCAGGGCGTTGTTGCGGCTCTCGTCGCCGGTCTCGTGATCATGGCTTCCCCAGAAGTGACAGATGCTGTTCACGCTCCAGGTCACGTGGTGAACCATGAAGACGCGCACCAACCCTCCCCAGATGAAACCGAGCAGCGCACCGGTCCAGGTCCACGTGACCAAGCCCGCGATCACTGTCGGAATCAGCAATCCCAACACCACCCAGAGCGGGAAGAGTCGGTTGATGGTCACAATGCGCGGATCAGCCAACAGATCGGGAGCGTAGCGGGTCTGATCTGTATGGTTGTACTCATCATAAAAGGTCCATCCCACATGGGCGTGAAGGAGCCCCTTCGCCGCGCCGAGAAACCCGGGCTTCCTGCCAGCATGCGGTGAGTGGGGATCCATCTCCTTGTCGGAGTGTCGGTGATGCCTGCGATGCGTGGCCACCCACCAGATGACAGGGCCCTCGATCGCCATGCTACCGAGGATTCCAAGTGTCCAGACAACGGCCGGACTGGTCTTGAAGCCCGCATGCGTGAAGAGCCGGTGAAACCCGATCGTGATGCCGAAGCCGGTCAGCAGATACATCACGACGAAGAGCGTCAGGTAAAGGGGGCCGAAGTAACCGCCCCATAGCAGGGCCATTGCCGCAATCACGCCGATCGGCGGCAGGAAGACCACCACGATGCGTATGAGCTTCCAGAGAAGGGTGTTGGGCTGTACCCAACGAACCTCATTTCCCGTACCCTTCGGCACATTCTCATTGGCGATTTCTTTATGCATGGACGGTACAATACTACTCACTAATCCTTTAACAAAAACAAGTTTCCTAGGGCATCCGGGACCACGACATCAGGAGATTCGCCCAGACATCCAGTCGCTCTTTTAAAGTCGCTTCCGGATTAACGGTTCCAGTTTTTTGGCTGAAGTAACTTTTATTTTCCAAAATCAGTTCCAGATAAGCCTCTCTCAGCGCATTTATGAAGTGATCTGCCGTTGTTGATTCATCCCACGGCACAAAACGATGTCGCAGGCCAAGTGCCGCCGCGCGTGCCGCATTCTTTTGCTGCTCGGGTTGTGCCGTGACGATGAGAAGAATAGGCTTGTACAGAGACTGAGCAGTGGCGAGTGCCGCCATGCCGGGAGCTGACACAAGCACCTCGGCGCGGGATGCGATATCGATCCAATCCGTTGCGTAGGGCTGCCATCCGGGGCGCCCTGCATACCCCTCGCCTAGGAAGAAAACGGGATTCCCAGCGGACTCATCGCCACTTTCCTGACGATGTTCATGTGGAGAGTGGACAATTGCTTCCTGAAGCCCCCTTTCCAAGGCGTCTGCCAAGGCAGGATCGGAAAAATGAGGGTTAAGATAGACCGCGACTTTCCGAGAGGGCGGCTTGCCCCGCCCCTCATCGATCAAGGCAATGGGGGTGGGCAATTGATGTTCCGGCGATGAGCAATCCACCTGCCCGGGAAGCGGGAAGGCGAAATCATGCACAAGCCTTCCCCGGGCTCGCGACAGCCCCAGTCGCACCAACCAACGGAAGAAATGCGCCCAAGGGCCCATCATGCGTCCCATGAAGTTACGTTCGAGGGACTCCCTCAAACTCCAGCCATAAACATGCACGGTTCGCTTGCGCCAAGGGTGGAGACCTCCCATCACCAGAAGGGCGGGGTGGAAGGAATCGTTCACGATCAGATCCACCCCGGCTGCTCGATGTGACAAGCGGCGGATATCACGGAGCATGTGCCAGGGCAGGAAAAAATAGGTCGCGATCCGCAGATCCGTGGCCCATGTCCGCATTTTTTGTCTCTTGTCGAAAAGCACCGTGTAGTGACGCGACAACACCTCGGCCGGCACCCCGAATTCGGCGAGGAATTCGCGACCTTCATCCGATGTGGTGAGAACCGAAACTTTCGCCCCTCGGGCACATAGGGCATGATAAAGCAACTGTCCGCGCATCAGATGCCCCCTCGCGTCGGCGGTGGCCATCAGGAGAATGTGAGGTTTTAAAACAGACAAAACGATGAGTTGCTAAAGGATGTATGACTGACCTCGGTGGTTAAAATAGACCTAGGCCATTAGAGGCCAGCACCTATTATCGTTCCAGCATTTTGCCCATCAATGCACGCACGTCACGCCAGTCCTTTATCAGAGGACACGCCCTGCCCTTTGAAAGAGAGCTTCCTCAAATTCTTGCTCTGGATGCCCGTGAACATTCTTCAGGGGATCTGCCTTGGCGTCCTGTGTGGAGTCGTGATTCCACTGGCGATTGCAGCCCGGAAGATTTCCGGAAATTCCGAACCGGCCCTTTGGATGGCTCGAAATGTCTGGGCGCGGGTCATTCTCGCGGGCGGCCTCTCCAGCTTGCGCGTCGAGGGGGTGGAAAACTTATCCCTCGGGAGCCCTGCGCTCATTGTCTCCAATCACCGATCTTATGCCGATATTCCGATCCTCTACCGGGCACTTCTGATTCCGCTTAATTTTGCAGGCAAAAAGGTGGTGGAACGCATGCCGCTGATCGGAATGTTTGGGCGTGCCGTTGGGATGATTTTCCTCGACCGTTCCACCCATCAACGCGCCGCCAAGGGCATCCTTGATCTCAAGGCTGCATTGGAATGCGGTGAATGAATGGCTGTTTTCCCGGAAGGAACCCGATCGGTGGACGGAACTCTCGGCCGCTTTGCCTCGGGATCATTTGCCGCGGCAATCGCAGTAGGCGCGGATGTCTTGCCGGTGGCAATTTTGGGAAGCGATAGGATGCTGCGCAGGGGTGGCTTCTTGGTGCGCCCCTCAAGGATCCGAGTGCTGATCGGAAAATCGATTCCCACGACCGGTCTCGCTTCGGGCGACCGTTTCGAACTGGCGGCGAAAACCAACGCTGCGGTATCGGCACTGATCGCAGGCGCAGACCCAAGTGCGTTAAGGAGTCGCTAGCGGCTCCTTAATTCGTGAACAGGCCACCCGCTTAGCAGTGCCTTGCGGGCAAGTTCCCTGTCCGGGGTGACTGCGTTTGGAAATCCCACCGAGTGTAGCAAGGGAAGATCGTTGATGCTGTCGCTGTAGGCACTGGAAGCGGCGAGGTCAATCCCTCGCTCCCCGGCTAATGAAACAACCGCCTTCGCTTTCTCCAGGCCATGCAGAATACCCTGCGGGATGCGACCGGTGTAGCGGCCGGCCACCACTTCGGCGCGGGTCCCAAGGCCCCCGGTGAAGCCCAAATTCTCCGCCAACATCTGCGATAGCTCCTGTGGCGAGGCGGTCACGATCCAAACCTCCTTTCCGCTATCGAGATGGCGGCGGGCCATCTCCACAACAACGTCTCGGATGGCAGGCCTGATCGACTCGTCGATGATTTCCCTGCCGATGCAAACCATCTCGGCGACTTCGGCACCCTTCACGAAGGACGCGGCGAAGTTTCCCCAGATCCGCGGAGCCCCCGTCAGCTCTTTCCGGGTGAGCATGAAGCGTAGATTGGCGAGGATGAAACGCGCCGCCTCGACGGGTGAAAACATTCCCCTCTTAAAACCTCCCCAGCCGAGATGAAAAAGCGAGGAGCCGCTGATCAGTGTGTTATCGAGGTCAATGAATGCCGCTGATCGGCCGGTCATCGTCCCGGTTTTCATCGGCAACCCAGGCCCGTCATGACCGGAAGGATCCATGATTCTTATTTCCTAAAGCGCCGATGCAAACTCAGCAACATCACCAGATAAGCGATCAGCATGACGCCAACCAACTGCAGAGAGAGGGCTCCGATGGCTTGCCCCGTCGTGAAATGCTCCCCGATATCGTAGAGGGGAAAAGGGGATTTCAAGGTGACGTAGTCGATGGTTCCCCGGAAAGCCCAGAAAGCCGGGATAAAAAGTTTGGCAACCGTTGTCAGCGCCCCTCCCGTCAAACGGATCAGGATTCCTCCGAGCAGCAGTTGGGGAAGGATGAGAATGGGAAGAGTCAGTAGAGCCTGCTCGCGGGTCTTCACGAGCCCTGAAATGGTCAGGCCAATGCCAGCACAGACCATAGCGGCCAGCCAACTGACCAGAAGGAACGGACCCGTGGCACCCAGATGCGCTCCCGCCGCAGTCAGTCGGAGCGTTTCCTGAAGCAAGCAGACCCCCGGAACGATCTGGATGGCCAGTACAATCCCTAAGAGAACAATTTTCGAAGCGATGTAGGCACTGGTTCTGACCCCGTTGGTGGACTCCCGTTCGATAATGGGTCGCTCCTTCACGATCTCCGTCAGCCCGGCAAGAAATCCCAGGATAAGAATTCCGAACAAGATCGTGAACCGGAATTTCCACGTCGGCCATGGATTGATGATTTCCCGCTCTGGAACAACGGGAATCCGCCCGGCGAGCGCTTTCTTAACCAGCGCAGCTGTTTCTGGAGATCGCAGTCGTTCCTCCAAGTGCTGCTCTTTGTCCAAAAAGACGCGGATTTGGGCGGGGATGCTGACGTCATCCGATTCATCGCCCTCGGTCAACGCAAGGGCCCGTAATGTGTGACCCCAAAGCTGTCCGGCCAACTGGATTTCCCTGGGCTCCAGCGGTCGGGAGATAATCGTCTTTTGTCCGAAGTTTTCGAAGGCAAAACCAACGTAGGCAAAAGCCACCATGAGCAATGGCACCCCAATCAGGAAAGCAAGGGAGCGCCTGTCGCGGAAGAGAACCTCCAGCCCCCGCTGCAGCAGGGCGCTAAACTGACGGAACCACCCCGGTCTCATGGCCGTCTGGTGTGGTTTGTCTTCAATCACGGAGTCATCCTTGGCCTCTCCCTCCTGCAGTTGAAAAACCTTGTGCAGGCCGACCCATTGTTCGACAGGCAGATCCTCAAGCAGCAAGTAGATCTGGGAGAGCCGATGGACGCCAAAGTGATCCAGCGCCTCTTTCACCCCGCCCGACCAGACCAAATGTCCGGAGGCAAGGATGAGCAGGCGGTCGGCAAGTTTTGCGTTTTCAAGGTGATGGGTGATGCAGAGAAGAGTGATCGAGTATTTTTTCGCATACTCGGCTAGGAGATGCATGATCCGGGCATCACTGGCCGGATCGAGGCTGCTTGTCGCCTCATCGACAATCAGGATGCGGGGAAAGGAGAGCAGTTCCACAGCAAGGCTGACCCGCTTCGACTCCCCTCCGGACAGATTTCCAACCTTCGTGTCATGAAGGTGGGCTATTCCCACATCCTTCTCGATGGCATGGATGCGCTCGGCGACCTCTTGCTTGCTAAGCGAGGGAGGGAGTCGCAGTTTGGCCGCATATTGCAAAGCCCTTCCGACCGGCAGTTCGTCATGAACAATTTCCTTCTGGGGCACATAACCGATAAGGCCGTTGAGGATCTCGGCGTCTCCGCTCACCCTTAGCGATCCGAAGAGGATTTCCCCTTTGCTCGGAGTCAGCTGTCCCAGCAGCGTGCGCACCAGCGTGGTTTTTCCAGCGCCGCTCGGCCCTAGCACACAGACAAACTCGCCGGGCTTCACGGAGAGCGAGATATCTTTGAGCAACTCGGGGCCGGAATCGCCTGCAGACACGGCGAGTCCCTCCACCTTGAGCGACAGGCTTCCTGCGGCTGAGGGAGATGGGGTCAATGGCAGGGGTGTTGTCATGGCAATTGGTCTTCGTAGGCTGAGACGGGAAGGGCGGGATCAAGGGGTTTCTTGAATCGGTAATATTTCTCGTCCTCGGTGGTTGCTCCCGTTCGGAGAACGGTTCCGTCCGGCTGCACTTCAAAGGGGAGGTGATCGTCGTACAGGCCCCTCAGAGCATGTGCCCGTACGCCCGAAGCCTCGAACTCCAGAAACCCGCTGTTCCCCGTGGGATCGATCACCTTGTCCGAGGTAAGAAGCAACCAAGGAAGGAGCATTTCATCCGAGGTTGATTCTCCAAGGAACACGGGGCGCGGTGGGCTGAAGGGATTTTTCGGATTTGCCGAGCTGTTGTCGTAGATGGCCGAAAACCTGATCTTGGTTCCCTTGGGCAAAAAACGGGGCTCTTTGAAAAAGTACGGCTGCTGCCATTCGTACTGCCAATGTGGGACCTTTGCGATCGTGAATTGGCTTTGATCCGGAAGGATTGCTACTGCATCAAGGGACTGGGCCAGCAGGTGCGCATGGGGGGCCATGCCGGCAATCATGCAATCTTCAGGAACAGTCCACTCCCCGCTGACCTTCATGTTCTTCATCCCGGCGGGAATGACTACAAAGTTGCCGTGAAGATAACGGATGCTCACCTTTTTCGGGGGAATCTTTCCATCCTTGCCAAGCCAGAGTGCTATCCGTGTGGAATCCTCAGCCTGGATTCCGGTGCGATGATAGTGCATCTGGGCAATGAGATCACTTCCTGCGGGGATGATGAAATCGGCATCTGCGGGAGCCGTGTAGGCACGTGTGCCCGGAACGTAGCCGCTGAGAAAGCTGATGACAGGCATGCCGTCCGGCCTCGGCGGGGGAATGCGAAATCCCGCGCCATGACGAGCCCAGAACCCGGGGCCACTATCACCCTGGGTGAAGGTGGGCCCGGGTCCGCCATGGTCACGAAGAGCCTGCTCCGCTTCGGTATACGGCAGATAACCTATGAGCGCGTGATGCACGATTGAACGGTTGGAGGGAAGCAATTGGATGGCCCGAACATGCAGGTCTGCGCTGTTGTTGAGCGTAAAAACAAGATGGCGATAGATATCACTTCCGATTGGCCCTAGGTGGAACGGCTCCCCTTGCTCGAGAATGATATCGGGAGGGCCGAGGTCTTCCTGAAACTTGGAGAAATCGGCCAAGGGAGGCAACGGGGAGGCCGAGTTTTCGTCTCCTTCGGGCTTCCCCGACTTGATCCAGGATTCGAGTGTTGCCAGTTCCGCAGCACTGATCGTATTTGCATTACGGATCGCCAGATCGCTCTCCACTTGGGCGGGCGGCATCCGGCCGGCCTTGATCTCCCGAAGGCCCGTCTTCATCCAGTCCACGGCATCGTCGTAGCTGGTGAGGGTAAACGGGCCCGCATTTCCCTCGCTGTGGCACGACATGCAATGGTTGCGTAAAATAGGGGCCACATCCTTGTGGTAGGTGATCATGCTTTCCGTGGAAGCCGCGGGAGTAGATGCAGGAAGTGGATCCTGACGCACGATCGCGCACCCGACTGGAAGCGTGCGGGGAAGACGAACCACCGATCCCGCTACGACATCACACAGCGCCTCCCGCAGGTCTTCCCTCACGGGAGTTTGGCTTTGCACGCCGCGGACCTGATAAAGATCGTTGATGCGGCCCATGTATCGAACTTTTGCATCCCGATCCAAAACGAATGCCTCCGGAGTCGCCGTGGCGGAGAGCGCGGAGGCCACCTTGCCCTCGTTATCCACAAACAACGGGAAGGAGACCCCGTAATCCTTTTTGAATTTTTCCAAGTCGGCAATCTGCGTGCCATCGGTAAAAACCCCGAGAACTTGCACGCCCTGAGGCTGTTTCTCCTTCCAGAGTTTTTCCAAGACCGGAGCAACCCTCTGGCATAAGGGGCAGGTGTCATATAGGAACACAATGACTGTGGCCGATGTCCCGGTGCATTCCGACAGGGGGCGTAGGGCTCCCGAAGGGTCGTTAAGGTTGAGCGTGCTCGTGGCTATCGGCGTCTCCGGCAAGGGATCGAGATGACTCTGCTGAACGTTCGGCGCCCCTTCTCCTTCTTGGGTGGGTTGGTTTTGCGAAAAAGCAACCCCCTGCGTCCAGAGAAGCATGGTCACGACTATCAATACCCCGAGGCATCCTCTTCCGGATGAGAAGTATGGGGGATGAAATGTCATCGGGGGTTGGATTTGACGGCACGCATGGTGACAGATCTCACGAGTCAAGTGCACTTATTATCGTGGCATGAGGGAGGAGGTGCGATTTTGACCGCAGTGGCCAACCCGAGATGCCTCATCATCGAGATCACCATCCAGCTCGGGTCGATCTGCCGCCACGTGAGTCCATGGCGGGCGCTGGACGGGAAAGCGTGGTGATTGTTATGCCATCCCTCTCCGAGACCGAGAATCCCCATCAGGAAGTTGTTTCGGCTCTCGTCACCGGTCTGGTGATCCCGGCTTCCCCAGAAGTGGCAAATGCTGTTCACGCTCCAGGTGACGTGATGAACCATGAAGACCCTGACCAGACCGCCCCAGAGGAACCCCAAGAATGCCCCGGTCCAGGTGTGGGTGACCACGCCGGCGATCACCCCAGGAATGAGCAATCCGATCACGGCCCAGAGGAGAAAAAGCCGATCGATGGTGACGATGCGGGGGTCAGCGAGCAAGTCCGGGGCGTAGCGTTGAGGATCGGTCCGCGTGGAGTCAGAGTTGAAAAACCATCCCATGTGGGCATGGAGAAGTCCCTTGATGGCTCCCAAGATACCGGGCTTCCTGCCTACGTGGGGGGAATGGGGATCCATTTCCTTGTCGGAGTAGCGGTGATGCCGCCGATGGGTGGCAACCCACCAGATGAGGTTACCCTCCACCGCCATGCTGCCAAGAACTCCCAGCGTGTAGACGATGGCCGGGTTGGTCTTGAATCCTCCGTGGGAAAAAGACGGTGAAATCCGATTGTGATTCCAAAACCGGTCAGAAGGTACATCACGCCGAAGAGCGCCAAATACATGGGGCCGAAATACCCTCCCCAAAGCAGGATCATCGCAGCAATCACGCCGAGAGGCGGCAGAAAGATCACCACAACGCGGATCAACTTCCAGAGGAGAGTATGGGGTCGCTCCCGATGCAACGCATTCGCCCCCTTCAGTGCGTGATCATGGACGATTTCTCCTCTCATAAGCAGTGGGAAACTATCCCTCATCCTTTTTCAAAAACAAGCGTGCGGGGACACGACGCTCTTCCGCAGATGAGTAGTCTTTCACGCATGCCCCCCGGGAAAAAAGGGTCAACCGGGAGTGGTGCGGTTTCCTGCCAAGGGATCGGCACGGCGGGATGGCGTGATACCTCATAGCGGCCGATTCACCTGAGACCTCCAGGATGGTCATGCTCACTGTCTCTGCGTCATCCCTGTGCATGCAAATTGAAGCGGCCCCCTCATCCGGATCGTGTGAGGAGTGTAACCGCTCAAGCCACGGAAGCGTGCCGGCATCAGGTTCCTCAGCCGCCTTGAGACATGCGGCACTCCTTGTCGTGATGGCGGAGGCTTCATCGTGTCCCGAGGAAAACCAATGGGCCGTGGTCAAAGGGTGATCCACCCGTTCGGTTCCGGATCCCTCCGAGCGGTATTCACGGATGCCGTCGGCGCTCCTGCCGATCACAAAGAGACGGAATGGATTCAATCGTTCCAGCGGAAGCAAAAACAGGCTTCGTTCCATGTCGTCCAGTGAAGGGAAGGCAAGGAGCCGCGGGATGATTGCGCCACGACTGAACGCCGGATCTCCTTTGTATTGTGGGCGTGAGTACCAGTTGATCAAGGCTACACAGAGTCCCGCCTCATTGATTCCGATCCAGGTCCCACCGGCCGGTTCAAAGGGGTAGAGGGCGGAAAGATCGCCGCACCGGTGCACGGCGGGAGGAAGGGCTGCTGTGCGGGCGCGCTGTTCATCGCGGTTCATCCCGAGCAGGATTCCGTCGGCCTTGGGGACAAGGGAAAGGGTGCACATCGGATCAGTCGGCGACAGGGTGACAACGGCTGAGACGGCGGTAGGAAATCCACTCCCTCAGGATCGTAGTGACGGAATCAGGACGATGTCCCCGCTTTCTGTTTTCCGCTCCGATGGCAAAGGCGAGTTCCCAGTGACGGAAAAGCAGGGCAAACGCCTCCGTGATCCTCTTCGAGGCGTCGTAGGCGCTGGTCGGTTCCCCGGCCACCCCGTTGAGCTCAAGGATCTGGAATCCCCGTCCCTGGCCGAGGGCTTGGGCCGACTCGTAGCGCACGTCGTAGCGTCCGATAAAGAACCCGTGAAGAGCTTTCGATATCCGGTCAATGGATCCCTCCAGCTCCTCCGTACAAAGAGACATGCCGTCGCTGAAGAGGCATCCTTGGGCGTGGTTTCCGGCCTCGACGAGACGGAGCGCCTCCCCTTGTTGAAGCACGTGGCCCCGTCGCTCGTGGAATCGTCTCAGCAATGTCTCCGATTGGTTTCTGGCACGCTCATCCCCCAGAATGAGTTGCTCGATGGTTTGCTCTCCATCGCCGATGAGCTTCGGGAAATGCTTTTCCGTGATGGCCAAGATCCTCCCCTTCTCCGCGCCGGGAAACCGGTAGTAGAAGATTCCCGCCTCAAGTGGTCCGGGTACATAGCGCTGGACGATCACGGGCAGCGGAACCGCCTCCAGATATGCCCCCGCCTCTTCTCGGGAGCGGATGACTTTGAATCCGCTCCCGCGCAATCCGAGATCCGGTTTCAGGATGACCGGGTAGTGTGTCCCGCTGTCGCTGAGGAAGTCATCAAAGGCGGCAATCCTCGAACCGGTCAAGTCATCCACTGCTTCCGGAATCAGTGCCGTTGCCGGCACGAATTCGGGTGAGGTTTCCAACAGCTCTCTCAGGGTGGCGAACTTGGATTCACCCACCAGACCTCCTGTCTTGATGCCGGGATTGGCGGCGCTCGGCAGGGTGATGGAGCCGTGTTGCACCGAGAGGGTCAGGTAGCGCCATGCGATCGGGAGATAAAAGATCCATGCGGGCCAGAACTCCCACCGCGTGAGTCTCTCCAGGGCGGGTAGTTTCGAGAGCGTGCGGATCAGAAAGCCGGTGAGGCGGATTCCAACGATAAGAAGAACCATCCCCCCGAGAATCCAGAGCAGATGACCCTTGAGTGCGTGGATAAAGTCGGGTGCGGCATGCCCCAGCAGGTGAACGATGAGAAAGACCGCAATAACCCAAACTGCGGCCAATGTTCCGGTCAGAAGAAGAAACAGCGCGGTATCCATGCGGAGAAAACCCGCCGCCAGGAATGTCGGCAGTCTCAGTCCTGGAATAAACCTCGAGACGGCGATCGCCACGATGCCGCTCTTCCGGAACCATTCTTCACTCCGCTCGATCCGCTCTTTCCAGCGTGATCCCGACTTCAGGAAGCGCGAGGCCATCGGTCGCCCGCCATGCTTTGCGAGCAGATAGAGAAGGAAATCCCCGCTCCAGATTCCTCCGAAGCACGCAAGAAAACCCTCCCAGGGGATGAGGGTGCCGGAGGCCACCGCAAGACCGCCTGCCAGCACAGCGGCATCCTCTGAGAGATAAGTGAAGAAGAAGAGAGCAATCAGCTCCCAAATCCCATGCGGAGAACCATCCATTCAGGAACGGGAGAGGGCACTTTCCTTCCGGTAATGGACGGTCGAGGGGGCGACTCCAAATCCCTTGGGGAGGAGGGCGCCAAGCGACCGGCAGATCATCGCGATAAGGGCGTAGTGATGGATCGCATGAGAAATGGAGAACATAACCTCCCTCTCGAAGGAGGAGTGCACGACGGGTGAGTGGCTCTCCGTATAGGAGACCCCGCATCTCACGGTCACGGGGGAGGCGAGGATGGAGGTGTCGAGAGAGGAGGCCAGATCCTGAAGGTGACGTGTCATTTCAAGTGCCGCGCGACGATTATTCTCGAGTTCTGGATCACGTTTGCGGGCGTCGTAGTCGATCCCGCCGGAGGCATCGCCCGTCAGTAGCGCCCCGAAATGATCGAGGCAGTGACGATAATGGGCCCCGATCGAGGCTCCCGAGGCGATCGGAAGCATCGCCGTGTAGGTCGCGTCATCGAGGGAGTCGAGCAGGGAGGTTCCCTGCGCAAGAACCGCACCTAGGGATTCGATCAGTGTGTTGGCGGCCGTTTCCTTCTCCATCAGGGGAGCAGCTTGCCGATCACGGGAATGGAACGGCGATGGATCAGGAGAAGAATGGCTGAGCAAAGGGCGACGGTGAGCGCCAATCCGAAGAGCAGGCCATGATCATTCATGACCACGATGCCGAGCACTGTCAGGTGACTCATGATTGCCCCTCCCATTACGGCGAGCGCGAGGCCGGCGCCTAGCCAGACGGTTCCCGGGATCAGGAGCAGGATCGCAGCGATCAGTTCGGCGATTCCGGAGCCGATGCGGCCCGGGGCTCCGAGTCCTACCTTATCGAAGATGTAGACCGACTCGGGTGCGGCGGTGAATTTGAAGAACAGGGTCTGGGCCAAGATCACGGCGGCGGTGATCCGAAGGAGCCAAGAGAGAATGGAGAGTGCTTTGGAGGGTTGGTTCATGGTGGAGTCAGGCGTTGGTCAATGATCAGAGAGGTGGTTACTTGCCTTTTTTCTCCTCGAGGAGGGGCCAGTTTTGGTCTGCCTTCCCGAGATTCACGGCGGCATCTTTGTTGAACTTTTCCATGATCCCCTTGCTGTACTGGAGGAGGAGCCGGCCGTTCACGATCTGGAATGCCGTGGGATCGATTTCGACCAACGATCCTCTTGAGAGGCCATAGGCACAGAACCCTCCGAACTGCGGTTCGTACTTGGCGGGATTGGTGTCGAAGGTCGCCTTGTGCTCGGGGGTGGCGAAGTAGTAAGTCACCCCATCGGCGGTGCTGGTGATCGAGGAGTTCCCTTGGATGGCCTTGGCGTCAGTGAAATAGGCGACCGGGTCGTATCCCTTGATGCCGAGTCCATGGCGGTCGACATTGACCAGCGTTTTTGCGGGTAGTAATGAGGTCGCCGCAAGAAAGAGGAGCGGGGTCAGGAAGCGGTTCTTCATGGCACGAATGTGTCTCAATTTCAGTAGACAGGGGATGGGGGATTTGAAAGAAGATTTCTCCATGGGAGGCATGATCTGTACAATGCCCAAAAGACACTCTCTTTCGTGATGTTCAAGAACCGATACGCCGTCCGATTTGCCTCGGGCCGGGAGGAGATCAGGGCGGCTTTGCGGCTGCGATTCGAGGTCTTCAATCTGGAAATGAACGAAGGTCTGCGTTCTTCCCACGAAGCCGGCGTCGACGAGGATGAGTACGACGCCGTCTGCGACCACCTCATCATTCTCGAGGAAAACTCGGGTGTCATCGTCGGAACCTACCGGATGCAGAGCGGCGCCATGGCTGCGGGTAACCTAGGTTACTACAGCGCCAGGGAGTTTGACTTCTCTCCTTTCGAGTCGATCCGCGGTTCCCTGATCGAGTTGGGGCGTGCCTGCGTCCACAGGGATCACCGGAGCATCATCGTCATCAGCATGCTCTGGAAGGAGATCGTTCGCTACGTGCTGAAGAATAATGCCCGCTACATGATCGGATGCAGCTCCCTGACCTCTCAGGATCCTGCCCTGGGTCATGCCATGTACCGGAAGATGGCAAAGGAGGGAGCGCTTGCCGATGCCTCCTTTCTCACAAAACCGCTCCCGCACTTCGCACTCCCCCTTGCTGAGCCGCTGGAACCATGTCCCCCTCCCCCGAAACTCTTGAGGGCCTATCTCGGAGTGGGTGCCAAGATCTGCGGGGAGCCTGCCATCGACCGTGAGTTCGGGACGATTGACTTTCTGACCATGCTGGATTGCCGGCATGGATCGCCCATTGCCACGGAACGCTTCCTGGAGCGCCCCAATGGAATCAAGGAGATGAAGGAATCCACATCGTGAGAACAATTCACTTGCCTCGCATGTTGGTGAGACTTGTTCATCTTGGATGGGTCATTGTTTCAGGGATGACCTGCCTGCCTTGGTTTTTCATGACGGCACGCGGGGGACGGGTGACCGCCCGGATTGCCTGGATGCAATGGATGAGTCGCCGTTTTTTGACACTGCTTCACTGCGATGTAAAAGTTGTTGGAAAAGTTCCCGAGTCAGGGCTCATCGCCTGCAATCATCTCGGTTATGTGGATATCTTGGTGATCGGTTCCGTCTGTCCTGCAGTTTTTGTAGCGAAGAGCGATGTGAAATCCTGGCCGATCTTCGGGTGGCTCGCCTCGCGAGCGGGGACGATTTTTGTGAGCCGTGATGATCGTGCTGAGGTCGCGCTCCAGTTAAAGGAGATGGAGATACCCCTCAGGAAGCGACATCCCGTGGTCCTTTTCCCCGAAGGGACGAGTTCGGACGGATCCTCGGTGCTCCCGTTCCGCAGTTCCCTGTTCGAGTCGGTGATTGCCACGGGAAGTCCGATCACCCCCGCCGCCATCGGATATGACCTTAGGGGAGAAGGTTCGGTCGGCAACGAAATCGCTTACTGGGGCGATCTCGTCCTGCTTCCGCATTTGCTGAATCTCCTCTCCAAGAAATCCTTCGTGGCCAGACTTGTCTTCGGAACATCCAGAAAGCCGATGCCGGATCGCAAGCAGGAGGCGACACTCCTCCATGCGGAGGTCTCGGCACTTCATCAATCCATTCCATGAAACCCATTGTCTGCAATCTTTTCGCTCAGACTTCCTCTCTCAAGGGAGAGGAGGAAGTTCGCCCGCTGCTCATCGGACAATCCTTCAGACTTGAGTCGATCCATTCCTACGGCCAGCCAAGTCCCGAGGGATTCTGGTATGACCAACCCGGTGACGAGTGGGTTCTGCTGGCCTGTGGCTCCGCGCGCCTTGAGTTTGAGGGGGAGCGAATCGACTTGAAACCGGGTGATCACCTCCTGATTCCTGCCCATTGCCGTCATCGTGTCGCTTCTGTCTCGGGGGATGCGGTCTGGCTGGCGCTTCATGCTGATGCCCGCCTACATTCGGAAGCATGAGCGAATCCAGCAACGAGCCGCCAGCGAGCGATCCCATTCCGCAACCGGATAAGGGGGGAATCGTTGTCCCGCTGTGGCGGCTGGGCTGGTATTTTTTCTTGATCGCCCTGACAACCGTCCAGGGTGCTGCAGTCCACATGCGACGTCAGGTGGTGCATCGGCGGAAACTGATCTCGGAGAAGGAATTTATCGAGAGTTTTGCACTGGCGGAGTTTCTTCCTCAGCCGGACAGCACCTTCGGGCTAGCCGTGCATGTCGGTCATCGGGTAAGGGGAATCCCCGGAGCCATCGTTGTTGCGATTGCCATGATCATCCCTTCGTTTCTTCTCGCCGTGCTTCTGGGAAGTGCCTTCATCCATTTTCACAGGGTCACGTGGGTTGTTGCGATTGCGGCCGGCGCCGGTGCGGCTGTGTGTGCCGTGATTGGCGCCACGTTGCTCGAAATCGGCAGGAAGGCCGTCATGGATTACCGGGATCTCTTGCTAATCTTTATCGTCTTCGTGCTGTTGCGTTACGGGATTCTCCATATCTCCGGCGTCTTGCTCTGGATAGCGCCCATTGCACTCTGGCTGCATCGCCCATCCCGTCACGAGAAGTTGCATGGCATGATTGAGCCTCCTGGGCTTGTGCCCACGCTTGGCTTCCGACACTTCCTGCGTAAAAAATCCTATCAGATCCTCAACTCGGAGCGGTGGGGCATGATCGTGACTGCGCTTGTGGTCTTGGCGATGATGGGGGTTATTGCATCAGTAGAGAAAAGTGGCCCCGTCCTTTTGGGAAAAATCCATGGCACTATCTTTCATGATCATAAGCCGGACAAGGAACAGGCATGCCCCGCCATCCCGATCAAGTTGCCGGAATCCGGATCACCTTCGGCATTTCCGATAGCACCCATCTGCACCGATCTGGTCTCCACCTTCTCGGCTCTCTCCGTCTGTGCATTTGGCGGGGAGGAGACCATCCTGCCCTGCATGCAGCGGGCTAGTGTGAGTCATCACAACTGGATGGATAAGATGGATTTCCTTAACTTCTTCTCACTCAGTTTCATCATTCCCGGTCCCAGCATGCTTGCTGCCTTCATCGGGCTAAAGGCCTGCATTCCCTTCGGTCAGCAATGGGCCCTTGTGGGCGCCTTGATCGCGATGCTGGCTCTCTTCGTTCCCAACATGGTGGTGATTTTGGCAGCCGCCCATTCCTGGGATTGGTTAAAGGCTTGGCGATGGCGTCCCTCGATTGGAAAGGCCCTCATCATCATCGCCTCGGGTGCCTTGGCGGCCGCCTTCATGTTCATCACCGAGTCGGCCGTTCAATCCACTCCCTCGGCACTGATCGCCTTGAGTTGCGCGGTGCTACTCCTGATCACCGACCTCAATCCGGTCCTGATCATCCTCATCTCGGGAGGGGCGGGCTGGATGTTCCTTGGATGAGCACCGGTTGCTTGCGATCTCGAGCATCATGATTCCTCGGCATATGACCGCCAGAGCGCTTCTCTTCGTTTGGCTGCTTGCATCTATCCTTCTCCCCGCCGCACGGGCGGATCAGTATTCGTGGCAACTTCCGCCGAACGCGTCGTTTCTGGAAGTCTTTCCGCAGTCGTCCGGAGATCGCCGTATTGTCTGGGGCGGGATCGGCTTGAGCGGCGCCTGTTCGGAGCGGGGCAGTCGGAGATGACCTACGGCTTGGGAACCCAGGACGGAGTGATCTGGATCGGCTGGGCCTTAGGATTGCGTGCCGAGACCAAGGCGACTGGCTTGACCGGCACGCGGGACTCATGCTCGTAGCTGATCGATCCGGTCACGCCGGGGAAATTACGTGTGGAGTTGAGCACCGAGACAAGAGGCCTCTTTTCAGCATGGGCCTTATGAACCGCCGTGGCGAGTAGAAGTACGGTGTCGCGCCCCAGTCCTGAGAAGGCATTGGCAGGCATTCCGGTGGCCGCCGCATAGGCGGTCGAGAATGCGGCCGTCGTTGCAGGAGATGTCGCTCCCTGGGTATGGGCTGGGAAGGCGTGCGTGGTGTACCAGACATCATCTGCCAGAGGGCTATTGGCCCAGGCGTTGGGAGCATCGTAGCCGTCACCGCCGACGATCGGCCCCTTGAATCCAGCATCGCGAAGTGCCTTGATGATAGGCTTTGCCTCAAGGGCCGTCTCGGAAGCGAGATAAACGGCGTCGGCATTCAGGAGGTAAGCGGGGATCTTTGGTTCTGTCCCTCCGACAAAAGGCATTGTGCCGATGATCTTCCCCCCGTGATGACGGAATGCCTCGAAGAAGTAGATGTGGAGGAGTTTGGTGTAGGTCTTGGAGTTGTCGTAGAGGAGGGCGACCTTCTTGGCTCCACGGGTTTTCGCAAGCCACTCGGCCGCCACCGCAGCTTGGGCATTGTCACCGAAGCAGGCGAGGAAGACACGGGGGCCGGACTGTGCCGGGAGGCGGGGGGAGGTCGCTCCCGAGGTCACAAAGACTTTTTCAGCAGAGCAAGCCGCATGCCCCGCAGCTTTTGCCAAGTCTGTATCGCTGAGTCCGAAGAAGGCGTCGATGGATGGATCCTTGGCCACAGCATTGCGGATATTCTTCCCGGCAACGTAGGCAGAGGACGGAGTGGGGAGGACGACCAGGGAAACCTTTTCCCCACTGATGCCGCCGGCGGCATTGATTTGGCGGACGGCGGTCTTTGCACCCTCCAGCGATGGAATTCCTAGGGGAGCGAGGTCACCGGAGGTGCTGTAGACGGCTCCGAGCCGGATCTCGGCGTGTAGTGCAGGAAGACAGAGTGCCGATGCGAGGATCAAGGAAAGGGTGAGGGGTGAAGCTTTCATGGGGCGTTTTTGTAATCCCCTGCTAAGGGGGGTGCAATACGGAAGAGAGGTCCGGATCCGGTTGATTTGGCTCGCCTGAGAGATCAAACCTCGGATGATTTCACGGTGAACAACTTTCCGGTCATCGAACACCTCTGTCATGCTCCAACTGAGGTCATGCTTCTGGTGCTGATTCTTGGCTTCGCTGGCTTTGTTGCTGGAGTGGCTGGATTTGGATTTTCTTTATTTGGAGTGGGTGTCCTTTGGATTCTGCCTCCGCGTGAGGGGATACCGTTGCTGATGTTGCTTTCGGCATGCAGTCAGATTTTCTCGATCGCACAACTTCGTGCCTCGATGCCCCCCCTGCGTACTTGGTGGCCGCAGGGGCCGGCTCCTTGTGTGATCGGAGGATGGGTCGGGCTACCAGTCGGCCTCTGGTTGCTCTCGCATCTTGATGCGAAGATTCTCTGTCTGGTCATCGGCCTGATTCTTGTGGCCTATTCTCTCTGGATGGCCCTTAAGCCTGCGAACATGCGTCCACTAAGACGCACGCTTCCCGGAGCTCTTGGTGTGGGTCTGCTTGGGGGAGTGGTGGGGGGATTCTGCGCCGCACCAGGCACCGTGATGGTTATTTGGGCGAACCTACTGGGATTGAACAAGGAGGCGCAGCGCGCCACTGTGCAGCCCTACATCCTTGCGATGCAGTTGCTGTCCCTTCTCCTTTTCGTGATCCGGGGAGGAGTTTTCAGTGGGTGCTTGGGAATCCTCTGGTTTTCTTCATTCGTTGTGATCCTAATCACCACGAGACTCGGCGTGTTGATATTCCGTAAATTATCCAATCGGACCTACAACATTCTAGTAGTGATCATGCTGGCCCTTTCGGGGGGCGGCCTCCTTATCAAGGAGTGGCATTTCTTGGGTGGCGTATTGGCCAAGGTCGATCACTTCGTCTTTTCACTCTAAAGAAGGGAGGCAATTAATACCCTTCATGTTTTGCCATACCACGTGTTCGTGACTATTGGATGTTGAGTGAGGGCGCGTTCCATCATCTCCAAAGTTCCTCCGAAGGCATGGATCTGGATCTCCATCCTGATTGCCGCGGCTTCCAACTCCGTGGTGGTCAAGATCCAGCAACTCGGTGCCTGCCATCCGACCATGCATGGCGTCAACCCGATCAGTTACTGCAACCTGCTCTTCGCGGGAAGTGTTGTGGCTTTCACGACACTGCTCATCTTGCGTCCCAAGCAGATCAGGCCGGTTGAGTTAAGGCAGTTCTCACGACGTGAGTGGATTGTAACAATTATTGCAGCATCACTGGCCGGTGGGGTAGCTCCAATCCTTCTCTTTGAGGCACTTTCCGAATCGAGTGTGACCGGGGTGGTACTGGTTCAGACAATCGAGATTCCCCTGGTGCTTTTGCTGGCATGGATTCTCTACGGGGAGCGCTCCGGGTGGGTGGCGATTCTGGGAGGAATCGTCGCCTTCGGAGGTGTCTTTCTGACGGCATGGTATGGCAACCGGGGCATGTTGGCTTTTGGCCGCGGGGAGGTGATGGCGATTCTTGGAACGGTCGCCGCCGTGCTTTCCACTCAACTGAGTCGAAGGGTGATGGAGCGGATGTCGCCGGTGCTCTTCGGTATCGTCAGGAACTTCCTGGGGATCTTCCTCTTTGCCGCGATCGTCCTTTGGTACTTCGGGCCGGGGCATTTTACTGACATCTTCTCGCCCTATCTCTGGGCCTGGACGCTGGTGTACGGCTCACTCATCGTCGTTGCAGGGCAGTTGTCTTGGTTCCGAGGAATCAGTTCTGTCTCCGCCGCCGAGATTGCCCTTGCCGCTGCATTCACGCCGGTTGCAGGTGTGTTTTTCGCATGGCTTCTCCTCGGGGAACATCTTTCAACGGGTCAGTGGATTGGCGGTCTTGTGATCATGGCAGGAGTGATCCTTCATCTGGTTGGGGAGAGACTCCATGGGCTTCCGGAGGTGCCGATGGAAGAGAATGTCTCGGGATCCATCTTTCGCGGGGTCTGATCTTCTTGATCCGGGGCGGAGTATTGAAAGAATCTCTGGGGCTTTTGGAATGAACTGTTTGAAAGGTTTAACCCGGATTATGCAATAGGGTGACGGCAACAGGTCTGGATGGTTCACCCGGATGGTAAGTCTTATGATGGTTAAAACCGTTGAAGGGTTGAAACGTTAAAACGTACTGACATCAGACACTCATTCCACCCTCCGAGGCGATCCATGATCAGCAAACTTCTTGATGGCACCATCTCGAACTCAGGTTCAGTGGTTTCCGCTTCCACCTTGTATCATTGACGCCACATCCTCCCGGATGCCGTGGCGCCCGTTCAGGGCTACCTTCGGTAGTCTTCCGCGGCTCTTCCCAGAGCCTTGGTTGTAACGTTTCTAACCGTTTTAACTCTCCTTTCCCGAATCTTCCGGTTCCTAATGCAAAATTTGGGTTCGATCACTTCGTTTTCTAGCTCTGACCTAGACCAGGAATCATGGTAAGATCCTTGCCATGACCACACTCCTCTCTCCCACCGAGCAGCATCTTGCCGACGCACTCAGGCCCTCGTTGGAGGCCGTGGAAGCCCATCCGGTGTTTGGTGCCGTTCAGACGGAAGCCCAGCTCCGGACCTTCATGGAGCACCATGTCTTTCCGGTCTGGGACTTCATGTCCCTGCTGAAGTTCCTGCAGGCCGAACTGGCGCCGGCCACCTGGCCCTGGATGCCGCGCCCCCATGGTGATCTCGTGCGCCTGGTCAATGACATCGTGACCGGCGAGGAGTCTGACAAGCTACCGAAATCACACCGGTCGGAGAGCACCCACGCCAGTCACTTCGACCTCTACCTCATGGCGATGCGAGAGGTCGGGGCCGACACGGCGCCGATCACCGGGTTCCTCGAGGTCGTCCGATCACGGGGCATTGATGCCGCACTTGATGCGCCGATGGTGCCCGAGCCCTCACGGGCCTTCATGAGGGATACTTTTTCCCTGCTACGCGAAGGGAAAGCCCACTGCGTCGCAGCCTCGTTCTCCTTCGGTCGCGAGAATGTCATCCCGGGGATGTTCAACTCCCTGCTGGCAAAACTCGGCATCGGTGAGGACCGAGCGCCGATCTTCCACTACTATTTGAAGCGCCATGCCGAGCTCGACGGCGACGAGCATGGGCCCGCCGCACTCCGTCTGGTGGCCACGCTATGCGGCGATGATCCGGCAAGGCTCGCGGAGGCCGTCGAAGCTGCAAATGCCGCCCTTGCGAGCCGTGCGCGTCTCTGGAACAGCGTGCTGGCAACGCTGGAGGCCTGATCCCGTCGTCATGCGCCGCGAGGGAAAAGCGGTCCGCAAGTCCGATCTTCCGGAGAAGATCTACCTGCACTGCAAACGGCCCTTTGCATGGCGCAAGAAATGGGAGCGCGACTGGGAGTCGATCACCTGCTGCAGCGAAGCCTGCAAGACTGCGTTGAAGCGAAGCCGTCGCGAGCAATCATGAGCACTCGGGAGCGGGTTCATCTGGTCTGGCTGAAGAGGGATCTGCGCACCCACGATCATGCTCCGCTGGCCGAGGCTTCACGGCGGTGTGCCGCAGGGGAAAAAGCCATCGCCCTCTATGTCCGCGAGACGGACTACTGGGCCACCGACAAGGCCTCGCCGGATCAATGGGGATTTGTGGTGGAATGCCTTCGGGACCTTGCGACGAACCTGGAAAAAATCAACTGCCCGTTGCTGATCGCGGAGGCGCCCTCCGCGGAGATCGTGTTGGAATCCCTCTTTGATCACTACGGGGTAGCGGAACTCCTCTGCCATCAGGAGACCGGCAACGGCTGGACCTTTGAGCGGGATAAGCGTGTGCTTAGGCTTTGCAGGGAACGAGGCATCCCGGTGCGGGAATTTCTTCAGAACGCCGTGGTCCGTGGCCTTCACAGGCTGCCGGAGAAGCCGGAACACCAGTCGTTCTGGAGAGAGTGGATTTCAGAAGTGCAGGCAACGACTCCTCGGTTCTGGAGCGCCCCTTCCACCCTGCCGCCGCAGTTCACCGCCCCTGATCTCTCGACACCGGTAACCATCACGCGTCAATGCGGCGGCGAGGGGTTGGCTCTCGGGCTGCTTGAGAGTTTCCTGAACGAGCGTTGTCTCCTGCACGCCGGATACCGCGTGGAAATGGGAAGCCCTCTCCATGCCCATGAGTCGTGCTCCCGACTCTCCCCACATCTCACCTGGGGGAGTCTCTCGACAAAACGGGCCGCCCAGGCGGCCATGGCCCGTGAGCCCCGTCCTGCCCACGGAAGCATGATGCACCGCAACAGCTTCCACCGACGGCTTCGTTGGCGGGATCATTTTCTGCAGAAATTCGAGTCGCTTCCCTGGATGGAATTCCGCTGCATCAATCCTGCCAGGGAGACCCTGCACGGATGGGATCAGACTGCTTACGATCGCTGGTCCTCGGGCATGACCGGCTACCCCTTCGTCGATGCCTGCATGCGCTCGCTCAATGAGACAAAATGGATCAACTTCCGCGCGCGGGCCATGCTCGTCTCCTTTGCATCCTACGCACTGAACCTCGACTGGCGTCGCTTCGCCCCGCATCTGGCCCGCACCTTCCTCGATTACGAACCGGGCATCCATTACAGCCAGCTCCAGATGCAGTCGGGCACCACTTACGGCTCCCCTCCACGGATCTACAATCCGATCAAGCAGTCGCTCGAGAAGGATCCCTCCGGGGAATTTATCCGCAGGTGGGTTCCTGAACTCCGCAACCTTTCCGGAGACGCGATCCATCTGCCGGCTGAGAAAAGCCGCCACGGCTATCCCGCCGCCATCGTCCCGCCCGGATCACTCTGGCGGATCATGCGATCGAACGGGCCGAAGAGCGTCGTGAAACCGGCCGAGCCGCAGATGGAGCTCGGCCTTTGATGGCTTACTGATCCAGGCAGGCCAAGGCTTGACGTTCCCGCTACTCTCAAAACATGGCAACCAAGCGTTCCAACAAGGGGGGATCCCAGTCTTCCGGCAAGGATTCCCAGAAAGTCCGCGATTCCATCCTCGAGGCCTTCGCCGCCCATTGGTCGGAGGAGGGCGAACCATCCCGATCGGTCGCCCGCTTCTGCAAGGGACTCGGGATCACCGAGGCGGTTTTCTTCAAGCACTTTCCCTCGCTCCATGCCGTGGAGAAGGCCTTCTGGCGCCATTGGATATCGGACGTGATCTCCGCCGTGGAGGAGGGCGACGACTGGCAGGAGTTCGCCGCGCGGGAGCGCTATCTGGCCTTCCTCTTTGCGCTGACCCAGTCGGCCAATGAACGCCGCTCGCTCCTGCTGGAGCGCTTTCACGACATCTCCCCTCTCTCGCATCCGGGAGCCCTGGAGGGGATGCGCGCGGAGTTTCTGGAGTTCGCCCGGCGGATCGTCGACCACGGCACCTCCTCGGGAGAGATCGCCGAGCGCCGCGGCCTCACGAATCTCTATCCCGGCATCCTCTATGTCCACCTGCGCTGGGTCATCGACCAGTACCTCAAGGACGAGAGCGAGGGATTCGAGCGGACCGATGCCTTCATCGAGAAGACGGTGGCTCTCGCCTTCGATCTCTTCCGCTCCCAGGCACTCGACTCCGCCGCCGACCTGCTCCGCTTCCTCCTCCCCGGGAACCCCTGGTGCACGGGCAAAGGGAAGTGACCCCGTGAAAAATTCCGGGTCCCTGAAGGGCACCAAGTCAGCAAAGAAGGATCAGGAGACCATCCGCTCCGGCGCGGTGGGACGCATGGCTGCGCTGGGTGGTGCCGGGGCCCGCGTCGGGGTCAACTACCTGAAGCACTACGGCCGCGCCATGGTCGGCGCGAAGGACGAGACGAGCCGCCGCAGGCTCCGCGAGGAACTCGATGCGAAGAATGCCGAGACCGTCTACGACACCTTCAGCAAGCTTAAGGGAGGACCCCTCAAGCTGGCCCAGATGCTCAGCATCGACAAAAACCTCCTGCCCGCGGCCTACGCCCGCCAGTTCGCGCAGGCGCAGTCCTCGGTGCCGCCGCTCTCTTACCCGCTGGTTGCGCAGACCTTCAGGCGGGAATTCGGGAAATCGCCCGAGGAACTCTTCGATCATTTCGAGAAGAAAGCCTCCCACGGGGCCTCCATCGGCCAAGTACACCGGGCCAGGCGGAAAGGACGCGAGTATGCGGTGAAGGTCCAGTACCCTGGCGTGGCGCGCAGCCTGAAGAGCGATCTCGCCGTCGTGAAGCCGATTGCACTCCGCATCCTCGGTCTCCGGGAGTCGGACGTGGATTCCTACTTCCGCGAGGTGGAGACGCGTTTGCTGGAGGAAACCGACTACAGGCACGAGCTGGAGCGCTCCGTGGAGCTGACCGCGGCTTCCGCCCATCTCAAAGGGGTACGCTTCCCCGCCTATCATCCGGAACTCTCCACAGGCAGGATTCTCTCCTCCGACTGGATCGACGGGATGCCACTCGACCGGTTCGCAGACGGGGAGGCGACCCAGCGGGAGCGCGACCGGATCGGACAGGCCCTCTGGGATTTCTACGCCCATCAGGTGCATGATCTGCTTGTCTTCCATGCCGATCCTCATCCCGGGAATTTCCTCGTGAAGGAGGGTGAACTCTGGGTGCTTGATTTCGGATGCACGAAAAAAATCTCCCGGGAGTTTTACCGGAAGCAGTTCCGCTTCCTGGATACCCGGCTGGAGCGCGACCCGGAACTCCTGAGGGAAGCCCTGCGCGACCTCGATGTGATCCTGCCCGAGGACGCTCCGGAGCAGATCGAGACAATCACCTCCCTCTGCATGACCTGGCTGGAGCTGCTGGCACGGCCCTTCCGCGAAGGAACCTTCGACTTCGGCGATCCCGGCTTTCTCAAGGCCATCTACGAGATGGGGGAGGAGAACCGCAAGGCCGACCATCTGCGCACGATGCGCGGTCAGCGGGGCTCACCCGACACGATCTATGTGAACCGCGCCTTCTTCGGACTCTACAGTCTGCTCGGCCGCCTGCGCGCCCGCGTGATGGTGGGGTTGCCGGAGTGGATCCGGTCGGGGGAATAAAACGAAATGGCCGGACTCGTTGGAAGCCCGCACTTCCGTGATCGATTGTGTCTTTCGGCCTGGTCTTTCAGTTGGCGCTGGGTTTGGGTTATCATGGGCAAGGGTGACGAAAAAGTGTTGCCTCCGGCGACGTGGAAAATTAGGGTTTCCAGTCCCACGAGGTTTAGGCCTCACCAGGATTCTGCGCGGTTAGCTCAGCGGTAGAGCACTACACTGACACTGTAGGGGTCACAGGTTCGAACCCTGTATCGCGCACCACCTACCCATCCGATTCATGGCGACGTATCTCTACGAGACGATTCCAAGCAAGCCGGGCGAGGAGCCCTCGAGCTTCGAGGTCCAGCAAAGCATGAAGGATGAACCCCTCACTAGACACCCGGAGACCGGCCAGCCAATCCGCCGGGTGATCACGGGCGGCTTTGGCTTTGTGAGCAAGGGCAAGACGGCCCCGGTATACGCACCCTCCACTGGATGCGGCTCAGGCTGCGGTTGTCATTAGCCATCCTCATCACGAAGAGGCGATGCCAGGACTGATCGGCATCATGCCGCCACTCATCCCTGCTTTGCGGAAAGTTCCGGGCCCCTACTTCTTCCCGGCGGTGTAGATCGAGACGGTTCCCAAGGTGAGGGGATGGGACCTTGCATCCCTGAATCCGCACGATTCGATGAGCGAGATCATCGCGGGGCCCGAGGGGAATTGTTCAATCGATCCGCCTAGGTATTCGTAGGCATCCTTGCGCCCCGTCGCGATGCCGGCAAGGATCGGCAGGACATGGTGGAGGTAGGCGCGGTAGAGCGGTCGGATCACGGGGAGGGTCGGAAGGGAAAAGTCGAGGATCAGCAGATGACCTCCCGGCTTGAGGATGCGGGCCATTTCGGAGAGACCCTTTTCCCATGAGGCCATGTTCCGGAGGCCGAAGGACGCGGTGATGGCATCGAAGGTTTCATCGGGGAAGGGAAGATTCATCCCGTCCGCCTCGACAAGTTCGTGAAGGCCTTTGCGACGCGCTACTTCCAGCATGGGTCGGCAGAAGTCTGCCCCGATCACGCGGGCCTGCGGACAACCCTTCCGAAGGGCAAGCGCGAGATCGCCGCTGCCGGTGGCGACATCCAGAATGAGCGAGGGGCGCCATCTTCTCGCCAGTCGCACGGAAACCGCCCGCCAGTGGAAATCAAGACACCCGCTCAGGAGATGGTTGACCAGAGCATACCTCCCCGCGATTGCGGAAAAGAGATCCCTGACATATTCCGGCTTGTCCATGTGTTGGAAAAAAACGACGTGGTGTCGGGAGGGGTGCTAGAAAGAAAATGGTGCTCACGAGAGGACTCGAACCTCCACGGGTCTCCCCATACGCTCCTGAGGCGTACGCGTCTGCCAATTCCGCCACGTGAGCAGGAGTCGGGGAATCTATAGCACCTGCACGGAATGTAAACACCCAAGGTGGTGCTTAGCCCGGATCCGTGTTTTGACCTGGGATTCCGATCTGAAATTCCCCGCATCAACGAGGAATTTGCGCTGGCGCAGCACTCTCAGCCATGCCATGAAGGAGATTCACCACAATCCTCATGACCAAACAATCGCTCACCCTACTTTCGATTCTTCTCTCAGCGGGACTGCTTCATGCCCAGGGTTCCGACCAGAAACCCAAGGCAGCAGCCACCACCGACATCAACAAGATGATCCAGAGCGCCGCCGCCAAGGGAGGCGCGAGTTCCTCGGCCGTGGCCCTCAAGGATCCTGTCGCCGTGGTCAACGGCGAGAAGATCACCAAGGCTGATCTGGAAAAGACATTCAAGGAGGCACTCGCCGCAAGCGGCGCCGATGCAACCGCCCTCTCCGCCGAACAGAAGCTCCAAGGTTATCGTCAGATCCTCGATGGAATGATCATGGAAAAACTGGTCGACAAGCAGGCTGCCAATATCCAGGTCAGCAAGGAGGAGATCGACGCCCAGTTGGCCAAGATCAAGAAGCAGTTTCCCTCCGAGGAGGTTTTTCTGGGCGAGATGAAGAAGTCGGGCCTGACCTACGAACAGTTCACCGCCAACCTGACCCGATCCATGCGCCAGTCAAAGTGGATGCAGTCCCAGATTCAGGGCAAGGACTCGGCCACCGAGGATGATGCCAAGAAGTTCTACGACGCCAATACCAAGGAGTTCACCAACCCGGATCTCGTCAAGGCCAGCCACATCCTCTTCCTCACGCCTCAGGGGGCTTCACCCGAGCAACTCAAGGCCGCCGAGAACAAGGCCAAGTCCGCCATCATCCGTGCGAACAAGGGCGAGCCCTTCCCGCAGCTTGCCACCGAGCTTTCCGAGGAACCCGGAGCCAAGGAACGCGGTGGTGATCTCGGCTACTTCCCGAAGGACCGTATGGTGCCGGAGTTCGCGGATGCAGCATTCGCCCAGAAAGTCGGTACGGTCAGCGCAACCCCGGTGAAGACCAAGTTCGGCTACCATGTCATCAAGGTGACCGAGAAGAAGCCCGCCGGCACCGCGACCTTCGCCGAGGCAAAGGACCAGATCATGGCCTTCATTCAGGCCCAGAAACGCCGTGAAGTCTTAAAGGGTGTCATGCAGGAACTACGCCAGGCCGCCAAGATCGAGGTGAACCTCCCCGGTCCAGCGTCCGCCGCAGCTCCCGCCAAGTAATCCGAGCCACCTCCTGCCGACCGGACCCCGATGGAGACGTCCCGTAAGACATCCGTTGGGGTCATCGGCCTCGGGATTATCGGAAGTCGTGTCGCTGCGGAACTGCGCCGCGGCGGTTTTTCCACCGTGGCGTGGAACCGTTCACCGCGTCCGGAGCCCAACTTTCTCTCCTCAGCCCGTGAGGTCGCCGAGACGGCCGACATCCTCCAACTCTTCGTCCATGACGGGGAGGCGCTGATCGAGGTGATCCGTTCCATGGCCCCAGCCCTCGGGGAGGATCACTTGGTCATGAATCATGCCACCGTGGGTCCTGCGGAAACCCTGGAGGCCGCGCGGTTAGTCGCCGAGCGGGGCGCATCCTTCCTCGATGCCCCTTTCACCGGGAGTCGCGAGGCCGCGTCCGAAGGCCGGTTGGTCTATTATTTAGGCGGGAGTGAGGAGGTCATCAGCCGTGCCCGTCCCATTCTGGAGGCCTCTTCCAAGGAGATTCTTTCGATGGGACCCATCGGATCGGCCACCTATGTCAAGGTGGCCACCAACATGATCAGCGCCGCCCAGATACAGGGGCTCGCCGAGGCGCTTGCACTGCTTGACCGCGGCGGGGTGCCCCTCCAGTCCCTCCGAGATGCGCTCTCGCACAATGTCGCGAACTCGGGGGTCATCTCCTCCAAGCTTCCCCTGATGCTTGCCGGGGAGTTCGACACCCGCTTTTCCATCAAGAACATGCTCAAGGATCTCCAAATCGCACTTCGCTCTGTGGAAGGGAAAGGGATCGATCTCCCGGCCACCTCCGCCACCTCGGGGGCCCTCATGGGTGCCGTTCAGGCCGGATGGGGGGAGGATGATTTTGCCTCACTGGCGCGGCATTACGCCTATTCAGGGAGCGTGAAGGATCTGCCTCCAAGCAACCCCATGCCGTCATCGACGGAATCCACCTCCGCCGTGAGCAACGGGGCTTCCTCACCTTCCGGAAAACCGCTGTTCGGATTCTTTGCCCGCTTCAGGCAGGTTGCTCCCTGACGTCATCCTCCGGATGCAGGAACTTGCGGCCCAACTGAGCCTTGCCAGGAAAGAGGGTGGGGCCTTCCTGTTGCCATCGCGTCTGGTTGTGCGCGTCTCCGGGGCTGATGCTTTCCGCTACCTCAACGGGCAGGTCACCCGTGATCTCGGCCGCCTGCGTGAGGATGATGCGGTCTCCGCCTGTCTCCTGACGCCAAGGGGGAAACTCTGCGCCGTCCTGCTGATCCATCGCGAAGGGGAGGATTTCCTGCTGGAAGCGGATCCCTCCCTGGAGGAGTCGCTGCCGGCCCGCCTTGAACGTTACATCGTGGCCGATGATGTGACCCTTTCACTGGAAAAGGCCCGCCCCGCGGCACACCTCTTCGGCCGGGTCTCCACGGACTGGGTGAGGCAAGATGCGGGCGAAAACAACGATTCCAAGCCTCCAAAGGTGCTTCAGGTGATGCGTCTTGGCGTTTCCGGAATCGACGTGGAACTCGCCGGGATCGGCTCCAGGAAACTCCCTCCGCTACTCGATCCTCTCGTGGTGGAGGCACTTCGCCTGGAGCACTGCATTCCCTTCCAGGGCTCGGAACTGGATGGGGAAATTCTTCCTCCCGAGGCGCTTCTTGACCGCACCCACATTGATTATGACCGCGCGTGCTATCCCGGCCAGGAGGTGATCTCCCGTCTCAAGAGCATCGGAAGGGTGAACCGCCTGCTTCACCTGCTGACCGCTCCCGCTGGATCGGCTCTTCGTGCAGGAATGCATGTTGCCAGCGGCGAAGGGAAGGATGTCGGCGTGTTGACCAGCGTGGCTGAGCAGTTTGACACCGGTGCCACCCTTGCCCTGGCCTTCCTGCCACGGGAAAGCTCCGGTCCGCTTTTTGCCCTCGATCCCTTGACCGGAGGGAGGACTCAACTCACCATCACATCCATCACCGGTTCATGAATTCCCGATACCTCCTCGCCCTTTTTCTCCTCTCCTCCGTGCTGCTTGCCGGATGCGCCTCCAACGACGGTAGTGCCGTCGCCGCTTCACGGACTGCGGTGATGCTGGTCAAGATGCGCAACGAAAGGAGGCCGCAGCGCGTCGTGATCGCGCTCCGTGAGGACGCCGCCCCGGGCACCGTGGGGAATTTCAAGCAACTCGTTGCCCGTCACTACTACGACGGCATGCGCTTTCACCGGATCTTTCCTCACCGGTTGGTCCAGACGGGTGATCCCAAGAGCCGCCACGGGGAGTCCGAGCGTTCCGGAACCGGGGGGCCGGGATACACGGTTCCCGCCGAGATCAGACTCAAGCATGAGCGCGGTGCCGTCGCGGCGTCACGTCTTCCCGACGGCGTCAACCCGACGCGTTCTTCCAATGGCAGCCAATTCTATGTCTGCCTTGAGCCCCTGCCCTCGCTCGATGGCCAGTACACCGTCTTTGGGCGCGTTACCGAGGGGCTCGAGATACTGGAAGCCATCAGCCAAATACCCGCCAACAGTAACGACTTCCCCGTGCAGAATGTCGTGATCCAATCCATCAGGTTGGAATAAGGCTTCCCTGAAGGATTCCTAAAAGGACTTCTCCATGTCCGTTCAAGCCACACCCACCATCCTTGACCGGATTCTTGCCGACGTGCGGGAGGAGGTTGCCGGGGCGAAGCGTCTCCGTTCCGAGTCCGATCTACGCGGGATGATTGCCGATGCCCCGCCGGTGCGTCCCTTGCCTGGGGCCCTGGAGAAGAGCTTCGGGCTGATCGCGGAAATCAAGGGATGCTCCCCGAGCGTCGGTCCGATGCGTGCCGAAAATGTCGCGGAGGCACCCTTGGCCTATGAGGAGAGCGGTTCCGTGCGCGCCCTCTCGGTCCTCACCAACAGCCGTCACTTCGGCGGAAGCATGGAGCGGCTCCGCTCCATCCGCAATCAGGTCTCCAAGCCGGTGCTCCGGAAGGATTTCATCATCGGCGAGTACCAGATCCGTGAGGCGAGGGCCTTCGGTGCCGATGCGATCCTCCTCATGGCCAGTGTCCTTGATGCGGCCCGGCTCAAGGGATTCCATGAACTGGCCTTGGAACTCGGCATGGAGGCCCTCTTCGAGGTGCATGACGAGGCGGAGGTGGCGGCGCTTCCGAAAAGCGCGCGGATCGTCGGAATCAACAGCCGCCGATTCAAGGCCCCCGTCGGATCAGGGGGATTCGTGGGATCGACCGGATCCTCTGAGAAAGATTTCAGCATACGGCTCGACACCTTCGAACTCATCGACCGCCTTCCCGAGGGAACGATCCGGGTGGCCGAGAGCGGGCTGGATGCCGGCAATATCGCCTCGGTGGCCACCCGCTTCCATGCGGCCCTTGTCGGCACCTCCCTCCTGCGCGATCCTGACGGGATCCGTGCGGGACTCTCCGCCTTCGAGGAGGCATTGGGAAGCCGCTAAGGAATTCCCTAATCCAGACCATCCATGAACTCCGAAGATTTTTCCATCGACCCCGAGTCGCCCGACACCCCGTTCGATGTCTCGCTGCGACCCCCGATGTTCGAGGAGTTCTGCGGGCAACCGAAGACCATCGAGCGCCTGATGCTTCTTGTCGAGGCGGCCCGGCAGCGCGACGAACCACTCCAGCACATCCTGCTGAGCGGCCCTCCCGGCCTCGGCAAGACAACCCTCGCCTACATCCTGGGCAATGCCATGGGAGCCGAGGTCCGCACCACGAGCGGCCCGACCATCGAGAAGGCCGGCGACCTTGCCGGGCTCCTCACCACGATGCCGCGCGGAGGCGTCCTCTTCATCGACGAGATCCACCGGCTGCAGCCCGCGATCGAGGAGTACCTCTACCCGGCGATGGAGGATTTCCGCGTGGACATCATGATCGACCAGGGGCCCAATGCCCGCAGCGTCCGGCTCAACCTCGCCCGATTCACCCTGATCGGGGCGACCACCCGCGCCGGCATGATCAGCTCACCCTTGCGCTCACGTTTCGGGATGAACTGCCGTCTCGACTACTACGAGGCCGAGGAGCTTCGGAAAATCGTCCTTCGCACCGGCGGACTGCTCGAGATGCAGATCGATGACGAGGGGGCGCTCGAGGTGGCCCGTCGCTCCCGCGGCACGCCGCGAATCGCCAACAATCTCCTGCGCTGGGTTCGTGACTATGCCCAGGTCCGTGCCGGCGGCATCGTGAACAGGGACTCCGCATCCAAGGCGCTCGAAATGCTCGACATCGATGCCGATGGCTTCGACGAGATGGACCAGAGGATCATCGAGGCGCTCATCCATAAATTCGGCGGCGGCCCCGTGGGTCTCAACTCGCTCGCAGTCGCCGTCGGCGAGGAGGCCGGCACGCTCGAGGATGTCCATGAGCCCTACCTCATCATGCAGGGGTATCTCTCGCGCACCCCGCAGGGCCGCGTCGCCATGCCCAAGGCCTACCAGAAGCTCGGCCTCCCCACGCCGAGAAACAAAGTCTCCGACTCACAGCCGGATCTGCTTTCCTGAGGGATTAGGCCCTAGGACACTAGACTCTAGGGTCCTTAAATCGGCTATCTCCGCCCTAAAGCCTAAACCGCTAGAGACTAAACACCTCTTCGATGAATTCCCTCACCACCACCTCCTCCCCCTACCTCCTGCAGCATGCCGAGAATCCCGTGGAGTGGTATCCCTGGGGTGAGGAGGCGTTCGCCCGGGCGCGTCGCGAGCGGAAGCCGATCTTTCTCTCGGTCGGCTATTCGACCTGCCACTGGTGCCATGTGATGGCCCATGAGTCCTTCGAGAGTCCGGAGATCGCGCGGGTGATGAACGCGCACTTCGTCAACGTGAAGGTCGATCGCGAGGAGCGTCCCGATGTCGACCGGCTCTACATGGCCTATGTGCAGGGCCTCACGGGAAGCGGCGGGTGGCCGATGAGCGTCTGGCTTACCCCGGAGTTGAAGCCCTTCTTCGGCGGCACCTACTTTCCTCCCGAGGACAGGCATGGCCGTGCAGGGTTCCCCTCGATCCTGCTGCAGATTGCCGGACTCTGGAGGGAGAGCCCGGAAAAGATCGAGGCGGAGGCGGCGCGTTCGCTTGCAGCCCTGCAGGAGAGCGCGAGATCTGAGGTTTCCCGAAGCGCTCCCGGTGAGGGGCCGCTGAATCGTGCCACGGAGTATTTCCTGCGAACCTACGACGAGCAGTGGGGGGGATTCGGATCCGCTCCGAAGTTCCCCCGCCCCTCGGTTCTCTATTTCCTGTTTCGGGAAGCCTGCCGGGTACACGGCTCGGACAAAACGACGGGCGAGCGCTGTTTCCGCATGGTTCTCGAAACGTTGCAGCGCATGGCCTCCGGAGGAATCCATGATCACCTCGGAGGCGGGTTTCACCGCTACTCGGTGGACCGCTCCTGGCATGTGCCGCATTTCGAGAAGATGCTCTACGATCAGGCACAGTTGGCCATCTCCTATCTGGAGACCTGGCAGATGTCGGGCGGGGAGGAGCAGGAGGCCATTATCCGGGACATCCTCGATTATGTGCGGCGGGAGATGACGGCTCCGGAGGGAGGGTTTTATTCGGCCGAGGATGCCGACAGTCTGCTCAGGCACGGATCGAGCGAGCATGCCGAGGGGGCTTTCTTTGTCTGGACCAAGGAGGAGATCGAGGAGGCGCTTGCGCCGGAAGCTGCGGCTCTCTTCTGCCGTCATTACGGGGTGCTTGCCGGAGGGAATGTCGATCCCTCGAGCGATCCGCATGGGGAACTCACGGGCAAGAACGTCCTGATGGAGCAGGCTTCCATCGAGGAAAGCGCCGCCGCAGTCGGCCTCTCCGAAGAGGCGGCGATCCGTTCACTGGAGCAATCCCGGCGGATCCTTGCGGAGATCCGTGAGAAGCGTCCGCATCCGCACCTCGACGACAAGATCCTCTGCGCTTGGAACGGGCTCATGATCTCGGCCTTTGCCCGGGTCGGCGCGGCCTTGGGCGATGAGGGTTATGTCGAAGCCGCCGTGAAGGCGGCGGATTTCATCAAGGGGCATCTCACCGATCCTGTATCAGGTGAACTGCGCCGCAGTTGGCGCGAGGGGAAGGTGCTTGAGACCGGATTTGCGGAGGATTACGCCTTCCTGATTCAGGGGCTCCTTGATCTCTACGAGGCGACTTTTTCGATCTACTGGCTGCAGTGGGCGGTCGATCTGCAGGGGGTCATGGATCGTCTATTCTGGGATGAGCGGGAGGGGGGCTATTTCAGCAGTGCCGAGGGGGATCCTCATCTCCTCGTGCGTCTCAAGGAAGACTACGACGGTGCGGAACCCTCGGCGAATTCCGTGGCGGCGCTCAATCTCCTGCGCTTCTCAAGAATGCTTGGCGATGAGGCCGCGGCTACGAAAGCGGAACGGATCTTTGCTCTCTCCGGCCGGACGCTCGACTCCATGCCGGCCGCGGTCCCGCAGTTGCTCGTCGCCCTGGGATCGAGCCTCTCTTCGGGGCGCCAGATCGTGATTGCAGGCGCACCCGGTGAGGCCGATACGCAGGCATTGATCGCATCTGCCCGGAAGGGATTCCATCCCGATCAGGTCATCCTGCTGGCGGATGGGGGAGAGGGGCAGGCCTGGCTGGCGGAGAGGGTTCCTTCCCTTGCCGGCATGAAACCCGTCGATGGGAAGGCGGCTCTCTACCGCTGCGAGAACTTCACCTGTTCGGCTCCGGTGACACTGTCGGAGGTGGAAAGTTCCGGAGTCTTGGGTTAATTATATCAGCTCTCGACTCTCGTCCCTCGTCGCTCGACTTCCCGCATCCATGTTCTCCACCCTTTCAGACAAGCTCCAGCAGACCTTCAAGAACCTCCGTGGTCATGGACGACTCTCCGAGTCGAACATCACCGATGCGCTGAGGGAGGTGCGCCTCGCCCTGCTCGACGCCGACGTCCACTTCACCGTGGCCAAGGAGTTCATCGACAAGGTCAAGCAGCGAGCGCTGGGCGAGGAGGTACTCAAGAGCGTCACCCCAGGTCAGCAGATCGTCAAAATCTTCCAGGATGAGCTGACGGCACTCCTCGGCGGGGATGCCTCCCCGATCAATTTCGGCAAGCCAACCAGGATTCTTGTGGTCGGCCTCAACGGCGCCGGCAAGACCACCTCCTCGGCCAAGCTCGCCCGACTCCTCAAGAACCCCGGACTCTTCAGCACCCTCAAGGGAGAGACTCCACGCTCACCCCTGCTGGTCGCCCTCGATCTGGTGCGTCCAGCCGCCATCGACCAACTCGCCACCCTGGGTGAGCAGATCGAGGTGCCGGTCTTCCGTCCCGATCCCGCCGAGAAGGATGTCCTGGCTGCAGCCCGGAGAGCCCTCTCATGGTGCGAGACCCAGGGGGGCAATGTCGAGATTTACGACACCGCCGGCCGCCGAGAGATCGACGACTCGCTCGTCGGGGAACTCGTTCACCTCAAGGAACTGCTCCGCCCCCAGGAGATTCTCCTCGTCTGTGATGCCGCCACCGGTCAGCAGGCGGTCAGCGTCGCCGAGAAGTTCCATGCCGCCCTCGGCCTCACCGGCCTGATCCTGACGAAGCTCGACGGTGACGCCCGTGGTGGTGCCGCCCTCTCCCTCAGATCGGTGACCGGACAGCCGATCAAATTCGCCGGCGTCGGCGAGAAGGTGGAGCAGTTCGAGCCGTTCCACCCCGAGAGGCTGGCCGGGCGGATCCTCGGGATGGGGGATATCGTCAGCTTTGTCGAGAAGGCGGCCGAGGCCGTCGAGATGGAGGAAATGGGCCGATTGGAGGCCAAAATGAAGAGCGCCTCCTTCGACCTGGAGGATTTCCTCAGCCAGTTGCGGATGATCAAGCGGATGGGCCCCCTAGAAAATCTGCTTGGCATGCTCCCCGGTGCCGCTAATCTCCCTAGTCCCGCAGTGAACGGAAAAGAACTGCAGCGGGTCGAGGCGATCATTCTATCCATGACGCCCGGCGAACGGAAGCGCCCCGAGATCCTCAACGCGCGCCGTCGCCAGCGAATCGCCCGCGGCAGTGGAAATTCAGTCACTGAGGTCAACAGCCTCCTCCTGAGGTTTGGTCAGATGAAAAAACTGGCCAAGAACACAGGAAAAATGAAAAAAATGATGTCACGTTTCGCCTCCGGCGGAATGCCCGGCCTCGCCCCAAATAACTCCTTACCGACCCGACTCCCATGGCAGTAGCAATCCGACTCCGCCGCGAAGGCGCCCGCAACCATCCTTTCTACCGCATCGCGGTGGCCGACCAGCGCAGCCCGCGTGACGGCAAGTTCATCGAGCTCATCGGTCACTACGACCCGAAGCAGGCCGGTGACAACCACAAGATCGACCTCGAGCGCGCCGAGTATTGGCTCAGCGTCGGAGCCCGTCCCTCCCAGACGGTGCAGAGCTTCATCACCAAGGCCAGAAAGGCCTCGGGTGCGGCAGCCTGATTGATTTCCCATGGACGAGTTCCTGCGCTACGTGGTGCAGCAACTCGTCGAAAACCCCGATGAGGTGGCGATCACCCATCGGCAGGACGGGGAGAAGACCACTTACCTTCTCTCCATGCGCCAGAGCGACGTCGGTCGCTTGATCGGCAAGGGTGGAGGCACGATCAAGGCCATCAGGGATCTCCTCTCCGCCGCCGCTGAGAAGCACGGGAAGAAAGCGGGTTTGGAAATTTTGGAGTAGCGGAGGTGGGAAATTCCAAGCGGCTCGCGGAAGGCCCCTCCCTCATCCGCGCCTGCGGATCGTTATCCTCTTGATCTTATCCGTTCCCTCCGGGCTCTCGGTCGCAAGTTCCGCATCCTCACGGTAGGCGTTGTGGACAAGCCGGCGGTCGTAGGAATTGAGGGGTTCTGTCTCGATGGGGCGTCCATGCTCACGAACGGCCTCGGCAAGCATCCGGATGCGCTGGAGGAAGGCATCATCGCGCATGCTCCGGTGATGCTCCACATCGACGATGACTCTGGGGAGAGGTTGGTCGCGAGGGGTCATGGAAAAGAGGATGCGGTTGACCAGAAGCTGAAGGCTCTCGAGTGTCTCGTCCCTTCGGCCTATAAGCCGACCGGGTTCAGCGGTCCTGATCTGAAGGACGAGATGACCGTCCCTTTCCTGCTCCTCGACCTCCACGAAGAAACCGAGGTGTCCGAGGATGGTGTCCAGAATTTCGCGGGGGGTCTGGTTCATCGCTCGCGGGGTGCTTGAATGTTCAGCGTTTCTTTCCGGAACCACCGCCGTTCCTTCCCTTTGTCGGCGCGGCGACCTTTTCCAGGGTGGGAAGCGGCTGATTGCGGGTCAAGTAGAGTTGCACAATGGAAAAGATATTCTGCGTTGTCCAATAGAGGGCAAGTCCCGATGCATAATTATAGCAGAACGCCAGGAAGATCACCGGCATGAAGTACATCATGCGTTGCTGGACGGCGTCGCCGCTTTGTGGCGAGATCGCCATCTGCCAGAGCATGGTGCCCGCCATGATGATTGGCAGCAGGTTGATCGGGAATCCAAGGAAGTGTGCGATCGTGTCAGGCTGGGAAAGATCCTGGATCCAGAGGAAGTGGCTGTTGCGAAGCTCGATCGCGCTTCCGAGCATGGAGTAGAACCCGAAGAAGATCGGGATCTGGATGAGCATCGGGAGGCAGCCTCCCAAGGGATTCACGCCGTACTGCTTGTAGAGCTTCATCAGCTCTTCGTTCATTTTGGTCGGATCATCCTTGTACTTCTCCCGGAGTTCAGTCATCCGCGGCGAAAGCAGTTGCATCCTCTTCATGGAGGAGGTCGCCTTGTTCTGGAGGGGCCAGAGGGCCGACTTGATCAGGATCGTGAGAACAATGATGGAGGCGGCGTAGTTTCCAAGCACCCCCTTGAGCCCGTTCATCGCCCAGAGGAGGAACTCGGAGACGAGGTGGAACATGCCGAAGTTCATGACCTTCTGCTGGTCGTCACCGAGCTTCCCAAGGGCTGTGAAATCCTTGGGTCCGGCATAGATGGTATAGCGGCGCACGACGCTCTCCCCCGGGGCCAGGCTGATCGGTCCGGTGCCGAGTCCACCCGAGATTCCGTGAATGGGCTGCCCCCCTTCCGTCGCGCCATTTTTTTCCGCATCGTAGCGGCGCGCCCAGACGCCGGATCCCGGCTGGTCCTTCGGGGCGGTGATGATGGTGCAGAAATACTGGCTTGTGACGGAGGCCCACCTGATGCCTGATTCCGACTGGCTGTAGAGGTCGCGCCCCGGCCGCGTCTGGATGCCGATCAGAGGGATTGTGCCGGCCTCAAACCAGTTCACGTCGATGGAATTCATCTTTCCTTCACGAAACCAGTCGAAGCAGGTGTAGGTCGGCAGGTCACTCGTGTGGACGGGAGCCTGACCTCCCGCCGCAATGCTGTAGCCTGGGAGGGTAAGGGGGGAGGAGCCGGTATTGCGGAATGTCACGTCCAGAGCGATGAGGTACTCCTCGGGAGAGGTTCCACCCTGAGGCAGGGAGAAGCTCTTGGTGATGGAGAGGCCACCCGGGGCGGAGAGTCGGAAGCATGCGGATGCGCGTGACTTGTCAGCATCCATCGTGAAACCGGTGACCGGTGTGCCGTTCGCATCGCAGAGGGTTCCGATGGGGAGGGCCTGGTCATTCTTCAAAAGAAGGCTCTGTTGGTTGACTCCCAGATGGAGGAAGAGCGTCACCGTCTCGATGCCTCCCGTGTTGCCGGCGAAGAGATACTCCGCGCGACTGGTGTCGAGAGTCTCACGCTTGGTCGAGAGCGAGGGGATGGCCAGGGTGGCTGCGGTTGCCGGAGCAGGCGCCGGTACGTCTGCGGGAGAAGTCGCGGGCTTTGTCGGAGTTGAGGACTTGGAGGCCTCCACCTTTTGCTTGGCAATCCTTTGCTCCTCGGCCTGCCTCGCGATATAGGGGGCGTAGGTCTTGCTATAGTAATACTGCCAACCGACAAGTCCTGCGACGGATAGGGCGATGGCGATCCAGGTGGTGCGGTCGAACATAAGGAGAGTTTTTAAGGCTGAAGGCTGAAGTTTTGAAAGGTTGGAAAGTAACTTAAATCAGGTTTCAGATATCAAATTTCAGGTTTCTAGATTCCGGCACCGGATCAAGGCCGCCCTCATTCCATGGGTGGCACTTTGAGATGCGCAGGATCGAAAGTCGGAGGCCTGTCAGGGAGCCGTGGGTCCGGAGTGCCTCCAGCGCATAGGCAGAGCAACTCGGATGGAAGCGACATCCGCAACCGGTTCCGCCTGCCATCGCATGGAGCGTGGGGGAGATCATCCATCTGTAGAGATGGATCGGGATGCGAAGCAGGAAGGACATAAGGATGCTTTTTTGAGAAGCAGTTCAGGAGTCGGCGAAAATAGAGAGACGCCTGCCAAGACGCAACCATTCCGAGAGGAATGCCTCCGAGCTTGCTGTGGCGGCGGATGGTTTGGCGGTGATCACAAGCCACAGACCGTTCTTCAACCGGGGGAGTTGGTGGCGGAAGATTTCCCTCAGGCGACGCTTCACCCTGTTCCTGACCACGGCGGGTCCTACGCGCCGGGAAACAACAACGGCACCCTGAGTTCCGTTTTCACCGGATTCCAGAACCCCCATCCTGAGGAAGGCCCCGTGAAAAGAAAGGCCCGCCGTCCGAACCCTCGAGTGCTGGTATCCCGAACGAAGCCGCGAAGAACGCGGCAAGTTCAGGCTAGGCTTGGGTGTGGCGTGCGTAATGGACTTCGACCCCCTTCGGCAGGAGACGCTTGCGTCCGCGTTGACGACGACGGCTCAAGATGGCGCGACCGCCTTTGGTCTGCATGCGGGCACGGAAGCCGAACTGGCGTTTGCGCGTGCGCTTGGAAGGTTGGTAGGTGCGCTTCATGTCGTGATAAAGTCTTAAGGAATAGGGTCGGTGAGAATGTCCTGCGGAAGGTGGCGTGTCAATGGGGGATTATGAAAAAATGAACACATTGCGAGTGGGCGCGAGGGTAATCCCCAAATTGCTTTCCTTGGATCACAATTTGCAGATTGCGAAGAGGCACGCTCGCGGGAAAAGTCTCCCGATGCCGATCAGACTTTTAAGCACCGATTTTGACGGAACTCTGGCGGGGGGGGCTTGGGGTGAGCAATGCGCCCCGGCTCTGGCCACCGAACTCACCTCGGTCCTGCGTGAGGGAGCCCTTTGGGCAGTGAACACGGGGCGCTCGCTGGAGAGCGCGTTGGAAGGGATCAGGCAACTCGCCCCCCCCGGCATGCCCCATTACATCCTCACCAGCGAGCGGCACATCCACAAACCGGACGGTCGTGGAGGCTGGCATGACTACGGTGACTGGAACCGCATCTGCACGGAACACCACGATCTTCTCTTCAGTCAATCAGGGGAGTTCTTCGGGCGGATCTTAGCCTTGGCGGGGCGTTATCCCGGAGTCAGGGTGCTCGAAAATGTCGGCGATGTCCCGGAGGGACTTGCCGCCAGCAGTGAGGAACAGCTCGACGAGGTGATCACTGAATTGCTTTCCCTTCCTGGAAGGCCGTCGGATTTCCATTACCAGCGCAGCAATATCTACCTGCGTTTCTGCCATCGCCGTTACGACAAGGGAAGCACTCTGGCCGAGCTCAGTCGCCTCCTCGACACCCCCACGGAGGGGATTCTCGCGGTGGGCGATCATCAGAATGACCTTTCGATGCTCTTCGGCCGGGTGGCCGCCATGGTGGCCTGTCCCTCCAATGCCCATCCCAGCGTCAAGGAGGCCGTCGCAAGGGCGGGCGGTCATGTCTCCCTGCTCGAGGCCGGGGAGGGGACGGCCGAGGCGATCCATCTCTACCGCACGGCCAAAAAAATACCGGTGAAAGGCATTTGACCTTTCACCGGTATCAACAATTTAAGGAACCATCGGTTCCTAAGCAATCCGCTTAGTTATTACTTTGCCTGGAGCTTGAAGTGGCCCTTTCCGATGCGCTTGATCTCGGGAAGTTTCTTTCCGGTGCTGCTGAACCAGACATGCACGTTCTGGCTCTTGGCCCCGATCTTCTTGGAGAGATCGGGCACCTTCATCCCGGCATCTCCGGCGGCCTTGAGGGCGGAAAAAATTTTCTTTTTCAGAGCGCCGCGCGGGGCGCGCTTGGTGGTCGAACTCCCCTTGGTTGCTTTCGCAGCCTTTGCGGGACGACCGGCCTTCTTGGCTTTGGCGGGGCGGCCGCGGCGCTTTCCGGTGGTGCTGCCGGGCTTGCCGGTGAGCAGGGAGGAGAGCTGATGCTCGATCTTTTCGATTTCACGAAGAAGACCTTCCTTGCGCTGGGTGAGCTTGATAAGGTTCTTCAACGCGTTGCTGCTAATGTTTGTGATGTTCATAACAAACTTTGTTATTTTATAAGCTTTGTTGCATGGCAAGTATTAATTTTTAAAAATGCGATCGCTGTTCACGTCCGTTAGCATTGTTCCGGGAGAGCTTTCCCGGGATGAGATCCTCGTCATTGCGGGTGATCTCGCGTCGCTTGAGGGGATTCCCCTGAGCCATGCAGAGAGCCGCCGGGCGCAGTCGATGACCTCCGTCGAGGCACGCCTTCGCTTCACGGCCGCACGTCGTATCCTGCGGTCCGTGATATCATCATGGATCGGAGTGTCCCCGTTGGATTTGGAAATTGTTCCCGATGAAAACGGGAAGCCCCGGCTTGAGCCCGCCGAGGACGTGCATTTCAGCATCTCCCATACCTCGGATTGTATCGCTGTGGCATTCTCCCGATCCGCCGTGGGTCTCGATCTCGAACGCATGCGGCAGGTGGACGCCATGGCCCTGGCATCGCGCTTCTTTTCCCCGGAGGAGGCCCTGGCTGTTCGGGAATCAGGGGAGATCGACCTCTTCTTCAAACTCTGGACCTGCAGGGAGGCCGCCATCAAGGCCGACGGGCGGGGATTGTCAAATCTGATGGATTCCACTCGCGTTCTTGCGGGAAAGGACGCGGATGATGCGGGGGTGGAGATCCTGATCGGCTCCGACCGATGGCAAGGCATGCATTGGATGATGGACGAGCACTGCCATGGGGCGCTCGCCTTCCGGGAGGAGCCTTCCCAAATAAGCTGGTGTGATATCCGTTAGTCGGTCATTCTGAACTTTCATGTCATTTCAGGATCTAGGACTAGAGGAAGCCGTTGTCCACGGCGCGCAGAGGATGGGTTATGTGGAGCCGTCGCCGATTCAGGCGCAGGCGATTCCCATTGCCATGAATGGGGGGGATCTCATCGCCTCCGCCCAGACCGGCACGGGAAAGACCGCCGCCTTCGGCCTTCCGATCCTCAGCCGCCTCAAGAGAGCCAATGGCAAGACCCGCTGCCTCATCCTGGAGCCGACCCGTGAACTGGCGCTCCAAGTGGAGGAGGCTTTCAAGGAGTTTTCCGCATTCACCGACCTGAACACCGTCGTCATCTTCGGCGGAGTCGGTTATGGCGCCCAGCGCGAGGCCCTTGCCAAGGGAGCCGACATCATCGTCGCCACGCCGGGGCGCCTGCTCGATTTCATGCAGCAGGGCGAGATCAGCTTCGCCGACCTCGAGATTCTTGTCCTCGACGAGGTCGACCGGATGCTCGACATGGGATTCCTTCCCGATGTCCGCCGCATCGTGGAGAAGTGCCCCAAGGAGAGGCAGACCCTCTTCTTCTCGGCAACCATTCCCGAGGAGATCGAGCGCCTCTCCTCCTGGTGCCTGCGCAACCCCGGAAAGATCTCCATCGGTGCCCGTCGTTCGGCCGCCGAGACGGTGAAGCACGCGTTCTATCCCGTGGCTGTGGCCCAGAAGTTCGACCTGCTCAAGGCGATGCTCGACCGCACCGAATATCACAGCGTCATCATCTTCTGCCGGACCAAGGACGGTGCCGACCGCATCGCGCGCCAACTTGAGAACGAAAAGCACAAGGTGGCCGTGATGCATTCCAACCGCTCCCAGCAGGAACGTGTCGATGCGCTCGAAGGATTCAAGACGGGGCGCTACGAGGTGATGATCGCCACCGACATCGCCGCCCGCGGCATCGATATCGCCGGCGTCAGCCATGTCATCAACTACGACGTGCCCCAGCATCCGGAGGATTACGTCCACCGCATCGGCCGTACCGGTAGGGCGCAGAGTGAGGGGGATGCCTTCACGATCATGACCGCCGAGGAACTTCCCCATGTGAAGGCCATCGAGTCCTTCATCGCCCAGAAGGTTCCCCGTGAAAAGCTGGAGAACTTTCCTTACCTCTTCACCATGCTGTTCCAGGAGGATGAGGCCGCCAAGGTCCTCAAGAATCTCCGCGGTGCCCGCACGCTCAAGGGCTATAGCTACGGCGCGCGCAGGAAAAGATAGGAGAGATCCGGAGGCTGCGGTAATCCCTCCCACTCCGCGATGGATCGCTGGCTATCTAAGTGAGAGGTGTTCCCCGTTGATCGTTTGGAACGAATTCCTGACCGCACACCTCAAGGATCGCCTTTTCCAGCGCCTCGATGGCAAGGTCGATCTGCTCCGTCGTGATGCAGAGGGGAGGCATGAGGACAAGGGTGTCACGGACGGGGCGGGTCAGGAGTCCGTGCTTTCTCGCCGCCTTGCAGATCATGGCTCCGGTCTGATGTTGCCATGGGAAGGGAGTGAGTGAGCGAGGATCCTTCATGACCTCGATGCCGGCGATGAAGCCGCACTGCCGGATCCCGGCCACCCAAGGGATGGAGCGCAGGCTTTTCAGGCGGTTTTCAAGATGGGCAATCTTGGGCTGGAGTCGTTCCAGCGTTTTCTCCTCTTCAAAGAGGGAGAGGTTGGCCAGTGCGGCGGCGCAGGCCGGGGGGTTGGCCGTGTAGCTGTGCCCGTATTGGAAGGTTTTCTGTTCCTCATGGGTGCCGAGAAAAGCGCTGTAGATTTCCTCCGTGATCAGCGTCGCGGCAAGGGGAAGGACGCCGCCGGTCAACCCCTTGGCACAACAGAGCAGATCGGGAACAACCTCCTCACGCTGGCAGGCGAACATGGTGCCCGTCCGGCCGAATGCGGTCATGACTTCATCGAGGATCAGCAGCGTCCCGGTCCGATTGCAGTACGAGCGGAGTTCCCGGAGCATTCCCTGGGGCCATGGCTGCATGCCGGCCACTCCCTGGATGATCGGCTCAATGACGACGGCGGCCAGTTCCTGTGGACGGGAGAAGGCGCAGAGCTCCTCCATATCTGCAAAGCGCTCGACGGGAAAGTGCATGCCCGCGAAGCGGTCAAAGAACGAGGCGATGCCGCCGAGGCTCGAGGCACCCGCGGTATCGCCATGGTAGGCGTTGGAGAAACTTGCGAAGCGCCGTCGGAGGGGATTTCCGCGCTGCTGCCAGTACTGGATCGACATCTTGAGGGCGGCTTCGACGGCGGTGGATCCGTTGTCGGAGAAGAAGACGCGGGGAAGGGGGGAGCCGGGAAAAAGCCCCGAAAGCCGGACAGCCAAGCGGATGGCCGCGGGATGGGTGGTGCCCAGGAAGGAAGTGTGGTCGAGCGTGGCAAGCTGACGGGCGACGGCCTCGATGATTCGCGGGTGGGAGTGCCCGTGGATATTGGTCCAGATTGAGCTGTTTCCGTCGATGTAGCTGCGTCCGCGGCTGTCGGTAAGGAGCGCGCCGGTTCCCGAGACGATGACGAGTGGTTCCTCCGAGCACCACTCCCGCTGCTGGGTGAAGGGATGCCAGAGGTGGCTGAAATCCGCGGCGGCCAGTTCCTCGGTCTCCCTGCCGGCGGCGCTCATTGCGGGAGGTCGGCCAGCATCTTCCTGGCAAGCAGCAGGTCGCTGTAGGGCGTGCGTTTGCGCTGATATTTCCGCTCCAGCACCTCGATGAGCGACTGGACATCCGAAGCGTCCGGCCGGGTTTTCCTGTTGTCGAAGTAGGTCCAGATTTCGGCGTCATCCCGCTTGGTCTGGAAACGGAAGAGCCCGGCCTCTTTGATGACTCGGATCTCGCGCTTCACGCCATCCTCGTCGCGGACTTTCCATTCATGATTTCCTCTCATGGTCGTGTCGGGTTGTTTCTGGTTGAGGCAGAGTAGAGTGGTCGTATTCCGCCGAAGATGGTAGTTTTCCCTCCGTGCGCCCACTCGGGAAGATCTTTCTCTATGCCTCGGCTGTCCTGCTTGGCGGGGCTCTGGCCGCGCCGCAGGCCTGGCACCTGATTCAGGCGCTCCCTCCCGACTTGATGGGGGGGCTGATCGGGGAGGTTCAGAGGATGCCCTTCCATCGCTACCTCACGCGCAGTCTGCAGGTTGCGGCGATCCTTCTTCTCTTGCCGCTGTTGCGTTCGTTGAGGATCCGCTCGCTCTCCGAGTTTGGTCTCCACCGCAACGACCACGCCTTGCGGGATCTGGCGACCGGTGTGTCCGCCGGTCTCCTTTGCGCGCTCCTGCTCCAGTCGGTGCTTCTCCTGACGGGCGCCTTCGGATTGAGCGCGGTCTGGTCACCCTCCGTGCTGCCCAGAATCCTGATGACGGCCGTGGCCGTGGCGGTGATCGAGGAATTCCTTTTCCGCGGTGTCCTGCTCGGATTTTTCCGCCGGATCATGACACCCGCCGCCGCTCTCCTCTTCTCCTCGCTTTTCTTCGCCGGTGTTCATTTCCTGAATCTCCCCGCTCACGGGGCGACGGCCATGCCACCCTGCTGGTGGAGCGGTCTGGCGATGTTGGGGGCCGTTGGAAGCACGCTCCCCGCATGGTCACTGACGGGTTGGGCGTTCGCCACGCTTTTTGCAGCGGGGATCCTGCTCGGTTGGCTCACGATCCGGACCGGATCGCTCTGGGCTCCCGTCGGTCTTCATGGAAGCTGGGTCTTCGGCCAGCAACTCTTCAACAGCGCGGCCCGCTTCCAGGCATCCTCCCCGGAAGCAATGCTCCCGCTGGCCGGGCCCTCCCAGTGTCATGGAGCTGTCCCCGTGGGGGTGGCGCCGCTCCTCTCCCTTCTGTGCGCCGCCGTTCTGGCGGTTCTTTTGCTGCGCCGGCGTCCCCGACCGGCTCAGCATGGGATCATCCGCCACGGTGGTTGATTTTTCCGAAATCTTTTTGCAAGGGATCGGGGCTCTTCGCACCCTTTTCTATCCTTCCCACTGCGGAGCGTGCGGCTGCCGCCTCGAGGACGAGGGGAAGGATGGGGATGAAAGGAACCATGGAAAGTTGCTCTGCGGGGCGTGCCGGGAACTGATTGTTGAGCCATCGGAATTCGTCTGCCCGGTCTGCTCCCATCCGATGTCCGGGCTCTTTCTCTGCCCGAACTGCGAGGATCGGCAATGGCATCTCTCGGTGATCGTGGCCGGTTGCCGTTATGAGGGGTTGGTCCGTGATCTGATCCACCGGTTCAAGTACGGGCGCGACCAGAGCCTGGTGCCATTGCTCGCTCTCCTGATGGCGCGCGCGCTCGGGGATCCCAGGATTTCCGGTAAAACATTCGACGCCGTGGTGGCGGTTCCTCTCCACCCCCTTCGCGAGAGGGAGAGGGAGTTCAACCAAGCCTCGCTGCTGGCGGTGGAGATGGGAAAACGTCTTGGGATTCCGGTGATCACCCCGCTCTCAAGAACCCGCGCCACGGCACCCCAGGCCCGTTTCGACCGGGTAGAGCGGCTTGAAAACATGAAGGATGTCTTTGTCCTTCGTGGAAAGATTCCCCGGGAATCTACCCTTCTGCTGGTGGATGATGTCGCCACGACGGGGGCAACCCTCGATGCCTGTGCCGCCCTGCTGATGGAAGCCGGGGCCGCAGAGGTCTGCGCCGTGACGATCGCAAGGGGATGAGAGCCCTGCGGGGTTCGGACTTCCTCCCCGTGGAGGGTCTCATACCATCTCCACTCTTATTCTCGTTGCATCAGCTGGTTCTTTCGGCGATGGGCGTTGTTGTTATCCCTCGGGTTATCTTCAGATAGCCCTCGGTCTTTTGACTCGCTAGCTCCAAGCTCGGCTCGCCCTATCGGGTCCCGCCATTGCGGGATCTATCCAGGCCTTTCCCAAGGCCCTGTATTGCCTCGCCATCCCCGATGGCCTCGCCCTGAAGGGCTGTGCGTCGCACAGGCTTCATCGTGCCTCCCGGCACTCGATGTCGCCTAGCCCATCACCAAAATCCCTTCGCCGATTCCACCAGACTAATCGCGTGAATGGTCTCAGTAGTTGTCGATTTTCGGCGTTTGGAAAAGTTGGAATTTTTTCTTTTTAGGGCTGGGTGTCGGCGTCGGCTTGAGTTTTTGCTTCAGATCCCTTGCCTTCATTCCAAGTTCCGTCTCGGAACCCTCCTGGATGCTTGCCCTTTCCATGCTCTCGTTGGTGTCGACCACGATGGGCTGGATCATGACGACCAGTTCGCTCCGCTTTCTGGTCTTGTTGCTCCGGCCACCGAGCAAGGGACCGAGAACAGGAATCCGGTTAATGTATGGCACGCCGGCATCATCGGTCGTCTTGTCATCCGTGATGAGCCCACCCAGGACGATCGTGGAGCCGTTCGGGACTCGGACCGTGGTGGTCAGTTCCTGGGTCAGGATGTTCGGAACCTCGTTGCCGCCCACGTTGACTTTCGTACCGACCTTGTCATTGCGCTGGGCGATGACCAGGTTGACCTCCTTGTCGGAGTTGATCAGCGGGATGACCTCCAGCTTGAGGACGACCGGTTGGTACTGGATGTTGGCCTGGATGGATGAGGCACCGGGCGCGGTTCCGGGAGTCACGCTGGTCAGCGACGAAACGGGAACTGGGATGTTTTCGCCCGAGAAGATCGAGGCCTTCTTGTTGTTGCTGGTGTAGACGACCGGACGCGAGAGGACCCGGAACCTACCCGTGGTCTCGAGGAAGTGGGCGTAGGTGTTGATGCCCTGGGCGATGGTGCCGAAGACGGTGAGACCGGTCAGTGAAGAGGGGAAAGCGCTGATGGCGTTGGTGATCCCCGAGGTGATGAAGTTGGTCAGGGCGCCGGCAAAGGGGGCGGTCACGGCGCCGGCAATGAGGTTGTTGGTGCCGCTGGTGTTGATCTTGGCAAACCAGTTGGCTCCGTAGTCCATTCCCTCCTCCAGTCGGAGTTGGCCGATGACGGCGGCCAGATAGACCTGCTTCGGTCTCTGGTCCAGAAGGTCGATGATCTGTTTAGCCTTGGCCTTGCTCTCAGGGGGGCCGTAGACGATGACGCTGTTGGCGCTGGCATCCGCGATGATGCTGGTCGAGCCGATGGTGGCCGATTGGGGGGCGCTCTGTCGCGCCACCTCCGCCAGGCGGTCGGGTGTGTTGGCTACCGCGCTACTGGATCCACCCGTGCCCCCCGTTCCACCCATCCCTCCTTGGTTCTGGCTTTGCGGAGTGGGCTGGGCCTGGGAGCCGCCCACGGCCGCACTGGTCCGTTCCGTGTCATCCTTGCCCCGAAGCATGTCGACGAGCACGGGGAAGAGGTCGGTCACCGAAAGGTAGTTGAGAGGGCGCACCAGCGGTTGGTCCGAGGTGACGGCCTGGTCGAGTTTATTGATGAGATCCCGCAGGTATTTGTAATTTTCCGCCTTCACGACAATCAGGATCCTGTTGGTTCTTTTGTCGGCGATGAATTGGGCCTTGCCGCTAAGGAGATGTGCCTCGCCGCCCGTCGCGACAACGGCTCCCTGGGCTCCCTGCGGCGGCTGTCCCCCCGTGGAAGACCCGCCGCCGAACAACTGGTTGAGGGTCTCGACGACCTTTTCCGCGGCGGCCCGCTGTAGAGGGACGAACTCCGTGATGATCTGGCTCGGTTCGCGGTCGACCACATCCAGCAGGGCAAGAGCCTTGCGGATGACGGGTGTCTTGTCGGTGATGACGATCGCGGAGGTGTTCGGAACGGCCACGAGCGAACCGTAAGCATTCAATTGGATCACGCCTTGGATGATTCCGACGGCCTCGGCGGGCGATAGATAACGGAGCGTCTGGTAAAAGCTCACCAGTTTGTCCCCCTCACGCGGGAGTTGCGATTCTTCCTGGTAGAGGGGGAGGCCCTCCGAACGGGGAGGGCGGCTGGGCCCGAGGATCTTCACGGTCTTTTCATCCACGGGCACCAGGGTGTAGCCGTTGAGCAGTAGTGAGCTTTCGAGCATGGAGACGGCCTCGCTCTGCGGGAGCGGATCGGAGACCATGATAGAAAGTTCCGGCCCCGCGAGGTTGGAATCGCGGATGATTCGCTTTCCCGTGAGTTTCTCGTAGACGGTGAGAACCTCGGCAACCGAGGTGTGGGGAAACTGGATGGAGACCATCTCCTCGGGGGCCGGGGAGGCCTGGCGGGTGGGGGGATTCCTTTCCACGGGGGTTACCGGTGATTCGGGGCTCGGGAGCGGTTGAGCGGTGAGCGGAGAGGTGAAGAGTATCACCGCCGCAGCCAGCATGAGGAGGAGGGGCGAAATTGCGGTTGAAGGGGTCATGGTGAGGCTGGTTGGGCTTGTGGAGGGGTGACGATGGGTCGCCGGATGATCCGGCGTGTCGGCGGAGTATTGGAGGGCTGTTGGGGTAGCTTTGGAAGGGGGGGGAGCCGGACGCCGGCGGATCCTCCCTGCGGGGAGGGTGTGCCGGCGGGTGCCTGGACCATTGGTTGGGCGGCCTGCTGCGGTGTGGCGTCAAGATAGCCGATGGAACCGATCTCGCCTCCCACCTGAATAGACGCCTTTGTCTTGGCCGCATCCCCTTCCCTGAGGATCGAGAGAAGGGCCATGTTCTTGGAATTCGGCTTGTGGCCCAGAAGTTCGCGGCTCTGGTCGGTGCGGTCGAAGACAAAGACCTGCTCTTCCCCTCCGATGGTGATGATTCCGGTCAGGGCATACCGTTCGGACAGCGGCGAACTCTCCTCGGCGGTCGGCAAGCTGAAGGGAGAGTGTTTCAGCAGGGACTGGAAATCGGTCAGTTGACGCTCTTTCTCCCAAGGAGCGGATTCGGATGATTTGGAAGAGGCCGTGGAGTTGTCAGTCAGGGAGAAGACAGCGAAGGCAAGAAGGATGGAGAGACGCCTGGCCTGGAGGCTTAGGGAACCGCGGTTCCTTAGTGCGTTGGGATTGGCGCGCTTCATGGAGCGGTGGGTTCCTGCGAGGGGATTCCGGGAGCCTTCGGTCGGAAATACTGCCGTATTTCCAGATCAGCGACCACATTGGGGGGCTGGGCATCGCTTCGCAATGTCAATTTCTCCACGGAACGCCACTCCGTGGGGGTCTGCAGGGCAAACAGAAAGCGGACGACACCGTCAAAGGGACCGGAGAGTTTCGCGGCCACGGCAACCGTTGAGCCCTGCTCGCCTTCCTGCGAAGGTAGCAGGTTCTCCTCGGTGACCTTGAGGCCCGCGCGCTCGGCCTCCTCCCGTTGAGATTTCAGCAACCGCGCACTGGCCTCCTCGGGAGCTAGTTGAGGCATCGGATGTGATTCGATCCACTTCATTGCGGGGCGGAGCGCTGCGCCGACTTCCAGGAGACTGCGGTCCGCTGCCAGATCGTTCCTTGCGGCCACGATGGCCTGCAGTTCCCTGCTCCTCGCCTGCAGGAAGGCGCGCAATCCGAGCAGGTTCAGGGCGATGAAGAGCACCCCGCACAGGATCAGGAAGAGAGTCTTTTCACTTTGTGCCAGTGGTCGCATCGGATTTGGTTCCCTCCATGTCAAAGCGCACGCTGTTCTTTCCGGCAAGCTGCGGTTGCCCGGCGTTCCAGTCATAATCCCGGAGAAGTGGATTTTTTTTGAGTTGCTCGATGAAGCCGTACGCCTGCGTCACGTCGGTCGCCTCACCGGAGAGTTGCAGGCGCCCCTGCTCCAGGGAGACGCGGGTGAGGCGTACCTTTCCCCCCTCGGTGGGGGTGGCAACCGCCGCCAGCAGGTCGAGCGCATAGGTTGTCGGGTCGATGGCCGAACGGAGGCCCCGCCACTTCTGCGACTGGTTGTTGGCCTCCTGGGCCGCGGCCTCAATGCCGGCGATTTCGGCGCGGATTTTTTTCAAGGCGTTCCTGCGGATCAGGAGATCTCCCGCTCCCCAGATCAGAAGCAGGAGGTAAAGGAAGGCCATGATGATGGCCAGGGAGAGCAGTTTCTCGCGCCTGCCGTGACTGGCGCGCTGGAGGCGTGCTCCGGAGGGGGGGATGTCAAAGGGTTCTTCCGGAAGGTGTGGCGGATCGGGAGGCGATGAGCGACGGCGAGGGCGGGGTACGCGGCGCTCCCCACCCCACCAGGGGGCCGGGGGGACGAGGACCCGGTGGATGTCTGCTCCCGGAAAGGCCTGGCCAAGTTCCTCGGCATAGGCCGCCGTGAGTTCCGCCGGCACCCCCTCGATCCGGACGGTGGCTGGCGGATGTTCCAGCACCCCCTCGGCGAGAAGCCTCAGGGAGACCCTCCGGAGCAGGCCCGTGAGTCCTTGCTCACGGAGTCCGCTGAACCAGACCACTTTCCCCTCGCGGTAAAACGCCGCCTGGATCGTTCCCCATTCCAGCCAGAGGATCAGGTCACTACCCTCCGCCCCACCGTGGATTCTGGCAGGAAACTCGAATCGTGTTGCTTCCTTCCAGTTCGCGGGCATGCCCTCCTCGGGGAAGGGCTCCTCGGGCGCCACGGCCAGGATCAGGCGCCGGCCTTCGTGCTTCAACACGGGAATCATGACGAGGGAATCCTCCATGCCGCGCTTGAGGAGATGACGGCCGGAAAGCTCCATGCGGACCAACGCCCCGACATCCCCCTCGGCGGCGATCCAGAGGGGCCATGAGAAAAGAGAGGAGGAGGGGAGGGCAATCACGCGGTGCATCCGGGTGGCAAGGCGTGTCGTATTTCCGAGGAGTTCCGGATCCCCCTCCGGAGGGAGATGCCACCGTTGCCAGGTCCCCGCTTCCTGACCGGGCCTCTCCAGCACCACCCCGCCCTTCGCTTTTCCGGAGGGAACCAGCGACTCCGTCGTCTCTCCGGGGGCCTTGATGTCCGTGGCGGGGTTCATTGTTCGGACCACCCTAGCATGGTCGCTCCTTCTAGGGGAACTTCCGTCGATTCGCCGCTGACGATCACCGTGATGAGGTGAGTCACGCCGTGGCAGAAGCCGGTGCTCTCGATGCGTCGCACCCCGCCAGCCACATCGCAGGCGTCGATAATCAGCGACCGCTGGGCACCCTTGGCGCCGATGAGGTCGGCGGCCTTGGCCGCGGTGGGGACCTTCGGTTCATCGCCGCTCGACTCAATGCCGTCCTTGCCGTTGCGCAGGGTGATCCACGCATGAGCCTGATCCTGGGGGAGGCCGAGCAGGTCCGTGAGGATCGGCTTCGGTGCATGGAGAATGTTGATCTTGCCGTTGTGCAGGGTCGTGAAATACGAGCGCCAATCGGGCCGCGCTTTCCGTACCGGGTCGAAGCCGATCACCAGCTCCATCTCGGCGGGGGAGAGGAAGGGGGCGCCGGGAGGGAGACCCGATTTGCCGGCCGCGTCGTATTCCGGTTTCTTCGCCCCGCGAAGAGAGCGGAAGGGACTCGGACTCTGCCAGTCGTAGAGACCGTCCGCCGCCGCGTCGCAGGCATTGATGTCCAGCCCCCATGCGGCGAATAGCCGTCTGAACAGGTCGCGGCGGTCGGGAGAGGCCGCAAGCCAGGTGTTCGGATTGATCAGCCCCGACTCATCCTTGATCACGACCCGGTACCCCTCCTCCCCCTCCTTGGTTTTTTGCTCCAGGATCGGATCGCCCGGAGGAACACCCGGGTTCATCGCCACCGCGATGCCGGAGAGGGCCTGCTGCCTGGCACGGAAGAGTTTTCCCGCACGGGTCTCCTCGGAGATCCATCCCTCGATGATGCCGGCAAGCAGGAGGGTCACACCCGCAAGCAGGGCGATCGCCCAGAGAACCATCGGAAGGGCCATGCCGGATCGGGTGATCCGTTCATTCTTGGAACAGGGTCGGCTTCTCATTGGTCCGGAGAAGGGTTCGGTGAGGGGGAGGGCGAAGCATCCGCCTCGGGGGCCGGGGACTCCGCGGGAGCCGCAGGAGGCGGCACGAGCGGCGGGACGTAAAAGATGACCTCCATCAACCGGGGAAGCCCGTCGATGTCCATCTGCAGCTGCACGAGCGAGGGGCGGGGACTGCCGGCCGGCAACTCCTCTTTCCATCCTCCGTTCTCGTAAAAGGACCAGCGGGGTTTGCGGATCTTGGGAAGCAGCGGGATGCCCGGGGCGGCAAGAGCCTCCTCACGCTCCCTCGGGGACGCCTTTGCCGGGATCCTAAGCAGCGTCAGGGTGCGCGTTCCGTCCGAGCGGGGCCTCGCGGCAAGGACCACGGTTCCTCCCCCGAGGCTCGGAAGGCCGAACAGACCCTGCGCGTTTCCAAGAAAAAGTTGAGGTTCCGGTTCACCACCCCTGGTGCGGGCCACTTCCAGACTCACCGTTCCCTCGGCGGGAAGATTCAGGAAGGCCTGCCGGGTGACGCGCAGGAAGGAGTCCAGGCGACGCATGGCCAACTGCTCCTCCATCGCGGTGCGGGAGGCTCCGATCGCCGATCCGACGATCGCGTAGACCGAGGCCGCCAGCAGGGCCATGATGCCCATGGAAAGCACCACCTCAAGCAGCGTGAACCCGCTCCGGTGGGAACGGAGCGCAGAAGGCTTGATGAAGCGACTCAGCATCATGGTCGGTAGATCAGGATTTCGGCATGATCACTCTGTTTGCCGAGCTTCGTGGTGATCGTCAGTTTCTTGAGCCCCGTGATCTCTCGCCCCTTTCCATCAGTGAGCGGATAGGGAACCACGGACTCCTCCACGCGCATGCCATTGTTCGTCTCGGCTTCCAGGATGCGGGGGGTATCCCCGGGGAGATCGACCTGACAGTAGGCGAGGCACGACTCCAGCTCCTGCCGGCATTGGGAGCGCTGGCGCACTTCCAGCGCGGCCTGAAGGGCCGAGTC